>NZ_LR134383.1:1292500-1452500 GCF_900637635.1 Legionella jordanis
AACTTCAAGAAGATAACGAAAATCATCCGGTAAAGGAGCCTCGAATGTCAATTCCTCCTGCGACTCAGGATGGAAAAAAGAAAGATAGGCGGCATGCAAGGCTTGGCGGCGGAAATTGCTTATCATTTCTCTGAAATCGGCATCGGCTTGGGCAGGGAAGCGCATTCTGCCGCCATACAAAGGATCACCGACAACAGGATGATTGATATAAGCCATATGAACCCGGATCTGATGAGTGCGTCCTGTTAAGAGTTGTACATCAAGAAGAGTGTAGTCTCCATACTGTTTACGAAGGGAATAACAGGTAATGGCTTCCTTACCTTGGGAACAAACCGCCATTTTCAACCGGTTACGTGGGTGGCGGCCAAAAAAAGTGGTGATTTCACCACCGGAAATGAGATGGCCTTGGACGAGTGTGATGTAGCAGCGATTTATTTCACGAGCCTGCATTTGTCGTATAAGTTTGGTATGTGCAGGCAATGTTTTAGCTACAATGAGTAAACCGGTAGTATCCTTATCGAGGCGATGAACGATACCTGCCCGAGGTAAATTGATTAATTGCGGGGCATGATGCAACAGTGCATTGACCAGAGTGTGCTCTCGGTTACCGGCTCCTGGATGCACCACCAAACCTGCTGGCTTATTGATGATTAGCAAGTGTTCGTCTTCATGAACTACATCAAGGGGAATTTCTTCAGGAAGATTTTCCTGGTTTTGGTTTTCATTGAATTTAACGTTTAATTGTATGTGATCACCCGTTTGAGCTTTATCCTTAGGTTTGCATGTTTTTCCATTTAAAGTAATTTGTCCATCTTTAAGCCAGGAGCTTAGCTGTGATCTTGAAAAATCAGGAAACAGTTGCGCGAGCACCACGTCAATTCTTTGGCCATGATACTCACGGGGTATGAAAACATCTTGGTTGCTTAAGTCAATCATGCCGATACAGGCTCTGTCACCAGGCGGCCTCGTAATGAGTTGGGCAGGGCTTCATTGATATGAACATCAACAAACTGCCCTATTAAACTCGTTGGGCCATCAAAATTCACGACTCGGTTGCACTCGGTTCGTCCGGCAAGTTGCTGCGCATTTTTCTTAGATGTTCCTGTAACAAGAATGCGTTGAGTGCTGCCCACCATGGATTGGCTATAATGAGAGGCTTGGATTAAGAGTCTGTTTTGCAAAATTTGTAGCCTTTGCTTTTTGACTTCCATAGGAGTTTCATCGGCTAAGTTAGCAGCTGGTGTTCCAGGGCGTGGGCTGTAGATGAAACTAAAAGAGGTGTCGAAACCAATTTCGTGCACCAAATCCATTGTTGCCTGAAAGTCTTCATCCGTTTCGCCAGGGAAACCAACGATAATGTCAGTTGAAAGTCGAATATCGGGACGAACTTTACGGAGCTTGCGAATTTTAGATTTAAACTCCATCGCAGTATAGCCTCGTTTCATCATCATTAGAATTTTGTCTGAGCCACTTTGAACGGGTAAATGAAGATGATTTGCCAATTGCGGAATTTCTGCATAGGCATTAATTAGGTTGTCTGAAAAAGCCAAGGGATGAGACGTAGTGAAACGAATCCGGCCAATGCCATCAATTGCGGATAAGTAATGAATCAATAAGGCCAAATCAGCAATATCTCCATTTTCCATCGGGCCGCGGTAATCATTCACATTTTGACCAAGAAGGTTGATTTCGCGAACCCCTTGCGCAGCCAATTGATAGCATTCAGCCAAAACGTCATCGAATGGGCGGCTAATCTCTTCCCCTCGTGTATAGGGAACTACGCAATAACTGCAGTATTTGCTGCAACCTTCCATAATGGACACAAAAGCCACTGGTCCTTCCGCACGCGGGGCAGGGAGGTGATCAAATTTTTCAATCTCTGGGAAGCTGATATCAACGACAGGCTTTTTACTTTTTAAACGTTCTTCCAATAATGCAGGCAACCGATGCAGCGTCTGCGGACCAAATACCAAGTCAACAAAAGGAGCTCTTTTGACAATATCAGAACCTTCCTGACTTGCAACGCACCCACCAACGCCAATAATCACATGAGGATTTTTTTGTTTGTATTCACGCCACTGGCCTAATTGTGAAAATACCTTTTCCTGAGCTTTTTCGCGAATAGAGCAGGTGTTTAAAAGAATAACATCGGCTTCCTCAACGTTCTCAGTTTTAACAAAACCATGGGATTGTTGTAATACCTCAGCCATTTTTGATGAATCGTATTCATTCATCTGACAGCCGTTTGTTTTAATGTATAGTTTGTTCGCCATATTCATCACTTTAAAGATTATTTATCTTGCACAGATTGACAATAGGTTTCTTTAATTTTAGGCAGAATCAATAAAGAAACTAGCATGCCAACAGGTAGTAAAGCTAAGGCCACATGATAGGCTTCAAGTGGATATACCCGCACCTTATCGATGATTTCTCCCTGCCACAGCCTATCCAGAATGAAACCAATAATTGGCTGAGCCAATGCGATTCCGACCATGTTCATCATATTCATGAAACTTAAACCGGTGGCTACGTACCGTTTACTGCACAGTTCTTTTGCCACTGCAAAAGCTGGAAGAAAACCGGCTGAGAAAATACCGAAGCTGAATAATAACAGTTGCATGAGCCAGCCGGAGGATATATTAGCATAAATAAATAGCAAACTGCTGATTAAAGCTCCTACAGCCCCGATATACATAGGAGGCTTTCTCAAGCCAATGCGATTAGAAAATATTCCCCATAATGGGCTTGCTATTGCCCAACCAACAAAAACCAAAGAAATATAATTTGCGGCCGTAGCTTTTGCCAGGTGCATTTTGAACATGAGAAAGGGCACACCCCACAACCCACAAAACACCGGTGTGCTCATGTACATTAATCCACCGTAAGTGGCAACCAACCATAACTGCCGGTTTTTAACAATGGTCCATAAACTAGCACTTAAAGGCTCTTCGTCAATGCTGTGCTTTAACGCGCTCCCACTATGGGGCGAATCCTTGGCCACTATGAGGATTAGTAGAGCAAGGATAATACCAACTGAGCCCATGATAATCATGCTTTTGCGCCAGCCATAGACATCAATTAACAATGCTAATGGAGCTTCGCCCCCTATGGCTCCTAACATTCCGATAGTAACCATCATGCCTGTCAATAGTGCGAATCGTTGGGCTGGAAACCAATTGGCAGCCAACTTCATTGAACCTACCGCAGCAAAGGCAGAGCCAAAACCGATCATTAAGCGTGCAATACAGGCCATAAAAAAGTTGTTGGTTAGCCCAAAAAAGATGGTGCTGATCGCGCAAATCGTTGTCGCAATGGTAAGCAAGCGCTGCGGTCCAAAGTAGTCCATAAGCACCCCGCCAGGCAATTGCATGGCTGCATATGAATAAAAATAGATGCCAGAGAGAATACCCAAAGTTTGGCTGGTTACAGCAAAATCACGCATCAATTCAGTGCTCATTACACTGGGCGAAACTTGAAGCAGGCATTCATAAAAATAGAATAAACAACCTAATCCCCACACAATCCAGGGCAAAAATTTGAGCGATTTTTGATTGGGCGCCACGGGCTGTGTACTGCTATAATCCATCGACGTTTTAACTCCTGTCTGTTGTTGCGATCGTTTCAGCTGTTACGAATATCAAATGCAAACTGGTTTGTAACAGGTAAAATGGCAAATACTATCATCTGCATAACATACTGTCTATTCTGTATGCAGTTAAATTCTTCTTGTAAGAACATACTTCAACAAGAGGGATTCTGTTGCAATTTGGCTAACCACGGTTTCTTCTAGCGATCTCCAATTCCAGATTTATTTTGTTGCTGCCGACCTCTGTTGATGAAGCATGTTATCCAAGTTAGGAAAAATTTTAATAAAATAAAATAATTCTATTTTTCTTAAAATTCCTGATCTATTATAAGGGCTTCCAACGTCTTGAAATCAAAGAACTAACTTTTCGACTAGCGTTTAAGGTGGTCAAATGATCGTTGAAGTTCTCTCCCGTATTCAATTTGCTTTTAGCATCGGATTCCATATTCTTTTTCCCACACTTAATCTTGGCCTTGCTGTGTTCCTGGTCATTATGGAAGGTGTATGGCTTAAGACCAAAAATCCTGTATATCTCCAGATTTGCCAATTTTGGACCAAAATTTTTGCCCTGACTTTTGGTATGGGCGTGGTTTCAGGAATTGTTTTAGCTTATCAAATTGGGACAAATTTTGGTCCATTTATCGCTCACTTCGGTAATGTACTGGGTGCTTTATTTGCCTATGAAACGTTAACTGCCTTTTTCCTTGAGGCAGGTTTTTTAGGTGTCATGTTATTTGGCTGGAAAAAAGTGCCTCCCACACTCCATTTTATTGCAACTTTGTTGGTGGGAATCGGGACGACCATTTCAGCATTTTGGATTTTATCGGCCAATTCCTGGATGCAGACCCCTACAGGCTACGAGTTAATTGCTGGAAAATACGTGGTTGCCAATTGGTGGGAAGTGGTCTTCAACCCTTCATTTGTTCCACGAATGCTCCACATGATATTGGCCTCTTATTGCACTACCTGTTTTGTGGTTGCTGCTGTTTCCAGTTATTTTCTTCTACGTCGACAACATCTCGAAGTCGCTAAAATTTCACTGTCATTTGCGATGTGGGCTGCTTTGATTGTGACGCCCTTACAAATTTTTTTGGGAGATGTAGTGGGCTTGGTTATTCATGAGCAGCAACCCTTAAAGACTGCTGCGATGGAGGGGCTATGGGAAACTCAGCGAGGGGCTCCGTTTCTAATCTTTGCTTGGCCATCACAGCAAGAGCAAACCAATCATTTTGTTCTTTCAGTGCCCAAACTTGCCAGTTTGTTAAATACTCACGAACTTGATGGCGAGATGGTTGGGTTAAAATCTGTGCCAAAAACTGATCAGCCTTTAGTCGCTTCAGTGTTTTTCAGTTTTAGAATTATGGTGGCAATTGGGTTGTTAATGTTTGCTACTGCCTTGTTAGCTCTGCTGCTAAGGTTAAAAAAAACAATCTTTATTTCAAAGCCATTTCATCAACTCTGTTTATTCATGGCCCCTTTAGGGTTTATAGCAAGCATTTGTGGATGGTTTACGGCAGAGCTTGGCCGTCAACCCTGGGTGGTTTATAACTTAATGAGAACCGATGCAGCTGTTTCAGCCATTGGCATCGAAGAAGTAGTGATTTCATTTATTCTTCTTGTTTTAGCTTATGGATTTGTTTTTGGTTTTTACATCAATTTCTTGCTTAAAACCATTCGTCGTGGTCCGCTGGTTAGCCCGGATACGGAACATGATGCCTTTAAATACATGAAAGAAACCAAGGGAGATATCGAATAATGCTTCCTTTTATATTTGCTGCACTTTTAGGTTTTATAATTATTATGTATGTCATCCTGGATGGCTTTGACTTAGGAGTAGGCATTTTATTCCCCTTTACGGAAAGAGAGCGAGATCGGGATAAGTTAATGAACTCTGTCGCACCAGTATGGGATGGAAACGAAACCTGGTTGGTATTCGGAGGCTCTATGCTTTATGGGGCTTTCCCTATCGTTTATGCCTTACTGTTGCCAATCTTGTATATGCCTATCATGCTCATGCTTATTGCTTTGATTTTTAGAGGTGTCAGTTTCGAATTTCGATTTAAAGCAGACCGTAGTAAACAATTGTGGAACTGGATCTTTGCAATGAGTTCCATCGCTGCTGCATTTTTTCAGGGTGTCATTCTCGGCTGTTATGTTAAGGGATTTCCAATAATTGAAGAAACCATGACCATCAATGATACCGATTGGTTAACCCCTTTTAGTCTGTTAACCGGGATCGCATTGGTATGTGGATATGCCTTATTAGGCTCTACCTGGATGCTGATGAAAAGTCAGGGTCGTTTACAGGTTCGTATGGCTCATTTAGCTAAAGGCTTTTTAGTTCTTGTCAGTCTGTTTTTAGTTTTTGTAAGTATTTGGACTCCCTTGCACAACGAGGAGATTTTCTACCGATGGTATAGCTTCCCCAATTTTTTGCTGTTATCACCACTGCCTTTAGGAACTGCAGTATTAGTCGTCATGGCCTGGAAGAGTATTTCCAAGTTACAAGAAATAAGCCCATTTTTGTTTAGCATTGGTATATTTCTTTGTGCCTACATAGGAATCGGTATCAGTGTTTTTCCATATTTAATCCCTCACCGTGTGGACATTTGGGAAGCGGCCGCTCCCAATTCTACTTTGCTCTTTATTCTAGTGGGCGTGGCTATTTTGCTACCTATTTTGCTGACTTATACTGCCTATGCTTACCATGTTTTTCGGGGGAAGTCAGAAGAAGGGTATCATTAATACAAGCAAACACAGTGGGGCTCAAATGCTACTTCATCTATGCTAGATAAGATTAAAAGACAAAGCCAATTCCGTATTTGAATTTAGCCTAATTCGTTTATAGCATCTAACAAGAGTTACATCTTTCTACCCTGATAGCACGAAGCCGAGTTGGCAAGTTGTAAAATACGATAGTTGAGTTTTGGAATGTGCAGAGTGATTCCTTCAACTCGGTTAATAGATACATTTTAATCATTCAGGTCGTTTAATAGTCGCAATAGATTTGTTTTATTTTCAGTAAGAACCTGTCCTTTTAACGTGTATCAGGCTTATTCAGAAAAAATCCTTGGAAATAGTCGAAACCTAATTCGACGCACCAATAAGTTATTCTTGAAATTCTATTTTTTCAGCAAGTAACTTCCCTCTAAGACGATTTAATGGAGCTAATTGGATTCAATCTGAGATTTATCAAGACCGAGAACATCAATTTTAATAATATCTGCAATCTCAATTAAGGGAAAAATTTTTCAGTGAAGATAAATCATCCAGTGCTATTTTTATAACCCATATCACTTAAACACATTAAACTTTAATAAGTGGTTCATCGATAATGACATTCTCAAGAACTTCTACAACGATACGATTTGAGGAAGGATTTTAGGTATTTGCTGAATTAGATGATTATAATTGAAATTGATGAATCCCAGCTTATCTCCAATCACAGCGTCTAGTTCAAGATTGGCAAATAATTGTGTTATTACCGTTGAGGTGGCCTTGTCACCATCGATAGTACTATTTATCTACATTTTTGGGTGTTGTGAAAACCAAAAAATGCGGTCGCCTATTTTCCACATAGTAACCTCTTTTGTCATAGCTCTTCTTGTAAGTATAAGCAATTGCGAATTAGCGTTGATTATTCGAGGGTTTTCTGTTGTTATTTTTGCTAAATGGGTGATTACAATTTAAACCAAGAATGATTATAGTTAGCGTTTTTACCCACCCCTTATGAAAACACGTTTTAATTCATTCTTGTTATTAACCCTTTCCCTCTTTTCAGAAGTAGGATTCGCCAATAGCCCAGGTTTTTTTTAACAAACCAAGCACATAGCGTGTAAAATTTATAAAGACAATCCTCTAACCCTTTATTGCCAGTGTCACTTTGATTCCAAAAAGCCATTGATTTAGCCTCTTGTCACATGGAAGGTGCAGATTCTATTAAACGCTATCATCGTTTAGAGTGGGAGCACATGATGCCTGCGGAACACTTCGGAAAACAATTGGCCTGCTGGCGTGAACCATTGTGTGAGAAAAAGGGCAAACGTTTTAAAGGAGGAAAGTGTTGTGAATTGATAGACAATCAATTTAAACACATGGAAGCGGAGCTCTACAATGTCGGGCTTATTAATCAACTGCGCTCAGGCTATCGCTATGGCGTTATTGCCACCAATAAAGAAAAGAGCTTTGGCTGTGATTTTAGTGTGCAGAAAAAACAACGCGCGGTTGAGCCTGCTGACGTTGCCAAGGATTGTGGCGCGTGCCAATTTATTCCTTGCTCACCGTTATAAGCTTCGCTTAAGTGATTTGCAACGCCAATTATTTGAAGCGTGGAATGTCATGTTAGTAAACGGGCTTTTTAGTGAGAACATTGCAAAGATATTCTAATCACTCTGTATGTCATTGATGGATACGTGAATATTATGAGCCGTTATCCTTTTTCATTGCAATTGTATCGCGAAAAGGCATGGCTTACTGATAACCCAATCCTGAAATAGAAACTCCTCGAGTAATTGAACTGCGAGTAATAAATGATCTTCACAGCAACTTGTAATTTTTAGACAGATGTTATTTATAACCTAGGACTGTGTAAGGGCTATAAGATTGATTGTGAGAAATTTCGTATCTCTCTGCAAAGAAACCTTGAAGGGCAATCATTTGATAAAAGAGAAAGCTCAAATTTAAGCTCGCATAAAGAGCAAAGCATACGCACAAAGAAGCAAATTATGATAGCATGGGCGCAAAAAGAGCATTCTAAGATACCAATCTTACCTTAAGGAAATATTAACAATAGAAATTAATTTTTTGGCCACCTCTTTCAATAGGTTTGACTGTGATGTGGCGCGAGTCCAGGGTTTATGAAGGAAAAATATGAAATTTTATATAGATGAACTGCAAGAGAAGAGTTTAGATGAAATAAGAGCTATATTTCTATCGATTCCTAAAACCGGGACTCAAATTGAATTGATAGGGTGTTTTGAGAAATCAAGGCTATCTGAATATTTTGAATATCCTATTGTAGCAAAAGCTTTATCTTATTTGCCGAAACATATTTATCAGGTTGTCTTTACTGCACACTGCGTTTATACGAACCATTCGCGTCAAGTGGAAACCAGCAGAGAGTGGTCTCAGCGAATGCACGGCTATGTGGTAAATTATAGAACAGAAGGATATAAGGTACGACATATAGGGAGCTTGCTTCAATATTACATTGCCTCGCTTCCTAAAACAGTCAATGAGGTTATTTTAGATTTTGTAACTGATCCTCTCTATGACAATACACCGAATTTAGGAAACGCAACCTCCTCCTCTTTTAAGAATATTTTGAAAAAGTTTCCGGAAAGCGTCACGTTTTTAAGTGTAGATTTTAGCATCTTAGATCAAGTTTCTGAGGTTGAAGCATTTAGAGCAATTCCTAAGTCTGTAATAAAACTTCATGCAAGAGGATTTTGGTATGACTCCCTCAATGTCTTAGGTCGTAATATAAAAATCCTTAATCTTAGTCACAAAGAATTAAATCTCACACAGACAAAATTTTCGCAATTATTTAAGGGTTTATCCGAAATTTTAACGACTCTTGGTTTAGCATTCCATGACTTAGGCAGAAAAAGTCCATTGGAACTAAGTGCTTTGCTTTCAGGCTTACCGCAGGGCCTTCAAGTACTTAGTTTACAAAACAATAATCTTGCAAGACTTGGTGCGATGAATCTTTCCTCCGTACTCTCTACTCTTTCACCAAAGATATACGAGATTGATTTAGGAGAAAACAATTTACTGCTAATGGCTACCGATGAGTTAACAACGGCACTTTCGGGACTCCCAGAGACAGTAAAATCCCTTAGAATTTGGGACAAGAATCCCTCTGGTTTTTTGATAACGGACTTGTTATCTCGATTCCATTCTATCCCTTCTCATATTGAAGAGTTAAGTTTTAGGGACAGCAATTTCGTAGGATTTCCTATCGCTGAATTTTCTGAAGCCCTAATTTATCTTCCTGATTTCATCATAGCGGTTGACTTTAGTGATAACAAGCTCCATCAAAAGCCCCCCAAGGAAGTAGCTCTTCTTCTTTCCAAGCTACGGGCCAATGTAAAAACAGTGAGGCTTAAGGGAAATAATTTAAGTAGCTTAAGCGTTGATGCTTTTAAAGAAGTATTTTCCACGCTGCCAGAACATATCCTTGAATTGGATATCAGCGAAAATGGGTTTGATAGATTAACTTCGGTTCATTTAAATCAATACCTTGGTGCAATCCCTTCTACGGTAAAACGCATTATTCTTGATGGAAATAAATTTACTATTAAGAATGATGGCACTTTAATCGCGCGTCCCTTAGTGCAACACCAGAGTCTTTTTAAAACCATTGATAATTTTAAATATCAGAAGCAATTTGCCAGTCTACGCTTGGTTTTAATGCAATGGACAGGATTAATGCTCTCCTTCAATTTCGATTTATTTATGGTCGCAAATATATTGTTCTATGTTTTTAATGATTCACGCACTGAGACCATGAACATGGCGGGTCAACTTGCGGTTACTCTTGTTTCTTCCAAGCCACCTAAAGAAATCACTACATCAGTTCAACAGGCAAGTCTTCAGGTTGCAAGAGAACGAATCAATGCGCTTACTCGGAATGAAACCAAGCTTGATTTAAGTCGATGTGGATTAAATCGCTTGGACAATTTTAAAATTTTTAGAAATCTTTTTAAAGAAATACCTATATCGGTTACAAGCTTAAACTTAAGAGGTAATGGATTTCACTACGATGAAAGAACCAAAAAACTGCTTATCGTTGCGCTTCAATTTATTCCTGAACATGTAGTTTATCTAGATTTAAGTGCCCATGGGTTTGAACACTACAGTGCAGAAGAACTTAAAGCGTTATTTATTAATTTGCCAGCGACCGTCGAATTGGTATCTTTGGCGGATGAAACACCTTTAAGTCCTGCACAACAAATTGCTAAACGAGCTTGGCCAGATACTTACCAAACCCTGACCATGGATGCCCCAAGTTTTATGCATCGGGCACGTCTTTTACTGGATGACTACACAAAAGGTGGATCTTGGATGCAACGCTTCTTTTCAGGTCACTGGAATCGTCATCACGCAGAAGAAGTGGGTAAAATCCTTATGCAAATAGATAAAGGGTTTATTACAAACGCCGACGAATTATTCGCCGAGCTTGAACAAATCCCTTTGTCCAATGAAGCAGGCTCCCTGGCAAGGCGCCTTAGTTTTCTTTTAAAAACCGCGTTTACTCCTAAACTAATGATTGAAGAAAATGATACAGAGGATATGGAAATGAAAATGATTACTTATTCCTAGTCAGGACATGATTAAAGCCTCTACGGTATAATGGATTTAAGTTGCTGAGCCACTTAAATAAAAGAGAGCCTTATGGCAGATTTTTATGCGTTATTAGAAATAGACAAACATGCCACGCAAGAAGAAATTAAAACGGCTTATAAGCGGTTGGCACGCCTCTACCATCCGGATAAAGCACCGGATAAAGAAGAGGAGTTTAAAAAAATAAGCGAAGCTTATGAAACCTTAAGTGATCCTAAGAAACGTCGTGCTTACGATGGATTCTCCCTGGCAAACAGTGATGGCTACCTTGCTCGTTATGCAAAACAAAGACTTCCTTTTTATCTAAGTCTTGAGCCTAATCAGCATGATCATTACAGTTACGTGAATAAGTTATTTAAACTAGAAGGTAACGATAAATTAATTATTGGGCAGGGAATAGAAGACAAAGATGAGTTGTGGGAAAAACTGCATTACGTGGCCTACGTGATTGACCAAAAAATTAAGCACTTATCAAGCCAGTCGCGTAAGAAGCCTCAAGGGAAAATAAAAGAAGAGATTGATAGATTAAGGTGTAATTCAAGAAAAATTGGGGCTATTTCCGCAGTACTATTAGGCTTCGATGGCCAAGAAAAGTTCCTCTATGATTTAACGCTTGATATTGAACACACGGAAGAAATGAAAGCCATTGAGACTCTTATTGGAGGGAGAGAAAGGCTTATCAACTATATTAAAAACGATCCTTATATCAATGCGGCTGAGGGGATTTTTGTACTACGCGATGGAAATTGCTTAACACCTCATAATTTTGTTCAATTAATTAGCTGTAGAAATACAGTGTCCATGTCGGGTTCACTAAGATATTTATCAAAAGTTAATTTACTTACGCAAGCGAATATTGACTTGTTGATGCACCATAAACAATATGATCTTGAAATTGGATGTGGTCTCGCGCGACTAAAATTATTAGGAATCCTGGATCAGCGCCTGTTTGAAATAGTGGTGCGCAGTGGTAAACATGCAAAATCAGTAGGCTCTGAATTAGAGGGATTAAAATTTGCAGGGATTTTAAACGAAGAAAACTTGAAAATAGTGGCTTATACTATCCCGGGTAAAAGTGTATGGAAACCCCTATGGGCGATGAAACGAGAGGGATTTTTAACCAAAGAACATTCGGACGCATTATTATGGCAAGGTCCTCAAGAGCTGTGCAATCTAAACCATCACCTCAACCAGATGGTAGCCCATGGTCTTTATCTTTTAAGTTGTGATCCTGTAAAGGGGAAAACTGCCATGTTGCTCGCCTTGGAATTAAAACAAGATTTGAAAGCATTTTATGAAAAACCCACTGAAGAGCAAATTGCCATCAAGGATGCCTTTAAACAATCCTTTGTTAAAAAATTGCACTCGAAAGATGGGGAAATGTCTACCCATCGTGAAAGATGGAAAGTTATTCTTGCTAATGTTGCCATGGCCTTTACAGGCTTAGGCTTATTTGCAATTGGGGTAAATTTGCTGATTCATAAACAAGGTCTTTTTACTCAAACGAAACGTGAAAAGTTGCTTAAAGCCGTTGAGAAATCTGAATGGCTAAATTCATCCTCATTCTCTTATTCTTGAAGCGCTAATTTGATTTATTGATTTTTAGTTAGGGGTGAGTATTCATCTTACTTATGCCGCCTTATGTTATTATCTTACAAATAGAAGCAATCTCATTTAAGTTTCCTTGCTGGGAAAGGTAGTTAAATCGGTAATGAGTTTAGAGGGTTTACTGGATTCATTATAAATGGCTTTTGCCTTTTCCAGGAGAATTGATGGTGTAAATTCTTCAAGGGCTTTTTGCAAAAAGCTATATAGAAATTGCACATCACTTGCCGTTCGATGTCTTTGGTCTTGGGGTAAATTTAAATGCAGTGCCAATGTGCTTAAGTCATGATGAGGAAGTAGGGGATAACAGTTTCTTACTAGTTTTAAAGTACAAAGCTCTTTTGATTGGTATCGATAACCACATCGCTTAAATGCGTTTTTAAAAAACCTTAATCAAATCGCATTATGCGCCACTAAAATACAATTATTCAGTATATCAAATAAATCGGAAGCAATGGCTTCAAGGGCAGGGCAGATTTTCCTCTTGATTGGTAATTCCTGTTAATTGGGTGATCTCATCGGGAATGGCAGTTTTAGAGTTAATCAAAGTAGACCAAGTTTTTTCAATGCCTATTTCACTTCAAATGATGAGGGCAATTTCAATGATTTTATCGCAGGTAACTTTTAAACCAGTGGTTCGATATTGATTAAGACCCATCGAAATTGATTTTACATACAACTTTTTTGGTTAAAAAAGAAATTATTGTAATTAAAATCAACTTCAAAAAGAATGAGCAAAAGGTCAAATCAAGTATCGTAAATCATCCTGATTACCTATGACGACCTAAACGACCCACACAAGTTAATTCCTGAAGAAATTACAAAAATTACAGGGATTACCAATGAAAATGTAAAGGCAAGGCGATTGATTGGGATAAGGTGCATGAAATGCTGAAACAGTCCCATCTCCTTATTTGCCATAACAGTCGAGTTGATAGAAATTTTTTAGAACTACAAACCCCTGAACCTGTTGGCAAATTAGTCGAGAAAAGGCCATTTGGTTGTATGCTTCAGGATGTAGATTGGCGGAATCGAGGTTATCAAAGCAGCAAATTAGAATACCTTAATTTTAAGATAGGCTTTTTCTATGAAGGACACAGGACTATCGTTGAATGTTGGGCAACCTTAAATCTTCTATTACAGGAAGAAGGAGTGTAAAGCTCCCATCTTTAGTGGCAACCTAAATTAGAGTTCATTGTCTTATTTTTTGCCAGATGTTCCCACGGTGTTAAATCATTTAGCGAATCGTACGGTCTCTCGTCGTTATACTCCTTTATCCAGTTTTCTGTCAGCTCTCTGACTTCTTGTAGATTTTTAAACGCGTACATATCCAATATTTCTGTGCGGTAAGTTCTATTGAATCGCTCAATAAATGAATTTTGCGTTGGTTTACCTGGCTTAATAAATTCTAAAGCCACTTGATGCTTTTCAGGCCAGTCTGCTAATGTGCTTGAGATAAATTCAGGGCCATTATCCATGCGTAATTTAGCAGGGAAACCTCGCCATGCAACAACACGTTCTAATACGCGAATTACTCGCTGAGCAGGCAGGCTTAAATCGATTTCAATAGCCAACACTTCACAGTTAAAATCATCTACTATGTTAAATGTTCTGAAGCGTCGGCCACACATCAACGCATCACACATAAAATCCATAGACCAACACTGATTAATGGATGCTGGCACACTCAGGGGGCAGGTGAGCGATTAGGAAGCCGTTTTTTGCCTTTACGACGCATATTGAGCTTCAGTTCACAATATACCCGATAAATGCGTTTATGATTCCACCTATGACCCTGACGGCGCAAGACTTTAAGCAATTTACTAAAGCCATACGCCGGATAGCGTTCGGATGATTCCTTCAATGCCACAATAACGCCTTCATCGGATTGGCTATCCGGCTTATATCGATAAACCGAGTCGCTGATACCCACAACCTTACAAGCACGGCGTAAACTCACAGTATGAGTATTCACTGCATAATCAACCAGCTCCCGTCTCACAGATGGCTTCATAGCTTTTTTTCGACAATATCCTTCAGGATTTTGTGATCAAGACTTAGCTCAGCATACATTTGCTTTAGACGACGGTTCTCTTCTTCAAGATCTTTCAGACGTTTTACGTCGGATGCCTCCATGCCACCATATTTGGCTTTCCAGTTGTAATAGGTTGCATCTGAAATCCCATATTCACGACAAATTTCTTTAACCAACCGACCTGCTTCGACTTCTTTTAGAATTTTTACAATTTGTGTTTCTGTATAACGCGATTTTTTCATTTTTGTTCTCCTCAAACATAGGTTAACTTGGAGAACTCTAATCAGAAATGCACCTATTTTAGGGGAGGGTTACACTTTCCCTCGACCTGAGATGCGAGTTCCTTTGAAAAAAAATCACACTGTATTTTTTGCAGGATATCCAGGAGGAGATCGAAGACAAACAAGTCCTCGAAATGTAAATTTCGGTATATTTGGTGCGTTATGTATTGTTGAATCTGTATCGGAGAACTCTATAAAGCTAGTATTAGATGAGCAATATGTTGTTGACTCTCCTGATAAAATGCCCATTGACTACAAGCTTGGAGGTATCAGCGGAGCTGCTTTATTTTCTATAGAGGAAAGTGAATCAGGCATAACATTATTTTCTATAAGTGGGGTTGTATCTGAAGCAAGTGACACATGGAAAATAATTTCTTGTATACCAATACATTTAATTTCTGACGATGGCAAAATTTTAAAAAAGCTTAACCCCTAATTTATCATCAGGTTTACGGTAATTACATAGTATTATCAAAGCTATTGAAATAGTTCTTTAAGCTAGTAGGAGGCACCAAAGTTAAAATTTTATTCATCTTTTACTACTGTGGTTTTCCGAGCTCTACAGAAACACCTATTCAATCGAACTTTTCAGGTGATTAAATCAATATGTAGACATTTATACAATTATAATACTACATATGGGTAAATTATGAATATGTCAAACTTTTCCGGTAACTTTTTTAAAATAAAAACACCTCAATTCATAACGGTTATTAGCTAATGAATTCTATATTTGGAATTGAATAATTATGAAATTGGACCTATAATAGGTTTAATAGGAGAATTATTATGCCCTCTAGTACAAACCAGCTAATGAACTATTTTAAAAATCCCATTAAAGAAATTGAAACAGTACGGGAAGGTATTAATCCCGAATTGATTGAAAATTTTCTTAACGATCAATCCTTTGTAGTAAAGGATGTGCTTAGTCGATTAAAAATTACGACCTCAACTTATTTTGCAAAGAAAAAGGAGCATAAGTTACTTGATTCTAGCTCTACAGAAAAATTTTTAAGATTATTCTCTGTAGTGCAGAATGCGCAGGAAATCTTAGGCAAACAAGAAGCAAAAAATTGGCTTTATAGAAAAATTCCTTCTTTAGGAGATCAAGTTCCAATGGATTTATTGGATACGGAAGCAGGGCATCGTCTTGTAGAGCAAGCGCTATTACAAATTAAATATGGAATATATAACTGATGTCAGTTTGGTATAGAGGTGCCCAAAATCAAGAGGTAGATATTGTATTTTCAGGTGAAGGTGGATTATTTGTTGCAGGTAGATGGAACCACAAAGGAACTAGAGCTATATATTGTTCCCAATCAATATCTCTATGCACATTAGAATGGTTATCACATAATGGGCTTTCTGTATCTGGGTTTAGTTATTATAAGTTTTCTATTGAAATACCAGATGAATTGATAATTAAATATACTACCTCTGATTTACCTAAAGAATGGAAAAATACACCATCCCCTAACTCTAATCGTGATTTTGCTACAAAAAATTTCTTTGAGCTTAAAGAATATTTGGCAATGGCTATTCCATCAGTTATGGTACCAGAGGAATTCAATTTAGTAATAAATCCATTCCATGTTGCTTTTGCTGACGCAAAAAAAACAATTCTATTTTTAGGAGAATTCACAGCTCCTAAAAGATAAAGATAAAATTTTAATTTGATTCTAAAAAAGATAAACTCTGGGCTACAAATTTATATACAAGCTGAATAATTCGAGGGGTTAATTATTCATCAACCTTTCCTTTAGTCCATTTTATTAAAATAAGAGTCCAGATCAAGACAAAAAGAAAAATCCTAAGAGTTACTAAATAATATGGAAAGATTAAGCTCACTATAAAATAAGTACCTAGTATCCATGAGAAAAAACTAAAAATACCTATTAATATTTGTAAGAAAGCTATGTGTGAAATATTATTTTTTAGGGGTTTTGCTTTAAATTTAGATGCTCTTTTTAAATAAAAATAAGCCACGAAATATTCATGAATTAAAGTTATTATTCCAATAACCGTTCCAAAGATATAGAGAAGAAGAGCCGTTTTTATTTGCCAATCAACTTTTTCGATACCATTATTAAAAAAACTTCCTAATGAAATTGACGAACCTGCATTTAATATGAACGGCAATGTTATTGTGAATTTATAGGTCCTATTGTAGAAATCTTTAGCAAATTTGTCATTGTTTTCTTTTGCCATGATGTTTCTCATAATTTCTTTAATTAAAGTTTAATACAAAAAAACTACTCGAAATCTAATTTGACTGTATCCTAAATTTGGCTAGTTTGGATGAAGTATTTTTGTAGGAAGAGTCTTATATCAACTAATTAAGTCTGATTACTTTGATAATCAGACCTAACCTAATAATGGTATTCGTGGATTCAACTCGCTAACGCAACAAGTTATTACTTTATAATAGCTCTCATAATAGTAATAGGCTTTCCAAGTGAAGTATTTTTTTCAATTTCAACCCATCCAATTGCTTGTAATAATTAGGTAATGTGAGATCTCTACCAATCTGTGATATTCTAGGCGCTATCATCTCTAAATGATCTGAGAATAGAATTTTTTGGCTGTGATTTGAACATTATAGGCTCAATGTTAGGAAATCCTGCTGTGCTTGAAAATAAAAGTGCTTGTTGTTGGATTTCTAAAATGGAGTGTTGAGTCTTTTGTAGTTGCAGCGTATGTCCGTTTTGATGTGAGAAGGTTATGCAGACTGGAGCAGTTTTTTACACTATTTTTTTAATTTTTGCTGGTGCTGCCATATTCTCAACCTTAGTTCTTTATACTAAGCAATCTTTGCTTGTTGCATATATTCTTTTAGGTGCTGCTTTAGGCCCTTGGGGCATGGGGCTTGTTTCAGATGTGAGTGTTGTCCAGCAAGTAGGGGACATCGGCATAGTTTTCTTGCTGTTCTTATTGGGGCTTCATCTGCAACCACAAAATTTAGTTCACATGTTAAGAAAGATTACATGGATTGCTGTAGTAAGTTCCATTTTCTTTGCCATTATTGCTTATTTAATAGGTCGCTGGTTTGGTCTGGGTGTTACTGAATCCTGGGTTTTGGGTGCAGCGATGATGTTTTCCAGCACTATTATTGGATTAAAGTTATTGCCAACCACGATTTTGCATCACCAGCATACCGGCGAGGTGATGATCAGTGTCTTGTTGATGCAAGACGTCATTGCGATTATTGTATTAATTTTAATTAACGGAGCACAGGGCGGCGGTTTTTCCTGGAATGATTTATTTTTAGTGGGGCTTGCATTACCTGCCTTGACGCTCTTTGCTTTCGCTATTGAACGCTATGTTCTGGTTAGGCTTTTGGCTCGCTTTGATCGCACGCAGGAATATGTCTTTTTATTGTCCATTGGCTGGTGTCTTGGGATGTCTTTTATGGCTCAGCAGTTTGGTCTGTCTGAGGATATTGGAGCCTTTGTGGCTGGGGTCGCATTGGCTTCAAGTCCAATTTCACTCTATATCGCTGAAAGTTTAAAACCTTTGCGCGATTTCTTTCTCGTAATGTTTTTCTTTTCTATTGGTGCTACATTTAACTTTGCCTTTACCGCACAAGTGGTGATTCCTGCATTTATACTGTCCTTTTTAATGCTGGTCATAAAACCACTACTTTTCCAGCTGCTTTTGAGCCGAGCAGGCGAAAAAAAATCCGTAGCCAGAGAGGTTGGGGTAAGGTTGGGGCAGGCCAGTGAATTTTCACTCCTGGTAGCCAGTATAGCTTTAAGCACAAAACTGATTTCTGAGGTGGCAGCTAATTTAATTCAAGCTACTACCATATTGACGTTTATCGTATCTTCTTATTTAGTGGTGTTAAAATACCCGACACCAATAGCTCTGTCTGATAAAATGCGTAAGGATTAAAAATGAAATTATTCGTCATTGTCCTTTGTTTATTAAGTGAACGGTATTTGGTTCATTCCCTTTCACACCGGCGCTTTAATTGGTTTCCCGCCTTTTTTGCTGGCATCAGCGAGCGATTAGGAAGATCTGAACCCAGCCACTTTAATCAGGCCTTGATTTTAGCTTTAGTTGTTTTAATTCCCATTGTCATCGTATGGTTGATTTTCTATCTGCTTGGCTCGCTATTTTTTGGTTTTATTGCTTTCTTATTAAACTTAGTGATTTTCTACTACTGTTTGGGACCTCAAAATCCTTTTTATCCAGTACGGGATGAGGCTGAAGAGAACAATGAAGTTGTAGTGAGTGACTATTTTGCAAAAGTTAACGGCGAACTATTTGCTGTAATTTTTTGGTATATTTTATTAGGTCCTTTGGGTGTGTTGTTTTATCGCCTTGTTTCTCTCTGTCGTGAACAATTGCTTACCTCACAATTAGCGCAAGTGATGACAAACATTTTGGATTGGGTTCCCGCAAGGCTGAGTGTGTTGCTCTATTTATTAGTAGGAAATTTTCAAAGAGGCATTCATTTCCTGGGCAGAATGTTTCTGGCTTCTCCGGAAAAAAATTCACTCTTATTAGGTGAGGGGGGATTATTGGCTGCGCGTACCACTGCGGATGAGTCCATTTCCATGCCACAGGCTGAGCATTTAGTTGAACAGGCACTTATTGTATTGTTGGTTTTTCTGGCGTTGTTTACCTTAATCTCTTGGCTATAATAAAAAACTAATTTGACGAGTTTACTATGATTAAACTTATTATAAGTTGCGTATTATGTTGTGTCTGCCTCAGTTCTTGTACATTTTTTATGAGTGCGGCTGAGAAGAATAGGATTGCTACTTGTCAAATTACTTGTGAACAAAAGGCTCGAGCCTGTAAAGCGACTTGCCGAAATAATTGTCAAGGTTGTTGCGCCTCCTCGACAAAAACAACTCTTAAAAATTATAGGCGCTATCGACATGAAGTGTGTGTAAAAGGAGATTTTCTCACACTGCAGTTGAATTCCTTCCGTGATCCACTACAATGCCGCAAAACAACTTGCGACTGCCGGGCTGATTACCAGGTCTGTGTGCAAGCCTGTAGTGGGATGGTTTATAAAAGCTTGCAGCGAATTTGTCCCTGAAGCTGATTGAAGAGGAACATTCATGTTATACGAAAACAGTAATGATATTGATCCAATTGAAACACGTGAATGGCTGGACGCCCTACAAGCTGTACTTTCCACTGATGGAAGCGAACGTGCTACCTTTCTTTTGCAAGAACTCATAAAAAAGGCAAATACAGAAGGGGTAAAGTTAACGAGCTCTATTAACACCCCCTATCGGAACAGTATTAAGCCTCACGAAGAGAAATTAATACCTCCGGATGAAGGAATGGCTAAGCGCATAGGTGCTTTGATTCGCTGGAATGCTGTGGCTATGGTTCTTCGTGCGGGAAAATATGCTCCAGAATTAGGTGGCCACATAGCGTCCTATGCTTCTGCATCTACGCTGTATGAAGTGGGTTTTAATTATTTTTTTAAAGGCCCAAAGGCTGCCAATGGTGGTGATCTTATTTATTTTCAAGGCCATTCCTCGCCAGGAATTTATGCACGCGCATTTTTAGAGGGTCGTTTATCTGAAGAACAACTTAACCATTTCCGACAAGAAGTTGAGGTCAATGGTTTATCTTCATATCCTCACCCTTGGTTAATGGGCGATTTTTGGCAATTTCCCACCGTTTCCATGGGGTTAGGGCCATTGCAAGCTATTTATCAGGCGCGCTTCCTTAAATACCTCGATAATCGCGGTTTAATTCAAGGTGAAGGTCGTAAAGTCTGGGCCTTCTTGGGTGATGGTGAAATGGATGAGCCAGAATCCGTAGGAGCTTTGTCTATTGCCGCTCGCGAAAAACTGGATAATCTGATTTTCGTAGTCAATTGTAATTTACAGCGTTTGGATGGACCTGTTCGCGGAAATGGCAAAATTATCCAGGAACTGGAAGGTGTATTTCGTGGTGCTGGTTGGAATGTTATTAAGGTAATTTGGGGAGGCCGCTGGGATCCGCTTTTTGCTCGTGATGAAAAAGGCATTCTCCAAAAACGTATGGAGGAATGTGTTGATGGGGACTATCAAGCTTATAAAGCCAATGATGGAGCTTATGTCCGTGAACATTTCTTCGGCCAATATCCCGAACTGAAAAAGATGGTTGAAAACATGTCGGATGATGAAATCTGGCGTTTAAATCGCGGCGGCCACGATGCTCAAAAGGTTTATGCAGCCTATGCTCAAGCTGTAGAGCACAAAGGTAGCCCGACCGTTATATTAGCTAAAACCATTAAAGGTTATGGCATGGGAGCCGCAGGTGAGGGACAAAATATCACTCATCAACAGAAAAAAATGTCCATTGAACAACTGCGTGCGTTTAGAGATCGCTTCAGTATCCCGGTTAGTGATGATCATATAACGGAAATTCCATTCTATCGCCCAGAAGAAAATAGCCCGGAAATACAATTTTTACGTAAACAACGAGAGGCTCTTGGTGGTTCACTTCCAATTCGCCATGGTAATTTTGAACCGTTAAAAGCCCCCGATCTGTCTGCCTTTTCAGCAGTGACGCAAAGTTCAGGCGATCGAGAAATTTCGACCACTATGGCTTTTGTACGCATTTTATCTGTCTTACTTAAAGACAAAGAATTGGGGAACCGGATTGTTCCTATCGTACCTGACGAGTGCCGCACATTTGGTATGGAAGGTTTGTTCCGACAAATTGGCATCTACTCTCCTGTGGGGCAGTTGTACACCCCTGTGGATCATGGGCAAGTCATGTATTACCGCGAGGCGAAAGATGGCCAGATACTTGAAGAAGGAATAAACGAAGCCGGTGCTTTCTGCTCCTGGATTGCCGCTGCTACCTCCTACAGCTCAAATGGCGTGGCAATGATTCCTTTTTATATCTATTACTCCATGTTTGGATTCCAGCGCATAGGGGATTTGGCTTGGGCTGCAGGTGATATGCAGGCGCGTGGATTTTTGCTAGGTGGAACAGCTGGTCGTACTACTTTGGCCGGCGAAGGCTTGCAGCATCAAGATGGTCACAGCCATATATTGGCATCTACAATACCCAATTGCGTATCTTATGATCCCACTTTTGCTTATGAGCTGGCAGTTATCATTCAAAACGGTTTGTATAGAATGTTTGAAAAACAAGAGAATATTTTCTATTACATTACCGTCATGAATGAGAACTACACTCAGCCCGATATGCCCGCAGGCGTCGAGGAAGGAATCATAAAAGGAATGTATTTGCTGGAAGAAAGCAAAAAGCCAGGTAAAAAACACATTCAATTAATGGGCAGTGGAACAATTCTTCGCGAAGTCATTCGTGCCGCCAAAATGCTTGAAGAAGATTTTGGTGTAACTTCGGACATCTGGAGCGTTACAAGTTTTAATGAATTAAGGCGCGAAGGTTTGGCTGTTGAGCGTTATAACCGGTTACATCCAGAAAATAATCCCAAACAAAGTTATGTTAGCCAGCAGCTTGCCGGACGCAAAGGCCCCGTTATCGCGGCCACGGATTACATGCGCTTATACGCTGATCAAATCAGGCCTTTTGTCAGTGCTCCTTTTACCACCTTAGGGACGGACGGTTATGGGCGCAGCGACACTCGTGAGCGTTTACGTCACTTCTTTGAGGTGGATGCCAAATTCATTGCAGCAGCAGCACTGGATTCATTAGCCCAGGCCGGCGCAATAGAACGCTCCGTAGTGGCTGAGGCGATGAAGCGTTATGGCATCGATTCAGAGAAAGCAGACCCAGTAACTTGCTGAAGTTGGCTGTTTAAATTTTGCAAGCCCTGCGTTTTGATTATGCAGGGTCATGCTTGCTGAGGATAAATATGGCAAATGAAATTAAAGTAAAAGTCCCAGATATTGGTGGTGCAACCGGCGTTGATGTCATTGAGATTTTGGTAAAGCCCGGGGATCAAATCACTAAAGACACTTCCTTGATTACCTTGGAATCTGACAAAGCCAGTATGGATATACCATCGCCTGAAAGTGGAAGGGTAAAAGAATTATTGGTGAAAGTTGGAGATAAAGTTTCCGAAGGTGATTCTATTTTAGTTCTGGAAGGAGAAGGGGCGGAAGAATCTGGCGAAACAAAACCCAGTAAACAGCAGGAAGCTAAGGCAATAGAAAAGCCGGAAGCAAAAGCAGAAGCGCATTCTGAACCTGTTTCAAAGAATGAACCAACCCAGAGTGAATCTCTTGAAGTTCGCATTCCAGATATCGGTGGCGCTACCAATGTAGATGTCATTGATGTAATGGTAAGTGCAGGCCAATCCATTGCTAAAGATCAATCCCTAATCACCCTTGAAGGTGATAAAGCAACAATGGAGATCCCCTCTCCTGCGGCTGGTGTTATTGAGAATGTGGATATCAAAGTAGGCGACAAGGTGTCTCAAGGCTCATTAATTCTCACCATGAAAACAGAAGCGCCCACTGCTAAGGCTGCTCCCAAGGTAGCAGCGGCTAGTGAAGCCAAACCTGAGGGAATAGAACGCCGCGAGGAAGAAGCACCCAAAGTTAAAACATCCGCGCCTTCAACAGCAGAGTTCCATCCTGAGCAAACAGCCATTCCAGCTGGTCCTGCAGTTCGGCGACTGGCGAGGGAGTTTGGCATTAATTTGACTGAGGTGAAAGGAACTGGGAGAAAATCCCGCATTACCAAAGAAGATTTACAGCTTTATGTTAAAAATAAACTAAGTGAAAAATCCGTATCCGCAGGAGGAGGACTATCATTACCTGCAGCACCAGTGATTGATTTTAGCAAGTTTGGTGAGATTGAAACCAAGCCCTTGAATAAAATAAAACGGTTAACTGGTGTGAATGTCCACCGTTCTTGGATTACTATTCCCCACGTTACCCAATTTGACGAAGCCGATATCACCGAGCTTGAGGCTTTTCGAAAATCAGAAACGGAAAATGCAAAACAGTCTGGCTATAAATTAACCATGCTAGCATTTGTAACTAAAGTGGTTGCAAAAGCTTTAGCGGCTTATCCCCAATTTAATTCTTCCCTGGATGCTTCTGGCGAAAATTTAATTTACAAACGATATTTTAACATTGGCATCGCTGTAGAGACTGCAAACGGCTTGGTTGTTCCTGTGATTAAAGATGTCGATCGCCTGTCTGTTGGGGAAGTTGCGCAAGAGATGGCAAGATTGAGTGCAAAGGCCCGTGATAAAGGCTTAATGCCTGCGGATATGAGTGGCGGCTGCTTCACAATCTCAAGCCTTGGCGGCATAGGTGGAACTGCTTTTACACCCATTGTAAATAGTCCTGAAGTAGCTATTCTCGGTCTTTCACGCTCCAGTATGAAACCCGTATATGAGCAAGGGGATTTCAAAGCTCGACTGATGTTGCCTTTATCTTTGTCCTATGATCATCGAGTCATTGATGGGGCAGAGGCTGCTCGGTTTACGCGTTTTATTGCTGACTCGCTAAGCGATATCAGACGAATTTTACTCTAATAAGAAATTTTGGAAATTTGGTTTGGGTAAAGGATTGCCTGAGTATGCTCAGGAAGAGACTATTTATACTATGATGTTTTAAGACAATTAATGAGGCGTGTGATGGCTGAAATGAATACAGATGTTGTGGTGTTGGGTAGTGGACCTGGCGGTTATACCGCCGCCTTTCGAGCAGCAGATTTAGGCAAAGAAGTTGTTCTCGTTGAGCGCTTCGACAATCTGGGAGGAGTCTGCTTAAACGTAGGTTGTATTCCTTCTAAAGCTTTGCTCCATATCGCTAAAGTGTTGGATGAAACCCATGAAATGTCAGCCCAAGGAGTTACATTCGCCAAACCTGAGTTGGATAGTAAACAGCTGGTGGCCTGGAAAAATTCTGTTGTCGGCAAGCTGACCGGTGGTTTGAAAGCCTTGTCGAAGCAACGCAAAGTGAAAGTAGTGACTGGTGTTGGCAAATTTTCAGGAACACATCAGATAGTAGTTGAAGGCAAAGAAGGCCAAACTACGATCAACTTTAAAAATGCAATTGTCGCGGTTGGCAGTGAATCCATTAATTTGCCCTTCATTCCAGAAGATCCACGCATCTTTAGTTCAACAGGCGCATTGGAACTTGCTGACATTAAAGGAAACTTGCTCGTATTGGGCGGTGGTATTATCGGACTTGAGATGGCCACGGTCTACTCAGCTCTTGGTGTTGATGTCACTGTAGTTGAATTCATGGATCAACTCATCCCGGGTGCTGATGCTGATTTAGTGAATGTTCTTCAAAAGAGAATGACTAAAAAGGGCGTTAAATTCTTATTAAAAACCAAAGTTACTGCAGTTGAAGCTAGGAAAGATGGAATTTATGTGTCTATGGAAGGGCAGCATGCTACTGAGCAACCTCTGTGCTTCCAACAAGTCTTGGTTGCTGTTGGAAGAAAACCCAATGGTGGCGCTATTGATGCAGGCAAAGCAGGAATTCATGTAGATGAGCGTGGCTTCATTGGCGTTGATAAACAAATGCGAACCAATGTTCCTCACATTTTTGCAATTGGCGATGTGGTTGGCCAACCCATGCTTGCCCACAAAGCCATTCCTGAAGGCAGAGTCGCAGCGGAAGTGATTGCCGGCATGAAGCATTTCTTTGATCCCAAATGCATCGCAAGTGTAGCTTATACTGATCCTGAAATCGCATGGGCAGGTTTGACAGAGAAAGAAGCCAAAGAAAAGGGCATTAACTATGAAAAAGCTGTGTTCCCATGGATAGCCAGTGGCCGTGCCTTAAGTATGGGTCGTGAAGAAGGTATGACCAAATTGCTATTCTGCCCTGAAACGAAACGAATTTTAGGTGCAGGTATTGTTGGGGTCAACGCCGGCGATCTGATTTCTGAAACTGCCTTGGCAATTGAAATGGAATGTGATGTGGAGGACATTGCTTTGACCATCCACCCGCATCCGACTTTATCGGAGTCCATTGCAATGTCTGCAGAAATATTCGAAGGCACTATTACCGATTTATATATGCCCAAGAAAAAGAAAGAAAAATAATTCTATTATCTTTTACGGAGATGGGCAGTTTGCCCATCCCTGTTCTCAATTTTTAAATTACCTCTCTTTTTTTCTCCAGGGCGACATACTATTCTTGTAATTGAATGCCATTTTTTGTCTTGAGAGATGACCTATCATGTCAATTAAGATACGCTCTATGAGACACAGCGATATTGATCGGGTGTTTTACATCGAAAGAGCTTCTCATCGAGCTCCATGGAGTCGAGATATACTAAGCGATTGCGTATTAGTAGGTTATGATTGCCGAGTCTTGGAAGTTGGAGATGAGTCATCCAAAACAATAGTGGGTTATGTGATTTCACGTAAAAATCTTAATGTATGCCACATACTTAATTTATGTGTTTTGAACACAGAACAAAAAAAAGGATATGGGCAAACATTATTGAAAGCAGTTCTCGATTCGCTTCAAGGTTCCCAATTTGACACAGTTATCCTGGAGGTGAGACCTAGCAATAAAGCTGCTTTGCAATTATATGAAAAATTCGGATTTCATACCGATCTTATTAAAAGGGCTTATTACAAAGATGAAAATGGTGAAGAGGATGCAATGCTTTTGAAGAAAATAATTTTAAGTAATAGCACATCTCAGTTAAGAGGAAAGGCCTGAATCTTGCAGTTATAGACAACAGTGTAAATCATTAAAACAATTCGTATGAGCTTGGAATATCATTCTAGCCTGCGCTGCTAGATCATGGGAGACGAAGGGATGCAATTGCTCCGTAATTTTATTATTGTATTAAGCATTATTTTTCTGCCTTCCTGCGGCTCAGCTCCTCCTGCGCAAAAAGCAACTCCAGCCGAAGTGGACGTCGCTTTTCCATTAAAAAAACGAATTATTGAATGGGATGAGTACACTGGACGTTTTCAGGCAGTTGAGGAAGTGGATGTCCGCTCTCGCGTTACAGGCTATTTAGATGCCATTAAATTCAAAGACGGTCAAATGGTCAAGATTGGTGATATATTGTTCATTATTGACCCAAGGCCTTTCGAATATGCCGTCACACGTGCGCAGGCCCAATACCAATTAGCCACGAGAGAATATCAAAGAGCTGTTCAGTTGCAGAAAAAAAGCTTTATTGCCGAAGAAGCAGTTGATCGCCGCTATCAAGAAATGAAAGTCTCTGAAACCAGACTCAATGATGCTAAATTGAATCTCCAGTATACGGCCGTAAAGTCACCAATTACAGGAAAAATCAGTCGGCATTATGTCAGCGTGGGGAATTTAATACGTAAGGACGATACCATCTTAACTAAAGTGGTTTCCTTCGATCCCATTTATTTTTATTTTGAAATGAGTCAGGGCGATTTATTGAAATACATACGTTTAGGAAAAACTCAGCAACAATCTCAACATAGTCTTAATGAAATAGTCATCAAGTTGCAGGATGAAAAAGAATTTAAGCATAAAGGAGTGATGAATTTTACAGATAACGTGGTAGACAGAGGTACTGGGACGATTTTAGGCAGGGCAACCATCCCTAATAACAACAGTTTGATTTACCCTGGATTATTTGGTCGTGCACGTTTGGCTGGAAGCAACGAATACGAAGCTCTTTTAATTCCCGATAAAGCAGTTAATAGCGATCAATCCCGAAAATTTGTATATGCGGTTGATAAACAAAATAAAATTTACCGCATTTATGTGGAGCTAGGTCCTTTGCGTGATAGTGGCTTTTATATCATTCGCGACGGACTGAAAGGCAATGAGCTGATTGTAGTTAATGGGATACAACGTATTCACGCTTCTGGACAAGAAATTAAGCCCAACAGAGTTTCTTTACATGAGTAACTCTTCTGAAGGTGAGGAATGAGAATAGCGCATTTTTTCATTGATAGACCTATTTTTGCCACCGTCATTGCCATCATCATCGTGATCGTCGGTGGGCTCTCTTATTTCAATTTGCCGGTTGAACAATACCCACAAGTAGTGCCGCCTACAATCCAGGTCACGGCCTCCTATCCCGGTGCGAATGCCAAAACTGTGGCTGAAACTGTAGCAACTCCTATTGAACAAGAAGTAAACGGTGTTGAAGGGATGTTGTATATGGATTCGCAATCAACCGATGATGGTCAAATGAGACTAACTGTGACTTTTAAGTTAGGAACGGATCTTAATATCGCTCAAGTGTTGGTGCAAAACCGAGTTGCCATTGCTGAACCTCGACTTCCAGAGGAAGTCCGGCGAATAGGGATTACAACGGTTAAGAATTCACCCGATTTGATGTTGGTTATTAACCTTTACTCACCAGATGGCCGTTATGACCAAACCTATCTGGGAAATTATGCGGTGTTAAATATTCGCGACAAAATTAATCGAATTGATGGAGTGGGTTCAATAAGATTGGTGGGTGCGAGCGAATATGCAATGCGGATATGGTTAGATCCCGATCTCATTAATTCCTATGGCCTCACCGCGGAAGATGTATTAGACGCGTTGCGCAGTCAAAATGTGCAAATTGCCAGTGGGGCTTTAAATAGCCAACCTCAGCCCAAGCAGTTGGGTTTCGAATTCAAAATTCAAACCAAAGGGCGTTTATCCACGCCTGAGGAATTTGCAAACATCATCATAAAATCGGATAAAAATGGACGAATTGTTCGCGTTAAAGACGTGGGTCAGGTGGTTCTAGGTGCACAAGATTATTTCACAAAAGGCTTTTTAGGTACTTACTCCGCAGTGGCGCTACCGGTGTTTCAACGGCCTGGTACTAATGCTCTTGCCACAGCGGATCAAATTATTTCAACCATGAAAGAAATTTCTAAGAATTTTCCACCAGGAATTAAATATCAAATTGCTTATAATCCGACCGAATTTATTGCTCAATCGGTCTATGCGGTCTTTGAAACCATTTTTGAAGCCATCGTGCTGGTTGTCCTGGTTATCATCCTCTTTTTACAAAGCTGGCGTGCTGCAATTATTCCAATTGTAGCTATTCCAGTTTCTCTGATTGGCAGCTTTGCCGTTATGGAAGCGATCAATTTTTCTTTAAATTATCTAACCCTTTTTGGTCTTGTCTTGGCCATTGGTATTGTCGTTGATGACGCCATTGTGGTTGTTGAAAACATGGAAAGGAACATCGCGGCCGGTTTATCGCCTAAGGAAGCAGCGCGAAAAACAATGACTGAGGTTGGCTCAGCCCTGGTGGCGATAGGTCTTGTATTGGTTGCGGTATTTTTACCTACTCTCTTTTTGCAAGGCATCTCGGGCCGATTTTATCAGCAATTTGGAACAACGATTGCCGTAGCCACAGTAATATCGGTTTTTATTTCTCTGACATTAAGCCCGGCACTTGCAGCCATACTTTTAAAAGCACATTCAAAAGAAAGACATGAAAGCGAGATTCCATTTTGGAAAAAACCGGTTCATGCTTTTTTTAATCAGTTCAATCGGGGATTTAATTACCTTTCTAAAAAATACGGACAATGGGTGGGAAAATTCACGCGCAAAACTGGCATTATGTTAATTGTCTATCTATTTCTGATCTCACTCATTTTTCTTTTGTTCATGATGGTGCCTACAGGTTTTATTCCGAGGCAAGATCAAGGTTATTTCATCGTAGCGGTACAACTTCCCCCTGGCTCTTCATTAGATCGAACGAATAATGTAGTCCAAAAGGCGTTGAAAAAAATTTTAGCCATACCTGGGATAAAAAATGCTGTGGGATTTTCAGGTTTTTCAGGTGCGACTTTTACGAACGCCAGTAATGCCGCTGCCATATTTCCAGTTCTGGATAGCTTTGAAAACCGCTACGACCAGGGAATTACTTATACGGATTTACTGAATCGGTTAAGGCAAGAAATGGCTAGCATTAAGGAAGCCATGATTGTGGTCATTCCCCCGCCACCTGTCCGGGGAATAGGTAACGCCGGAGGGTTTAGAATGATGATTCAAGACCGAGGTGGCCGCGGGATGGATGTTTTATACGATGCTGTAACCAATCTGGCGATGAAAGCCAATGAAGCAGCAGCAACCACATCCGTGTACACATTTTTTGAGAACAACACACCTACATTGCATTTGGCGCTGGATAGGGAGAAAGCCGAGCGCCTGGGCGTCCCTTTGGCTCGGGTCATCGACGCTCTGGAAGTGTATTTGGGCTCAGTATTTGTGAATGAATTTAATTACCTGGGACGCACATTCCGAGTTATGGCACAAGCCAAAGCTGAGGATCGCCTGACTAATGATGATATTTTGCGGTTGAAAGTGCGTAATAACTCAGGAAATATGGTTCCCATAGGTTCCGTGGCAACTGTTGATAATAGTGTTAGTCCTGCCCGCTATCCTCACTACAATTTATATCCTGCCATTGATTTGATTGGGGACGTCAGGCCTGGTTATAGCAGCGGCCAAGCTTTGGCAACTATGGAGCAATTGGCTGATCAGTATTTGCCTGATGGCATTGGTTATGAATGGACTGAAATTGCTTATCAACAAAAAATGGTGGGCAATACTGCCACTATCGCTTTCATTTTAAGCGTGGTGTTTGTGTTTTTATTGCTGGCGGCACAATATGAAAGCTGGGTTTTGCCTCTGGCAATCATTCTCATTGTTCCTATGTGTTTGCTATCGTCCTTACTTGGAATTAAATTGTTTGGCATGGAAAATAATGTCATGACTCAATTAGGATTTATTGTTTTAATTGGTTTGGCTTCAAAAAATGCGATTTTGATCGTTGAGTTTGCCCGTAAACTTGAACAGGCCGGTGCAAATCGTTGGAAGGCGGCTATTCAAGCTGCAAGGCTAAGATTGCGTCCCATCTTAATGACCTCTTTTGCCTTTATTCTTGGCGTCTATCCGCTCGTCATTGCGAGGGGGGCGGGGGCTGAAATGAGAAGGGCCTTAGGTGTTGCAGTATTTAGCGGCATGATTGGCGTTACATTCTTTGGTTTAATATTTACGCCTATTTTTTATGTATTGACCAGCCGCATGGCTCATTATCGTACCCAAAGGCTTGCTAAAAGAAAGGCTAAAACAGACTGAGTTTAAACATTCATATTAGATAAAAACTCCTGTAAATGTGGCTTATCGCTTTCACCTTGCAAATAATTCCGTAAATTATCAATGTAGAGGCTATATTCCTGGGGATTTAGAGAGCCGCGCATTAATTCAAATCGCAAGTAAACACAATAGGTGTTAAGTACATCTGTTTCACAATAGTCACGGATTTTTTTAATATGACCGGCCCTGTATTCGTCCCACACTTTGCCACCACTCATTCCCATTTTGCCAGGAAAACCCAACATGAAAGAAATTTCATTCAGAGGCGCAAAAGCTTTATTTTGATAAGCCGCTAAAACATCCATAAGATCAAGATGGCGATAATGAAAACGGTTTAAATAGTTATTCCAGCGAAAATGCTGTTGGTTTTCTCCGTTTTCCCAATAAGTGGGGGCCGAGATTCCATGAAGCAATGAACGATAATGGAGAACGGGCAAATCAAATCCGCAGCCATTCCAACTCACCAGCGTTGGTGTGTATTTTTCAATCCCGGTAAAAAAACGCTGGATTAAATCTTTCTCATCGGACTCTTCATCGCCAAGCGACCAAACTTTAAGCTGTGTTCCTTGACTCAGTACCAGGGAAATTGCAACAATTTTTTGCAAATAGTGTGGGAGAAAATCATTCCCGCATTTTGCCCGTCTTAAGGCAGAAAGGGCAAGCACCGTATCCTGGTCGGATAAATTCTTTAAATCATATATCCTGCGGCCGGTCTCCACATCAGGAATGGTTTCAATATCGAAGACTAAAGTGCTCATTAATACTCACAAACTCAGGGGATTGGCACAAATTACCATAGCCTGATGCGGTTGTGAATGAATTGGGTTGGGGTCAGGTAGCTTCTTAGTGAAGGTAAATGCCATGGGGTAAGTCATTTAATGTTCTGCTGATAACAGTTTAAATTTCGCGTCAATTTTGTTACTAATACGCCTCACAAAAATAAACTCAGCAAGAAAAATGAAATTTAAAGCTCTTATACTTATAGTTTGCTCTTTACTGCTTGTGGCTTGCGCCAGTCGTCCTCCTCGCGATGTGAACAACATTTGTCATGTTTTTCAGGAATATCCCAGATGGTATCGAGATGCTGTGGACGTCCAACGGCGATGGAAGGTTCCTGTGGCTGTACAAATGGCTATTGTCCATCAAGAGTCGAAATTTGATGGCCATGCAAAGCCCCCAAGACAAAAACTATTATGGATTATTCCCTGGAAACGACCTTCTTCTGCTTATGGCTATTCACAAGCACTACGCTCCACTTGGGCAGTCTATAAAAGAGATTCCAATGGCGGGAGTTTCTGGGCTCAGCGAGATGTATTTGCTCACGCAGTCGATTTTATCGGTTGGTATGCGAATCAAGCCAACCGGCGCGCAGGAATTCCTCGCACCGATGCTTATCGCTTATACCTTGCTTATCATGAGGGAGTTGGAGGTTATCAACGTCGCACTTATTTAAAGAAGCCATGGCTTATTCAGGTAGCGCATAAAGTAAGCGCACGCTCTCAAATTTATCAAGCACAACTCAATCAATGTCGAGGAAGCTTACCAAAAAGCTCATGGTTTTAAATTTAACTTTGCAATAGAATATTGTTGCAGGGATTAATGACAGATTACTCTTGAGTGGGTAGGATGGTAGCCTCATTGAATTAGGAGAATGAATTAATGCGTTTAATGCTTTTAGGTGGTCCGGGTGCGGGAAAAGGGACGCAGGCACTAAAATTAACCACATTTTTTAATATCCCGCAAATATCTACAGGGGATATGCTCCGTGCGGCCATCGCAAAAGGTACAGAATTAGGTAAAAGTGCAAAAAAAATCATGGACGCAGGCGAACTTGTTTCCGATGAAATCATCATTGGACTTGTAAAAGAACGTTTGCAACAACCCGATTGCCAAAAGGGTTTTCTATTTGATGGTTTTCCACGGACGATTCCCCAAGCAGATGCTCTTAAAGATGCAAGGGTAAAACTCGATCACGTCGTGGAAATTGCTGTACCTGATGAAGAAATTATTAGCCGCATCAGCGGCCGTATGGTTCATTTGCCTTCCGGCCGTGTTTATCATCTGAAATCCCACCCCCCGAAAAAAGATTTCGTTGATGATATAACCGGAGACCCATTGGTACAGAGGGATGATGATAAAGAAGAAACCATCAAGCAGCGATTAATGGTTTATCATCAACAAACAGAACCACTCATTAGGTACTATCAAGAATGGGCAAATAGTCAGGATGAAGACGCACCAGCTTTTCACCGGATCAATGGTTTAGGAAATGTGGACGAAATTTTCGCAGAAATTGTAGCTTGCCTTCAGCAAGGAGAAGGATCGTGACCATAAATAACTTAAAAGCAGAGCAATTTGAAGCCATAGTCGAAAACAATAAAATTGTTTTTATCGATTTTTGGGCTGAATGGTGCGCTCCCTGTAAACAATTTGCGATGGTTTATGAAAAGGTAGCTCAACAAAATCCTAATGTGTATTTTGCCAAAATCAATATTGAAGAAGAAACGGAGTTGGCTGAGGTATTCCAAATCCGCTCAATTCCTCACCTCATGATTTTCAAAGATGGAATTGTTATTTATTCAGAGGCTGGCAGTATGCCTGAGTCTACCCTTAAAGAATTGGTTAAACAGGCTATTGAGGCGGATGTTAGTGAAATTCGGGAAAAGATTGACAAAGGCGAAATTTAGCCCTAATTCAGGATAATTGCTGATATGTCTCTTCTTAAATCCTCTTTTGACGGTATAGGAACTGGAGCCGGCGTTGCCTGGCCATTATTTGGGATTCTTTCGTCTTCTCTCGGTTTGGCTGCCGGGAGTGTGCTTACCATTGTAGCGGGTTCTATAGCTAGCCTGCTATTTTGTGCTGTCGCTGGCCTGGTTTTTTACATCTCCCTAAACAACGCAAGACAGGCCGAAAAAAAAGCTGAAGAAAAACTTAAGCTTAAGATAGAAGAGTTATGCGAATTAACTTACTTTTACCTGCAATCCGTCCAAAAAAATGTTTCCCTAAATTTAAAAGCTCCAGAAGACAACCTGCAAATCCTTGAAGGCATAAAGAAGCAGATAGAATTGGATTTGAAAAACTGCGATAGAACCCTACTAATTAGCGAATTGTTGGAGCAGTTGTTGTTTCACCCGAAATATGAGGGTCTTTTGCGTAGTTTAGTTACGCTGAGCTATGGTGAAGATGAGATCAAATTCACGAAGACCCTTAAAGGATTGATTTCAGGTATAATTAGGACTGAGGTAGCCAACAAAAGGCCATCTACCATGGCCATTATTCAAACTGCTTTTTTAAGCATGGTTGGTACTTTTGGTGCAATCGCAGGATGTACAGCTGGATTCATGGGATTATTATCCGGATTGGGGTTACTCGCTGGTTTTTCAGCCGTTCCTATTGTGGGATGGGCCACCTTGCTGATAGCTATAACTTTAGCAACTGTCGTAGCCGTAAATTCAATTGAACGCCTGGACAAACAATATGTATTGAAAGCGGCAACAACCAATGTAAAAAACATGCATAAAAACATGTATGAACTTTACGTGTCAGAAGCATTTAAAGTACAAGCTCGAAATCCCGACCGAATTCAGCTTTTAGAGCCACCCAATGCTGGAATTGGTGTAACATTTTTTTCGCCTTTGCGCAGAACGGAAAAAAATATAGAGCTCATTACTCGAACTCCTACAGTATGATGTTCATCAAAACTTATTAAAAAAATTGCAAATCCTATTAGGAAACCACCTGATCGCTGTTCCTAAACCCTGGCGAGGATTCGCTTTATCCGGTTTCATCCTAAAAGCTCTAAACCCTTTCAAAAGGACATGGCTGAAGTTTCCATTCGTGGCTTATTTTTTGCTTGAGTGATACAAAACTGAAATAAGAATTTGCAATTGATACAGATTTACTGGACGCCCAGAATCAAATTTCACTGAAGAATTGTTGTGAATGGAATTTCAAGTATTTGTCTCTTGAATTGTAGGAATAGGAACAGGAAAGGTTGGGAGAAACCGATGAGTACATCTTCTAGGAAGTTCAAGCAACTCAGGGAGTTTTTCGAACAAGCGGTTGATCAATATCCTGGCCATACTGCATTGATTTGCAACGATGTAATGCTCTCTTATCAAGAACTGGAAGAGCAAGCAAACCAGTTAGCCAATTATTTGCTGTCGCTGGGAGTTCGTTCTGAACACAGTGTTGGTATTTTTCTTGAGCGGTCTTTGGACAGCTATATTTCCATTTTGGCTGTGTTAAAGACAGGAGCCTCGTACGTTCCTATCGAAATTGAATATCCTGATGAACGGGTCAATTATATTTTTAGTGATATGCCTTTTCATTCGGTAATTACCTCTTCACCGCAATTGCAACGCAAAAACAGCATTGATTTTCCCTCTACTATTGTATTGGACCAACTTAGAAAAAACATTGCCGAACAACCAAATACTCGTCCCATCCAAGGGCCTCTAGCTTCCGATCAGCTCTGCTATGTGATCTATACTTCTGGATCGACGGGAAAACCAAAAGGGGTTGAGGTAACTCACAGTAATATTTGTCATTATGTCAGAGTCGCAAGTTCTCTATATCAGATGAGTTTCAGCGATAGAGTCTATCAGGGATTTTCATTGGCGTTTGATGCCTCGCTTGAGGAACTGTGGATGGCTTTTGCCAATGGTGCTGCCTTGGTTGCCTGTACCAATAAAGACACCCGTTCAGGGGTAGGGTTAATTGAGTTTCTACAAAATAATAAGATCACCGTATTTTCCACAGTCCCCACTTTATTATCGACTTTAGAAGGCGATTTACCCAATTTAAGACTATTGATTTTAGGCGGTGAGGCTTGCACCCTAAATCTTATACAGCGTTGGCAAAGGCCGAATCTTACAATAATGAATACATATGGGCCAACTGAAGCCACCGTGATTGCAACTTACAAGGAATGTAAGCTTGGTGAGCCTGTCACAATCGGCCAGCCTTTAGACGGCTATGAAGTTGTAATTGTTGATGAGCACTTGCAACTAGTACCGGACGGCACTGAAGGCGAATTATGTATAGCAGGAGCAGGGGTCGCACGTGGTTATGTAAATCGCCCGGAAATCACCGAAAACAAGTTTGTAAAACACCCAAAGGATAGCAATAAGCGGCTCTATCGCACAGGCGATTTAGCCATGATCAATGAAGTGGGTGAGATTGTTTTTCTCGGCAGAGTTGATGATCAGGTTAAGCTTCGTGGTTTTCGCATTGAATTAAATGAAATAGAAACAGTTATCATGGAGTATGAGGCGATTAACAAGGCCGTCGTTTCTTTGCAGGAATTGGATAATCCTTGTTTAGTGGCTTATTTGCTTCTTAAAAAAGATGCGCCCTTTGATCTACAACATTTCAAAGAATTTATGAAAAAACGGTTGCCTCATTATATGCTCCCATCGTTTTTCGAGATTGTCGAAGCATTTCCACTATTGTCGAGCGGGAAAGTTAATCGAAAAGCACTTCCTAAACCTCAAAGCAGCATTCAAACCGTTGACTATATTCCACCTCAAACCGATTTGGAGCGTGAAATTAGTAAAGTGTGGGAAGAGGAATTTCAACATCGATCTATATCAATAGAGGCTGATTTTTTCTATGACTTAGGCGGGCATTCTCTGTCGGCCGCACGGGTAGTATCAAGTTTACGTAAAATGTCTGGTCTGCAAAATGTATCCATTCTGGATTTATATTTGCATCCAACTATTAAACAATTGGCGGAGAAATTCAGCAACAATAACGTCCAAGTTAAAGAACAGCGAAAGGTAAAAAAAGGGAAGGTTTCCTCTTTAAACTATTACTTATGTGCTACAGGGCAGCTCTTTGGTGTTTTGTTGCAATATGCCCTTGGGGCTTGGCAGCTGTTAGCTGTGATTCTTTGCTACACCTGGGTGGCTACACGTGAATCCCCTTGGGATATGAAATCTTTATTGATCTTCCTGGGCCTCTTTTTAGCTATGCCACTTGCTTCCTTGGCGTTTACCATTACTGCAAAATGGATATTATTGGGGAAGGTGAAGCCTGGCACTTATAAGTTGTGGGGCTGGTTTTATTTTCGTTGGTGGCTCGTTGAGCGTCTGCAAAAAAATATATTTTCACCCAAACACCTGATCGGCTCCCCATTAATCGTGCTTTACTATCGTTTGTTAGGAGCAAAAATTGGTAAAAATTGTTACATTGCTTCAACCAATATTGCTGTCCACGATCAACTAACCATCGGCGATAACAGTTCGATTGGTTTTGATTCACGTTTACTTGGATATGTGGTTGAAGATGGCTGGTTGAAAATTGCTAGTATTACCATTGGGGATCGGTGTTTCGTTGGCGCTCGAAGTGTTGTCAGTATAAATACGGTTATTCACGATAACGCTAAATTGGATGACATGTCGATGTTGCCGAGTCATAGCAACATCCCTGCAGGCCAATTTTTTTCAGGCTCCCCTGCTGCGGCTTCGGTAGCGCCAGCTGATCATATCACTAATCATGAAAAATCCTCTGTACCAACGTCCATGATTAAAAATTTCACCTATGGTGTTTTACATTATTGCTGCCTAGTCTTTGCAATGATGGTTTACTATGTGTGTTATTTTCCAGCGTTGTCTTTAATTACGCATTTCCATGAACAGACTCATTATTTATTTACTGTTCTGATAGCTGCACCGGCAGGAGCAGTCATATTTTTAATCTTGCATTATTTGGGCATTGGCCTTTGTAAGAAATTGCTAATGAATAAAATAAAACCAGGGATTTATTCATTAAAAAGTTTATATTACCTGCGTCAGTGGACTATCGTAAAAATGGTCGACATTGATGAAATTTATGTTATGGCCGATACACTGTACTTCCCTTATTTTCTGCGTTTCTTAGGGGCAAAATTAGGCCGGCACGTAGAGCTTGGTGAAACGCCACATATCATCCCTGATTTGGTCAACATCCAAGATGAAGGGTTTATTGCGAGTTCGGTTGCTTTGGCTTGGCCAAACGTTTATTTAGGCTCGATAAAATTTGCTCCGATACAAGTGGGGAGGCGTGGATTTATTGGCAACATGAGTTTGCTTCCTTCGGGAGCTAATTTGGGAGATGAGGGATTATTAGGCTGTATGTCAATCACCCCTCCGGGAAATAGGGCTGCTGATCATCGAACGGCTTGGCTTGGCTCACCGGCTGTTTTCTTGCCCAAACGAGAAATTGCTGCCGGTTTTTCAGATCAGGAAAAATTTTCTCCTTCGCGTAAGCTCTTCTTCACTCGATTGGCCATTGAGTTCATTCGAATTATCATGCCAACAACGCTGACTTTAATTGGCCTCTTTAATATGCTCTATGTGCTTGATATTTTATTTGATAACTATTCTTTAACAGAAATAGCCCTTATTTTACCAATAGTTGAATTGGGGGTCGTAGTGGGTTTAGTTGCTGGCATCGTAGCGTTAAAATGGTTCATTTTAGGTAAAGTTAAGCCAGCGACCAAACCGATTTGGAATATTTTCATTTGGAAAAATGACATAATTGAATATTCCTATAGCTATTTTATTAATCCTAATTTTACCAATTTGGTGTTAGGAACTCCGTTTGTGTCTTTGTTGCTGCGTAGTCTTGGCGCAAAGATAGGGAAGAAAGTCTTTATCGATACTGCTGATTTCACGGAGTTTGACTTAATTCGAATTGAAGATGAAGTTTGTATTAATTCAGAGGCGGTGATTCAAACTCATCTTTATGAGGATCGTGTTTTTAAAATGTCCACGATTAATATCGAAAAAGGTTGCAATGTGGGCATTGCTTCTATCGTGCTATACAACACGGTCATGGAGAAAAACTCAACTTTAGGTAACTTTTCTCTTTTGATGAAAGGAGAGAACCTTCCAGAGAATACAAGATGGCAAGGAATTCCAGCACAACCTGTAAGACCTTTCAGTGAACCTCTAGAAGAAATTAGAAATGTTCAGGCTGAGTTGGTTGAGCTATCCAGTAGTTAAACTGGGAAGGCGATCACCTTTTCAGGATGAAAAAATTAAGGCCAGGAATTTAAGAGTTAGCGTTTTCTGTGGATGGATAAGCCAAGTACTCAGTGAGGCAGGAGCTGCTTTCCTGATTGAAATGTATTCCTAATTTGGTTCGCCGCCACAAAATATCTTCACTGCTCGTTGCCCATTCATGTTGGCAAAGAAAATCAACCTCACGTTCAAAAAGGCCGTTTCCAAAATCTCGTCCTAAATCATTCAGGTTTGTGCAATCTCGAATGAGCTCCTCCATTCTGGTTCCATAGTTACTAAGATATCTCTGGCGAATGTCTTCTGGAAGCCAGTAATATTTTTCTAGAGCGTATTCTGCATATTCACGAAAGGACATTTTATCCAAATACGAGCCAGGGAGATAAGTATGGTCGGTTATGGATTCTTTAAGGTAAGGAAAAACGGCTTTTAATTCATCGATCACTTCACTGGCCAGTTGACGATAAGTTGTAATTTTCCCTCCATAAATCGTTACAGAGGGTGCCGGAAGCACGCTGAAAAGAAAAGAGTAATCCCGGCTTAATGCTTTAAGTTCCCCCGGTGCTGCCAATAAGGGCCTAACGCCACTCCAGGTATAAATGATATCTTCTCTTTGAATTTTAAATTTAAGATAATTATTAATTAGATCGCACAGATAACCCACCTCTTCACTAGAGATGCTAACGTCATCCAACGAACCATGAAATGCAACATCTGTAGTTCCTATCATCGTGTACCCCTGATAGGGGACAATAAAGACAATGCGTTTGTCTTGATGTTGTAAAAGGTAGGCGTGTTTGCCTTCATACAATTTATGCACCAGCAAATGGCTGCCTTTGACCAAAGACATTTTGTATTGATTGTCGATTTGCAATAAGTTGTTCATGGACTCGACCCAGGGGCCGGTCGCGTTAATTACAGCTTTGGCCTTAATAAAATGCTGTTCACCTGTTTTATCTTGGGTGGTCAAATGCCAAAGCCCATCGATGGTATTAGCTTGAACAAGTTGCGTATAATTGCAGATGACAGCACCGTGATTTTTTGCTTGCAAAGCGTTGGTTATAGTCAAGCGAGAATCATCCGTTGTGCAATCATAGAAAAGAAATCCCTTCTGGTATTTTTCTTTTAAAGGATCAAAGTAGGGGGAATGCTTTTTGCGCAGTAGAAAACGGCTGCCCGGCAATTTATTGTCACGGCTGAGATTATCGTAAAGAAATAAGCCGGTGCGTAATAACCAAACCGGCCGCATTTCTTTGGAGTAGGGGAGAACAAATGGTAAAGGTCGCACTAAATAAGGCGCAAGCTTTAATAAACGTTGGCGTTCATCCAAAGCTTTTTTTACCAGTTTGAAATCATAATGCTCCAGATAACGAAGGCCGCCATGAATTAATTTACTGCTGCTGGATGAAGTTTTTGAGGCAAGATCATCCTTTTCTAAAAGAATTACTGACAACCCACGCATGGAAGCATCTGCAGCGCAGCCACAGCCATTAATTCCTCCTCCGATAACTGCAACATCAAAAACTCGCTCCATGTTGTCTCCGAAATCATGTAAAATGCTGTCAAGATGGTATAAATTCTCTTAATAACGCCAGGATGGCTTGAAGCATTTGAAGTAAATTGCTGTGGCCTACCTCTGATATTAATTTAATTATCACATTCAGGAAATGAAAAGCAATGAACTATCTTCTTGCCATTGATCAAGGAACGAGCAGCACCAGAGCCATTGTTTACGAATCTTCAGGTAAATTGATTCATTCAAGCCAATATGCTCTTAAACAATCCTACCCAAAGGCAGGATGGGTGGAGCATGATCCCGAAGAGATTTGGACAAAAACGCTAAAGGCAATTTTAGATGTGGCAGAACAAGTAGGAGCTGAAAAAATAGCAGCTTGTGGCATTACCAATCAACGGGAAACCACAGTAATTTGGGACAAACAAAGTGGTAAATGCTTGGCTCCCGCCATTGTCTGGCAAGATAGAAGGACTGAAGGCTTCTGTCAATCACTGGTCGAGTTCAATGATTTATTGCAAGCAAAAACCGGTTTATTGGCTGATCCATATTTTTCCGGCAGTAAACTGCACTGGTTATTTGATAATCTCCCTGAAGCACGCGAACTGGCGAGTAAAAATCAATTGGCTTTCGGCACCATTGACAGCTTTTTGATTTGGCGTCTAACAAAAGGCCATTCCCATTTAACAGATGTTAGTAATGCATCACGGACTTTATTGTTCAACATCCATAGTCTGCAATGGGATGAAGAGTTGCTCGATCTTTTCAAAGTTCCTCTTGCATGTTTACCGCAGGTTTGTAATAGCGATGCTCAATTTGGCGCTATTGATAAAAGTTATCTGGGCAAGCCAATTCCTATAACCGGGGTTGCAGGAGATCAACAAGCGGCTTTGATTGGCCAGGGTTGTTTTCAGGAGGGAATGATTAAAGCAACCTTTGGAACAGGGGGATTCCTATTGCTTAACCTTGGATCCAACCCAGCAAAATCAAATTATGGACTATTGACCACCATTGCATATGGAATTAAAGATGAAATAGCTTATGGCATGGAAGGCAGCCTTTATCATGCCGGAACAACGATTAAGTGGTTGTGTGAAGAGATGAAGCTAATTGCCACCCCGGATGAAAGCGAATCGCTGGCACAGAGTTTGTCGAGTAATGAGGGAGTTTATTTATTGCCCTCATTTACCGGATTGGGTGCCCCGCATTGGTCTTCTGCTGCAGGGGCGGCGATTGTTGGCTTAAGCAGAACCACTAATCGTGCGCATTTTGCGCGAGCTGCATTAGAAAGCGTCTGCTATTTAACCAGGGATGTATTGACTGCCATGCGTAAAGACAGTGGACTTGTGTTTAGCAAACTACGAGTGGATGGTGGCATGGCCGTTAATAATTGGTTTTTGCAATTTCTAGCTTCGCAATGTGATTTGATTGTACAACGCCCCAAAGAAGTCGAAAGCACGGCGCAAGGGGCTGCTATGTTAGCAGCTCTGGGAGCGGGTTTGATTAACTCACTAGATGAATTGCAAAAAAATTGGCGCTTAGATAAGGAGTTTTATCCGGGCCAGGACAGGGAAGCAGTGGAAGCCAATTATCATGGATGGCAAAAAGCTTTAAGCATCTTAGCTTAGCAGTGTGCCAGTTATAAATTAAATAGTTTTTTGGCATTATCACTGAGAATTTTTTTAACCAATTCTTCTGGAAGATTGGCCTCTTTTATGTAATCCACTGCCAGGAGGTATTTATCGTGATTCGCATAAGGGTAGTCTGTCCCCAACAATAATTGATTATGGGGATAAACAGCTACTGCGTTGTGTAATGCAGGAATATGTCCATGGGCTACCGTATCAAACCAAAATTTTTTTATAAAGTCGCTGGGCACACCCTCAATATTGCCTTCACCCCAATCGCTGTATAAATTATCTATGCGCTGCATGATCAGTGGTAAATAGCCACCAAGATGAGTACTAATAAAATGGATATCAGGATAACGCGTGGTGATACCAGATAAGATTAGATGCAAAACTCCATAAGTGTCCTCAAAAGGGGCCCCAATCATCCAGGTAAGCCCATACACTTTGGTTTGCTCACCGGTACAACAGCCCGCAGGATGTAAAAATACAACCGCTTTTCTGCGATTTAGCTCGGCAAAAATGGCTTCAAAACGGTCTGCTTCTACTATAGACCGCTGCAACACGGTAGTTGTTACAGTAACACCCAGCATTCCCAAATCATCAAAGCAGCGTTTAATCTCATCTAATGATTCTTGAATGTGCGGGAGTGGGAAAATCCCAAAGGCTTGAAAATGTTTGGGGTATTTAGCAATGAGCTGTGCATAGATATCATTCGCCATTTTGGCACTGCTTACTGCATCATTTTTATTTGAAAAATACGGGACTTGAGGCACAATGGAAAGCACCTGTAAATCAACGCCAGCCTTTTTCATTACTGCAAGACGTAATTCCAAATCCTGTTCTTCTATTCCCGCTCTCATATACCGGGCAACATCAACCAAATTCCCTCCTTTCCGTTCAATATCATCAAGATATTCTTTGGGAAAGCAGTGCGCATGGACGTCAATAATCATAAATGAATCCCTTCAGGCATGAGAATTTAATTAATTATAGGATAGCTAGGGCTTTCAACATAGGCAAGGTTAAATAAAGCAGCAGTTAGTCAATGAATGATGAGATGTAAGATTTAAAATTGCCGATTCGGGGAATCTTATGGGTGGATAGTTAAAGGAGCAAGATGTACTTGCTCCTGTTCAGTTGCTTAAGGTACATCCCTTTGTTTTTCACCAGTATAAAGTTGGCGAGGACGTCCGATTTTGGATTTATTAGCCACCATTTCCATCCAGTGGGACATCCATCCTACAGTCCTTGCCAAAGCAAAAATAACTGTATACATATTCGTGGGAATGCCAATTGCACTTAGAGTGATGCCGGAATAGAAATCAACGTTTGGATAGAGTTTTTTCTCGATGAAATAATCATCTTCCAGGGCAATGCGCTCCAATTCCAAAGCCAACTTGAATAAAGGTGTTTCATGCGCACCCACTGCATTGAGTACCTCATAACAGGTTTTACGCATAACCTTGGCGCGTGGATCGTAGCTCTTGTACACGCGATGGCCAAAGCCCATTAATCGGAATGGATCGTCTTTGTCTTTTGCACGTTTGATGTAATGATTTATGTGCTTAACGTCACCAATTTCCTTCAGCATATTGAGGCAAGCCTCATTGGCACCACCATGGGCGGGTCCCCATAAAGCCCCAATTCCTGCTGAAATACAGGCATAAGGATTAGCACCTGTAGACCCTGCAAGCCTTACCGTAGATGTTGAGGCATTTTGTTCATGATCCGCATGAAGAGTGAAGATCGTATCCATGGCATTGACGATCACAGGATCTGGGGTCACATCCTCAGAAGGAACTCCAAACATCATATGCAAGAAATTTTCAGCATAGGACATTTTATTTTGTGGATACATATAAGGTTGACCTACAGAGTATTTATAACTCATGGCCGCCAGAGTGGGCATTTTGGCAATTAATCGAATGGCTGAAATAAATCGATCATTCTGATTATTCAAATCGATGGAATCATGATAAAAAGCAGACAATGCCCCTACAATGCCTACCATAATGGCCATTGGATGTGCATCACGACGGAAACCATTTAGAAAATTGTACATCTGTTGATGCACCATGGTGTGATTATTAATCAAACCAACAAAATCTTTCTTTTGCTTTTCGTCTGGCAATTCACCATTCAGTAGCAAATAACTCACGTCCAGAAAATCTTTCTTTTCTGCCAATTGTTCTATGGGATAGCCACGATAAAGCAGGATTCCTTTATCCCCATCGATATAGGTAATTTTAGATTCACAAGAGGCGGTCGCTACGAAACCTGGATCAAATGTAAAATAACCTTGTCCAGCCAGCTTATTGATGTCAATGACATCATTACCAAGCGTTGGGCTATAAATGGGAAGCTCAATTGGATCATGGCCGTTAATGTTAAGTTGTGCAACTTTTTTGGTCATCGCGTCTCCTAAATTTGTGGCTTCTTAGCCTTCTCGCTTGCGTCAGTGCGCAGAACTATATAAAAATGCCCCTTTGCAGTCAATTTGTCTATTCGCAAATTCATTTTTAACATTATGAATAAGTATGAAGCAATCTGCGGTAATTTAATAGGGAAAGCATAATGATTAAACCAGCCGATTTACCTTTTAACAAACGAGGAGCTGTATATCATCTGGATTTAAGGGCTGAAGAGCTCGCTGATTTGGTAATTACTGTTGGCGATCCTGGACGGGTCCAGCAAGTAAGTCAATATTTTGATAGAGTGGAAGTACAAAGAATTCATCGAGAGTTTGTTACGCATACTGGATACATTGGGAACCAACGCCTTACCGTGATTTCTACTGGAATCGGAATGCCCAATATCGACATTGTCATGACCGAGCTCGATGCATTGGCCAATCTGGATGTGGAGAGCCGTTCATTTAGGGAGAAAACAAAACGCCTGAGTATCATTCGATTAGGGACAACGGGGGGAATTAAGGAGGAATGCCGGCCAGGAGATGTGATAGTAAGCCAGTATGGCATCGGGTTTGATACTTTGATGCAATATTATGAATTCCCACGTTCACAAAATTTATTGGAACTCCAATCGGCACTGGAAATTCAATTGCGCGGAGAAACGGGACCTTTTTTTGTTGCTGAAGCCGATCAGAATTTATTAGATGGATTTAAATCTCTGGGAGTAGTGGGCATCAGCGCGACGTGCGGGGGGTTTTATGGCCCTCAAGGCAGAAGTTTGCGATTGCCTCTTCGCTATCCCAATTTCCTTAATGCGCTCAAGGAATTCTCCTTTTCAGGTTTAGGTATTACCAATCTCGAAATGGAGACAGCTGCTATACTTGGACTGGGTAGCGCCTTGGGTCATCGCTGCTTGTCCATCAGTGTGGTATTGACCAATCGTATGAATGGAGATTTTTTAAGTAGCAGCAGAATCAACATTGACAAATTAATCATTAGCTTTTTGGAAAAAGTCCCACATGTGTTTACGGCATCTACGTCTTAATCAGGGATAGCGATTCAATTAAATTGGCCTCTGTGCTATTATTTCACCCTATTTACTTGCATCAATTGCATAAGGATACGTCCTCGTCATGGTTTATTTAGCCAAAGAAGTTATACCAGTTAACATTGAAGATGAATTAAAGCAATCCTATCTTGATTATGCGATGAGCGTCATTGTAGGACGAGCTCTGCCGGATGTGCGAGATGGATTAAAGCCAGTTCATAGACGGGTGCTTTTTGCCATGAGTGAACTGGGTAATGACTGGAATAAGCCTTATAAGAAATCAGCCCGTGTAGTCGGGGATGTTATTGGTAAATACCATCCTCATGGAGACACTGCAGTTTATGACACCATCGTGCGTATGGCTCAGCCTTTCTCAATGCGCTACATGCTCATCGATGGGCAAGGAAACTTCGGCTCGATCGATGGCGACATGGCCGCTGCCATGCGATATACCGAAGTCAGGATGTCAAAGCTTGCGCATGCTTTATTGGCTGATTTGGAAAAAGAAACGGTTGATTTCAGCCCTAACTATGACGAAACTGAATTCGCTCCTGTTGTGTTGCCAGCACGAATCCCTAACCTGTTAGTGAATGGCTCTTCAGGGATTGCTGTAGGTATGGCGACGAATATTCCTCCTCATAACCTGAGTGAAATAATTAATGCCTGTGTTGCCCTGGTGGATAATCCTGATTTAACACTGGATGACTTAATGGTCTATGTTCCAGGCCCTGATTTTCCAACAGCGGCCATCATTAACGGTAAAGCCGGGATTGTCGAAGCTTATCGCACGGGTCGAGGTCGAATTTATGTCCGTGCACGCACAGACATCGAAACCGATGAGCAGTCAGGGCGTCAAGCCATAATCATCAATGAGTTGCCTTATCAGGTTAATAAAGCTCGTTTGGTTGAAAAAATTGCTGAATTGGTACGTGAAAAGCGCATTGAAGGAATCTCTGGCTTGCGGGATGAATCCGATAAGCAGGGTATGCGTGTAGTTATTGAATTAAAGCGCGGTGAAGTGCCTGAGGTGATTTTAAATAATCTTTATGCTCACACCCAAATGCAAAACGTATTTGGAATCAACATGGTTGCTTTGGTGGATGGGCAACCGCGCACATTGAACCTCAAAGAAATACTTGAGTATTTCCTCAAGCACCGCCGTGAAGTGGTGACCCGCCGCACCATCTTTGAACTGAAAAAAGCAAGAAGTCGTGCTCATATTTTAGAAGGTTTAGGCGTTGCTTTAGCAAACATCGATGAAATGATTGAGTTGATTAAGCAATCCGCCACTCCGCAAGTAGCCAAAGAGGCGCTGTTGGCTCGTGTTTGGGCGCCGGGTTTGGTCAAGTCTATGTTGAAAAATGCTGGCAGTGACGCCTGCCGACCTGATGATTTACCGGCTGAATACGGCTTGACCGATGCGGGATATCGTCTTTCAGCAGAACAAGCCCAAGCGATTCTTGAATTGAGATTGCATCGCTTAACGGCTTTAGAACAAGATAAAATTATTAAAGAATTTGAAGAATTATTGGAACTAATCAAGGAATTGCTTGATATTTTAGCTTCCCCTGAACGCCTAATGCAGGTTATCCGAGATGAGTTACTTGAAGTAAAAGGGCAGTTTGGTGATTCAAGACGAACGGAAATTATTGCTTCACAAGAAGATTTAACTATTGAAGACTTAATCACTGAAGAAAATGTCGTTGTGACGCTTTCGCATCAAGGTTACGTCAAATATCAACCAATTTCTGCCTATCAAGCGCAACGCCGTGGTGGTAAAGGCAAGTCGGCCACCAATGTTAAGGATGAGGATTTTATCGAGCGGTTGGTGATAGCCAGCACCCATGACACGTTATTGTGCTTTTCTAATTATGGCAAATTATATTGGCTTAAAGCCTATCAACTGCCATTAGCCAGTCGAATTTCACGTGGCAAACCCATTGTTAATATTTTGCCGCTCGCTGCGGATGAATCAATTAATGCCATGCTGCCTGTCCGAGAATTCACGGAAGGTTATTTTGTCTTTATGGCCACTAAGGCGGGCACCGTAAAAAAAGTACCTTTAGAAGCATTCAGTCGCCCACGATCCAATGGCATTATTGCTGTCGATTTGGATAATGATGATCGTCTGGTTGGCGTCGATATCACGGATGGCACCAAAGATATTATGCTGTTTACGGATGCTGGTAAGGTCATTCGTTTCGATGAAAACCTTGTTCGTCCTATGGGAAGAACTGCACGTGGAGTCCGTGGTATTCGCTTGCAAGAAGGTCAATCAGTGATTTCATTAGTCGTTGCCAAGGATCACGGCAGCATTCTCACGGCCACTGAGAATGGTTATGGAAAACGCACCGATGTGGAAGAATATCGGGTGTCTGGACGTGGTGGGCAAGGGGTGATTTCAATCCAGGTGAATGAACGAAATGGTAAAGTGGTTCGCGCGCTTCAAGTAGAAGACAATGATGAGGCGATGCTCATTACCGATAAGGGAACTTTGGTGCGTTTCAAGGTTTCGGAGTTATCCATCATCGGCCGCAATACTCAAGGTGTCCGATTGATTAACGTTACTCCAGGTGAGCATGTAGTCGGGATGCAGCGTATTGAAGATCTTGGTGAGGAGAAACTGGATGACTCTGAACAAGAAGAAGACAGCAGTCAGGATGGAGTAGAGGGCTTCGAATCGCAATCGGATGAGCATTCAGATGAATAGAGGCTTTAATTTCGGGGCAGGCCCTGCCATGCTCCCCGAACCAATTCTTAAGGAAGTGCAGACAGAACTTCTGAATTGGCAGAACACTGGCATGTCCATTATGGAAATCGGCCATCGAACCCCTGAATTCATAGAATTAATGGCCAAAGCAGAGCAAGGCCTTCGTGAACTTTTGCACATTCCTTCCAATTATCATGTCCTTTTTTTAGGCGGAGCCGCACGCACGCAATTTGCCATGATTGCGTTAAATTTTTTAGATCAGTCTGAGCAAGGTGCCTATCTTATAAGCGGTATTTGGTCTGCATTAGCCTTTAAGGAAGCTTGTAAATTAAAAAATGCTTATTGTGTAGCCAGTAGCGAGTCGCAGGGTTTTGTGGACTGGCCAGAAATGACAGACTGGCAGATTCAGGATAAAACCCGTTATCTGTACTTCACTTCTAATGAAACCATCAATGGCATTCGTCTTAAGGCGCCAACTTTTACAGGCCTTCCATTGATTGCCGATATGACTTCCAGCATTTTAAGCGAGCCAATCGATGTGCAAAATTATCACTTAATTTTTGCGGGTGCTCAGAAGAACATTGCCAACTCTGGGTTGACTGTGGTTATTGTACGAGATGAATTTCTAAACAGCATCGGTGATAAAATTTTACCCACGATGCTGGATTATCGAATACATGCCATGGAACATTCAATCTATGCCACTCCTCCCACGTTTAACTGTTATATTGCATTGAAAATGTTTGACTGGCTTAAACAGCAGGGCGGAGTGAAAGCTATCTATGAGGTGAATTGTAAGAAAGCCAATATGCTCTACGATTATATTGACTCTTCTTCTTTTTATAGTTGCAAAATAGCAAAGCAGGCAAGATCACTTGTAAATGTTTGTTTTACCCTTAAAAAATCAGATCTTGAACCTATTTTTCTGACTAAAGCCAGTCGACGAGGTTTATTGGCTTTGAAAGGCCATCGTGCAGTGGGGGGGCTTCGTGCCAGTCTATATAATTCGATGCCTTTGGTTGCTGTGGAGCAATTAATAGAATTTATGTGCGATTTTGCTAAGGAATATGATTAATGAAACTGCTAGATTTTGTCAGCAGCCCAGTGAATGCCCTGCGGGGCGATATCACGGTACCAGGTGATAAGTCCATTTCACACAGGTCAATTATTTTAGGTGCCATTGCACGCGGTACTACGACAATCAGTGGTTTTCTAGAGGGAGAAGATTGTCTGGCGACTTTGAAGGCGTTTCGCTCAATGGGGGTTTCGATTGAAGGGCCTGTTGCCCAACGAGTGATTATTCATGGCGTTGGTAAGCATGGTTTGCAAAAACCCAAAGATGTCATTGATTGTGGCAATTCCGGTACAACCATACGTTTGCTCTCAGGTCTTTTGGCCGCTCAGCCCTTCGATAGCGAATTGACGGGCGATCAAAGTTTACAAAAAAGGCCAATGGAGCGGGTGAGTCGACCATTAATCCAAATGGGAGCTGAGATCAGTACCACCGATGGTAAACCTCCTCTACGTATTAAAGGTGGTCGTAACTTGCAAGGGATTACCTATGAAATGCCTGAGGCGAGTGCTCAAGTAAAATCCTGTTTATTATTGGCAGGGATGTATGCACAGGGGGAGACCAGGGTCATTGAGCCCGGATTTACAAGAGACCATACTGAGCGTATGCTTACCACTTTTTCCTACCCCATTCAAAAATCAGAAAATACGATCATTATTAATTCTGAAAGCGAATGCCTGGGAACTGACATCATTGTTCCTGGAGATATCTCTTCTGCCGCCTTTTTCATTGTTGCAGCAACCATCATTCCTGGCTCCGAATTGGTTATTAGAAATGTTGGCATAAATCCCACAAGAACCGGGGTTATTCAAATTTTAACTCATATGGGAGCGCACATCACTTTAAATAATAAACGCCTTTGTGGTGAAGAATTGGTGGCAGACTTATTCGTTCAGCACGCTCCCCTGGAAGGTATTGATATTCCTTCTGATTTAGTTCCTCTGGCTATTGATGAGTTCCCCATTATTTTTATTGCGGCCGCTTGTGCCAAAGGCCAAACTTTGCTTCATGGGGCTAGAGAATTGCGATGCAAGGAAAGTGATCGAATTGGAGCAATGGTTGAAGGTTTGCAGCGTCTCGGCATTGAAGCTCAGGCTTTTGATGATGGTTTATATATTCAAGGCGGTGAGCTTCAAGGCGGGGAGGTAAACAGTTTCCATGATCATCGTATTGCCATGGCTTTTGCCATTGCTGGGGCAGTCGCAAAAAATCCAGTTACAATAAAAAATTGTGCCAACGTGGCGACTTCTTTTCCTACATTCGTGCGAACCGCAAATTCCATTCATTTGTCCATCAAGGAAAATCAATATGAAGCCCAGTAAAGACGTCCCTGTTATTACTTTGGATGGACCAAGTGGTACAGGCAAGGGAACCATTTGCCACATGCTCGCGAATCATCTACAGTGGCATGTTTTAGACAGTGGTTCAATCTATCGAGTTTTGGCTTTGGCTGCACAAAAGAAAAAAATTGATTTTAATGATGAAAAAGGACTTGCGGAATTAGCCCGCTCTCTGGATCTAAAATTTGAAACCAATCCAGAGCAAAAAGCGGCTGTTTTACTGGATGGAAACAATGTCATTGACGAAATCAGAAGTGAAGAGTGTGGGCAAAATGCTTCTAAAATTGCTGTTCTTCCTGAAGTTAGAAACGCTTTGCTAGATCGTCAGCGCGCCTTTGCCGTACTTCCCGGCTTGGTTACTGATGGCCGAGATATGGGCACAGTGGTTTTCCCACATGCTTCATTAAAACTTTATTTGTATGCAACACCCGAAGAAAGAGCATTTCGACGATATTTACAGTTGAAAGAAAAAGGAATTGATGCTAGCCTCGCCGAAGTTGTTGATGAATTGGCTAAACGGGATGCAAGAGACACTTCTCGAGTGCATGCGCCATTGAAACCCGCAGAGGATGCGGTTTTTATCGATACAACTGGATTAACAGTTGTACAAGTGTTCGAACATGTATTAAAATTACTCGATGAACATTTGTATTTCCGTTAAATTTGGGGGAAGGCGAGAGGACCTCGTTCTTCCATTTTTTTACTTGAGAGTTAATTAAATATGTCTGAAAGTTTCAAAGAATTGTTTGAGCAAAGTATCGCTGGCGCACAGTTTTATCCAGGAGCGATCATTTCCGCCAAAGTTATCGGGATCGATAACGATTGGGTCACCTTAAATGCTGGTCTAAAATCCGAAGGCATTGTTTCAGTTCAAGAATTCCAAGATAAGAATGGAAAGCTGGAAATCCATCTCGGTGACACCGTTGAAGTAGCGCTGGACTCAGTAGAGGACGGCTATGGCGAAACCCTGCTATCCAGAGAAAAAGCAAAACGCCAAGAAGCATGGCGCAAACTGTCCAAATGCCACGAAAACAATGATACAGTGACCGGTTTAATTTCCGGCAAAGTCAAAGGTGGCTTCACGGTAGAAATCGGCTCAATTCGCGCCTTTTTGCCAGGTTCTTTGGTTGATGTCAGACCAGTTCGTGATCCTTCCTACCTAGAAGGTAAAGAATTAGAGTTTAAAGTCATCAAAATGGATCTCAAGCGCAATAACATTGTTGTGTCTCGTCGTGCTGTTGTTGAAGAAGAAAGCAGTGCTGATAGACAAGCGCTTCTTGAATCCTTACATGAAGGCCAAGTACTCAATGGTATTGTTAAAAACCTCACCGATTACGGTGCATTTATTGACTTGGGCGGAATTGACGGCTTGTTGCACATTACTGACATTTCTTGGAAGCGTGTTAAGCATCCAAGCGAGGTACTAACTGTTGGCCAGGATGTCCGTGTAAAAGTTTTGAGTTTCGACAGCGAGCGCAACCGTGTATCACTCGGCATGAAACAGTTGGGTAATGATCCATGGGTTGATCTGGTTGAGCGTTATCCAGTCGGTAAAAAACTGAAGGGTAAAGTCACCAATATTACAGACTACGGTTGCTTTGTTGAAATTGAAGAGGGTGTAGAAGGCTTGGTTCACATGTCTGAAATGGATTGGACCAATAAAAATGTTCACCCAAGCAAAGTTGTTTCCATGGGCGATGTCGTTGATGTGATGGTTCTTGAAATTGATGAAGAACGTCGACGTATTTCCTTGGGCATGAAACAATGCGTAGGCAATCCCTGGCATCAATTTGCTCAAAGTCATAGCAAGGGACAGAAAGTTAAAGGTAAGATTCGTTCTATTACTGATTTCGGAATCTTCATCGGCCTTGAAGGCGAAATTGACGGACTCGTTCACTTATCTGATATTTCCTGGAATATTCCTGGAGAAGAAGCGGTTAAGCAGTTCAAGAAAGGACAAGAGCTTGAGGCTGTTATTTTGGCCATCGATGCTGAGCGTGAGCGAATTTCCTTAGGCTTGAAACAGCTTGAAGGCGATGCATGGACTACCTATGTTGAAGAACATGGCAAAGGCGCAATTGTTAAGGGCAAGGTATCTGCAGTTGATGCCAAGACTGTAACTGTTGAGCTGGCTTCAGATGTTACTGGCACCATTCGCGCCAATGAAATTTCTGAAGAACGAGTCGATGACGCGAGTAATTTCTTCAAAGAAGGTGATGAAGTTGAAGCTAAAATCATCAACATTGACAAGAAAAATCGCAGCATTGCTCTTTCAGTTAAAGCCAAAGATGCTCAAGATCAAGCTGAAGCAATTAAGAAATACTCCCGCAGCGGGGAAGTTGCTTCAACCACTTTAGGTGATTTGCTTAAAGAGAAAATGGCCAGCAAAGAAGGCGAATAATCCTTCGCGTAATACCTAGAAAAAGCGTAGTTCACCTACGCTTTTTTTTTATTTTAATTGTCAAATTTTGCTGGAATGGTAGAGTAATACCGAAATGATTTGAAAATGCATGGCGCTTAACTAGAGCCGCGTATTTCTTATACAGCAGTTTTTATTCGAAATGTTAAAAAGGGAAATGCAATGCGCCTTTTTATGATGATAATTTATTTGGTTTTGATCTTATTAGGTGTTACCTTTGCTGCCTTAAATGCTTCATCTGTTGTGGTGAATTTTTACTTCAGCAAAGTAACCATGCCTATTGCTGTGCTTATGACTATCATGTTGGGTATAGGTTTACTTTTAGGCTTTCTTTTGTTTTTATATCGCTACTGGCGGCTTAAAATTGAATACGCAAAACTTAAAAACCAATTTAAATTGACTGAGAAAGAAATTAAAAATTTGCGATCAATCCCCTTACAGGATCAGCATTAATCACTTGGCATACTGCCTATTGGAATAGACGAAATAATGGAGCTTTTGAATGATTAATTTATGGCCCTTACTGTTACCTGCCGCGGCTTGGTCAGGATGGTGGGTTGCGAGCCGTAATTATTCGGCCAAAGAAACCCGTTTCAATAATCGTTTATCTCGCGAATATGTAGTGGGCTTGAATTATTTGCTCAATGAGCAGCCGGATAAAGCAGTTGATATCTTTATTAAGTTGCTTGAGGTCGATAGCGATACAGTAGAAACACATCTTGCTTTGGGTAGTCTATTCAGGCGGCGAGGAGAAGTCGACAGGGCAATACGAATCCATCAAAATTTGATTGCTCGCCCGCAACTCAGTCTCAGAGAACGTAAGGAAGCCCTTATGGCTCTTGGTCAGGACTACATGAGTGCTGGCTTATTTGACCGTGCAGAACGTATTTTCCTTGAGGTAGTTGAGTTGGGTGGAGGGAGTGAGACTTGTAGCCTCCAGGGACTATTGGCCATTTATCAGCAGGAAAAAGCTTGGGAAAAGGCTTTAGATGTTGCTAAAAAACTTGAACTGTCTTTAGGCCAAAGCATGCATACCCAGGCTGCTCACTATTATTGCGAAATAGCAGCACAAGCCCTAAAGTCCAATGCATTTGAGAAAGCACAAAATGCCATTAAGCAGGCGTTTATGGTCGACAAGATGTGCGTACGGGCTAGTCTCATGCAAGCTTCTCTTGATATGCAAATGGGGCGCTATAAGCAAGCTATTCGCTCTTTGAAACGTGTTCCTGAGCAGGATCCGGAATTTCTAAGTGAGATCATTGAGCCGTTAGTCGCTTGCCATCGTGAACTGGATTCAATGGACGAATGCATTGAGCACCTTCAACAAACTCTGACAGAACATCCAAGAGCTTCTACCATTTTTGTTATTGGGGAATTTTTACGTAACCACAAAAGCGTTGATGTCGCCATTGATTTTGTATCTGATAAATTAGGAACACACCCTTCAATCAGAGGGTTAAACCGTCTCATTTTTTGGCATCTGGAAACAGCTCATGGCAAAGTAAGAGAAAAGTTGCAGATGCTTTACGATATAACCAGTAAATTTTTAGATAATAAACCGATATATCGTTGTGGACAGTGCGGTTTTGGCGGCAAACATCTTCATTGGCATTGCCCAAGTTGTAAGCAGTGGGGTAGAATGAAGCCAGTTCATGGTTTGGAAGGGGATTAGAGCTCATACCCAGGTTTTTTGTGCATGAAGTTAAGTCAGTGTTTGTGAAAAAACATCCTTAAATCCATGTAGTTAAGTTGTGATTGATTTTTATTGTTCACCCGCAGCTTAAGATGAGTTTGAAATTGCTCATCGACACTTGGCTCTTACCCCATTAATATTGAGATAATTATGCAATTTATAGATCTTAAACATCAATATAGATTAATTGAGCAAAATATTTTAAAGGGCATCCAAAATGTTCTTGAGCATGGTCAATACATCATGGGGCCTGAAATAACCAAACTTGAGAAAGAGCTGGCACAATTTTTAGGCGTGAGACATGCCATAGTGAATTCGAGCGGGACAGATGCATTATTAATGGCGTTAATGGCTTTGGAATTGGAACCAGGTGATGAAGTAATAACCAGTCCATTCAGTTTTTTTGCTACAGCGGAAGTCATTGCACTTTGTCAGGCGAAACCTGTTTTTGTTGATATTGAACCGGATACTTACAATATCGATCCAGATAAAATCGAGGCAGCGATTACTGAGAAAACCAAAGCGATTATGCCCGTGAGCTTATATGGGCAATGCGCTGATATGAATCGCATCAATAACATTGCAAAGCGCTATGGTCTGCCCGTTGTTGAGGATGGCGCACAAAGCTTTGGCGCAACCTATCATGGAGACTATTCTTGCGCTTTATCAACAATTGGCTGCACCAGTTTCTTTCCTTCAAAACCTTTAGGGGGATATGGAGATTCGGGAGCTTGTTTTACCGATGACGATATCCTCGCAGAAAGAATGGTGGAAGTGCGTATTCATGGTCAAAATGCCAGGTACTGTCACCGCAGAATTGGAATAAATGGGCGAATGGATACAATCCAGGCCGCTATCCTTCTGGAAAAAATGAAGCTATTTCCAGATGAAATCATTATGCGCCAAAGAGTAGCGGAAAATTACGAAAAACTGCTTTCTAATGTGGTAAAAACTCCAGTGATTAAGCCCGGTCATACTTCGGTTTTTGCGCAATATACAATCGAAGTTCCTAATCGCGAGTTATTCCAAAAGCAAATGCAAGCCTTGGGTATTCCTACTGCTGTTCATTATCCAATAGCCATGCATGAACAAGAAGCTTTACTTCATTTAGGCTATAAAAGAGGCGACTTTCCTCATGCGGAACGCGCCAGTCAATACGTGGTAAGTTTACCAATGCACCCCTATTTGACGATTGACGATCAACAAAGAATTGCCGCCGCAGTCAAATCTTGCTTGTCCCATGAGGCAGTGGAGGCCTAAGGTGAACCCAAAGCTTATTGTTGCTTTTGATTTTCATCGACAAGAAGAAGCATTTCAGTTGCTAACGCAGCTTAATCCAAAACAGTGTGCCATAAAAATTGGCAGTGAAATGTTTACCTTATTTGGGACTGAACTGGTTCGAACCATTATAAATAAAGGCTTTAAGGTCTTTTTGGATTTAAAATTTCACGACATTCCGAACACCGTAGCTCAGGCTTGCCATGCCTGTGCGAACTTGGGTGTTTGGATGATAAACGTCCATGCTTGCGGTGGTTTAAAAATGATGCAAGCCGCTAGAGAAGCTTTAAATCCTTATGGAGCTAAACGCCCCTTGTTGATTGCAGTCACGGTGTTGACCAGTATGACGGCGGAAGATTTGATCCAAATCAATGTTGAAACATCTGTTGAAGAACAGGTTCAAAATTTAGCCTGCTTATCTAAAACCGCAGGTTTGGATGGCGTTGTTTGCTCCGCCTTTGAAGTTCCAACGATAAAGAATGCTTGTGGCCCATCATTCATTACTGTCACCCCCGGTATCCGATTGCCTGAAAGCAGCCTGGATGACCAGGCTCGCATAATGACACCTTCGCAAGCGATTCAGGCCGGGAGTGATTATCTCGTTATTGGGAGGCCGATTACACGCGCGCCTTCACCATCAAAGATAATCGATCTAATTTTGACTTCCATTGACTAATTTTGTTTATTGATTCCAGAGTTAAGCCACTCTTCAAGGCCTTCAGCCCCTGTGGTTATCCATTAAAAACAAAAACCATGAATCATTCGCCCCGGAGTAGAGATGTTGAGCTCTGTGGAAGAATGGCTTAACTAATTTGCTATTTATTTATTCACTGATCTATGTTAGTTATTAATTTAGTCAAATAATTTGACATATTTGATGCATGGAATGCGCATCATTCATAGGCTTGCAACTAAGGGAATAGACTATGTCAAGAAAAGACGTATTAAATGATCTATTAAGCCAAGATATTGTCCATCATCCTAATGTTCTCTTATTAAAAAAATTCCTGCTTTGCGTCCACCATGGCTGGTTTCGCATCAATGGACAGCCGCCCGATTCCAAATTCAGTTTGAGTGATTATTTACTGGATGATGAGCGTATCATTATTGATTTTACGAGAATGAGCGAAATCTCGCGTAAAAAATTCCTGCAGTGGTTTTTAGCTCCTCATCGGGAGCAGGCTTATACAGCTCTTCTTTCAGGAGTTACGACTAATAATTATCGTGGGTATACGGCAGAAGTCGGCTTAAGCTGGTGGGGACGTATAACAAATTTATTATTTTATCGCAGAAAATCCTATCACTGGCATTTGGCTCCATTAGAGCTCTCATTGAATTATCAGTTAACTGGCCTTGAGATTTGCGAAGACACTCATGGGTTATTGATAGGGTTTAATCAATTAGCTCCTGGTGAGACTGGAACAAAATACAGGGAACCTCAGGACAACCAAACGGAACCATTAAGGAACACGAAACGTGTTATTTTGACGGATGCTATGGTTGAACATTTGCTCACAACAGACATTCAAGCCCAGAATTTTAGTTCAATGGTCTCTAACCCTCATCCCTTTGCTGTGCGCGTCTTGTGCCAGAGTAAGCGTATGCAGGACATGCGCGAATATCGTCAAACCCAGCGACTGATCACGACGAAATCCTGGCTTCAACGCTTATTTGACAGACTCAAGGCCTGGTTTACAAAACCTTCAAATGAAATTGAAATGGAAGAGATTCTCGGCGGCAGTAAAGACTATCGTTTGTTATTTAAAGATCAGCAGGCCGAAATATATCGCCGCGAAACCAATGGTCAAATTCTTGTAATTGAAAAAAGACAGGATGTGGACAGCTTTGTCTTTTGCGGCGGTGGAGCTAAAATTTTTGCGCATGTAGGAGGAATCAAGGCTTTTGAAGAAGCTGGGATTAGCGCGGATAAATTTGCAGGAAGTTCGGCAGGAGCCATAATGGCTATTTTATGTTATATAGGCTGTTCTTCAGCTGAAATTCTTGAGTTTTTCCAGGGATTCAAAGAGGAAAATCTGATTCATTATGATATCGATAGTTCAGGACTTTCCGATGCTCGTGCATTGAAAGCGGCATTGGATTATATGATTGTTAAAAAAGTTAATGGAATTATTGATAAGTATTCCATTGATAAAACCGCAGAGGGCAGAAGGTTTTTAGCAGAGCATGTATTCCGGTTTGGCAAAATAACCTTTGAATCCTTGCATAAATTAAAGTGCAAATATCCCGATTGTGGTTTGGGTAAGGAGCTTATTGTAACTGCAACCCACGTTGAGCGCAGAGAAACACGTTATTTTTCATTTCCAACTACCCCATGGGCAGAAATTAGCGAGGCAGGAAAAACCTCAGCCAGTTTTCCAGTGATCTTTAAACCGACTCTACTTGATGGTAAACCCCATAAAGATGGTGGAATTTTAAATAATTTACCCACTGAAACATTTAAAGATGATCGGACAACCTTGTTGGAATCCGAGCACGGCAATTGTTTGAGAATGCTGGCATTTCAATTTGATCACGGTTACGAAAGAAGCTTGGTGGACCGGCTGGTTGAGCGAGTGTATCGGGAAAACTTCTTTTGGAACTGGATATATGGATTGTTAACGGGGGTTAAAGATCCTGTAAGCGGGTGGGAAAAAGACAGATTAAAATTGCTGCAGCATAGTAATCAAGTCGTATTGATTCCTGTAGGAAAAATTTCCTCCACTCAATTTAATCTGGATATGAGAGATCAAAATGAACTGGTCAAGAATGGTTATGAAGCAGCCAATCATTATATTCAAGCCAGATATGATAGAACAGAAGAAAAGGCTAAAAATGTAGAGCTTATGTTTTCCACGTTTTCTTCCCTGGAAGAGCTACTTTATTTTAGCTGTTATCGCGGGCATGCAGAGTGGTTTGAAAGAATTGCTCGTGAAGCCCAGCAAGAAGGAATGAGCGAGGAAAAAATAGTTGAACTGAGAAGAAATTATTTTACGCAAGCACAAAACAGGCATGAATCACCCACGGATCAAGACGATTTCACTTCTCATTTGTCTTCTGAAAGGACTGAAAAATGCTGGATATTCCGGAATATGCGATTATTCGAAGCGGTATATCCCATATTTCACCGTTTACCAAGCAATTTTGTTAATCATGCTAACGATGTAAAATTATTCAAACTAGCTCGCCATTTTCTTTCATTAAACCAACCCTTATTTGGTCTGCGTTACTTGAATGCCGTGAAAGGGCCAACGCATATACTCTTTCACATCTTTACCCAGTTCTTACAGAGTTCCCATTTGGCAAAGATAGAAGATATCGCTGAGAAATTTAAATTGCTTAATCGCGCCTTGCAGGTGAATGAGTATAAAATTAAAAGTGAAGTGTTTTGGGGAAATTGGAATTTATTACCCAGACAAGGTCTGAGAGTCATCAATCTCATTCTCAAGGAAAATTGGGAGGAGCTCCAGAATTTGTGTGCATCATTGAAGCAAGGTGAGGAACCTTTGGAAGTCTTCAGTGTACTTGATACGTCTATTGTAGAGGAAGAAGATGACATATACCTTGATAACCGGATCATCGAAGGGGATCGGTCGCGCCTTAGCATTTGAATTTGCAAAACATGGGCATGATTTAATTCTTACTGCCCGAAGCAGAGAGATACTTGAGCAATTGGCTTGCGATATTCGAACACAATATGGTGTTGCTGTCGAAATCATCCCTCTTGATCTGAATCAGAGCAAATCTCCATTTGAACTGATTAACATTATTGCGGGTAAAAAGTATGACATAGATTGTTTGGTCAATAATGCCGGTATTGGTTATTTGGGTGATTACAAAGACATGGATTCCCATCTATTACAACAGATGCTGCAATTGAATATTACTACGGTGTCGCAATTGACACGATACTTTGCCAAGCGGTTTGTGGACTGTAAACGAGGAAAGATCCTGCAACTGTCTTCTACAGCAGGCTTTCAGCCAGGACCTTATATGTCGGTATATTACGCTTCAAAGGCTTATGTAACTTCTTTTTCCGTCAGCCTTGCCTACGAATTGAAAGGAACAGGGGTTTCGCTGTCTATTTTATGCCCGGGTCCTACCCAAAGCCATTTCTTTAAGGAGGCTCACATGGAAGGCAGCTTTCTGGCTCGGGGGGTTTTGGGGCTTAGCTCCGCTGAAAAGGTAGCTGAAGTAGCTTATGAAAGCCTTCAAAAAAATAAATTATTCATTATACCTGGATTCATTAATAAATTACTCGCTTATTGCGCAACTATTGCTCCCCTCAGATTAAGCCGTCAAATCACAGCATTTTTACATAGAAAATAATTTCTCCTTAAATTTCAATGTAAAGAGACTCTGCTAAGAAATTCTTAATATTTAGGCATTATAATCTTTCTATATTTGCTCATCATTACAACTTACTGCGCAAAATGTGTTGCAGTTTGATTTATCGCGGAGTCCATTATGTCGAAGAAGCAATTGGTAAAGCAAGTACGAGGCGCCATTCTTGAACGAATCAAATCAGTACTGCTGCGAGAGTGGCTGATGGAAAAAAAAGCCGAGATACACAAACTGGCATTAGCAGAAGCTGAATCGAGAGAAAAAGAGGAAATAGCAAAACTCAAAAGGAGTAATCCTCAAGCTTTTGCAAAAAACGACGAAGAAGGTTTTTCGTGGGAGTTCGTGCAGATTCATGGCTACACGATTAAAAGATCTTATGCCAACTATATCCGGGTTGACCAGCCTGCCATTATACAAAGACTCGAAACGGAGTATAAACAGCAATTTAATAATGAGATCTGGGGCTCTTCGCAAGGAATTGAACAAAAGTTTTCTACCGCCATTGATGCTTTAAAACCTGAACAAGCCATTAATCAATTCTTCGATAGGCACCAGTGGATCAATAAAAGTCGCTTATATGAAAATTCAATTCCTTACCAATTCCTATATGAGTACATCAATAACCGTTTGTTAGCTAAATCCAAACCTAATTTGACTGCATGGGCTGCTGCTTCAGTAAAGCAGATAGAAGGTAAGAATTTTCAATGGGAGCAACAGCTATTTTCCCAGGAGTGGCTAACCCATTATATAGAGGGTTTTCCTCTTTCAAATGCCTTTTCCATGTACATGAGGGATCAACGTCTGGAGTATGTGAGCCAAGTATACCTAAACCTCTCAAACCAATTGTCAGGAAAGGAAAGATTAGATTACCCAATCAGTCGCGTAGATATTCTCCGTTATCTGCTAAATTTTAATTCCAATGCCATGCAGGCAAGACAGACCATTGAGGGAATCGCCACCACAACTAATGCTCCCTATCATATTGAAGAGTTGAAAATTTTAAAACCGTCACAATGGGATTCCTTAGACAATGTATTAGTCAATATAGGCTCCGAATCTCAGCCAGTTTGGATTTTATTGTCTAAAGCATCTAGGGGATGGACAGCTTATCTTCCTAAAGATATGAAAATTCCTGGGGCTACTGCTGACTATTTATCCAGCCAGTTTGCCTCTATTCCAGCCCTACAGCGAATGAACATTGAAACAGTGACTTGCATCAACAATATCAAACTGAATGATGTTAGTGATTTGAGTGATCTTACGCAGTGGCATGCCGTACTTTTAGGAAGAATTTTCCCTGCCTGTGCAGGTCCGCGGAAGAGATCTTTAGAGCAGTTCCGTGATAAAGTTCCGGTTCCAGTGTTGCATCAGCTGGTTTTAGAACAATGTATGCGTAACGTTAATGTGGGATATGAGTCTCTCGTAGACCGAGTTAAGGACGCAGCGAGAAATCGTAAACCTTTCAGCAAACTGACTTGGGCTGAGCTTAATCCACTGAAAGAAAAAAACCCTTTTTACCTGCTAGGTTCTAAGGATATTCTGCGCTTTAATGTTTCACATATTCTTGATGGATTCGACAACGGGCAATTATCTCTATCTGCGGATTTAAAAACCTTAAAAATCAATGAGAATTCCTACGAGCTTTCGGATTATTTAACTGAAGCTTTGGACTTGGTTTATCATTACTCGCTAAATCGCCTGGTTACTCCTGGCCTCAATTTAAGTTTCACCCAGGAGCTATTGTTTGACTACGACATCAATCTGAGGACTATAAGACCTCAAGGAAATTGGTTGATGCATCGACAAAGTTTTGGATTTGCCCTGCAATGCGCTGCCCGTAACCGATTCCTGGCTGAGGTTGAGCCTGAAGCATTGGCTAAGGCGGATAAAGAGCCAGCAAACCGTAAGAAATTGTGGAGTGCCACCGGGAACGCCCTTGTTGATTTCTTTAAAAACAATGGGGAAGCCATCAACATTGACTTCATTAAGCAAGCACAAGAATTCAACAGTTCGTGGCGATACTCCTATTGTGATCATGATGAAAGACGTGAACTTCCTTCAAAGACTTGGGCATTTGTGCAGTTTGCACAAATGGGCAAGCGCGGACTTGATGAATTATTTACTGTATTGAATGCTTACTCTGGAGATGTGGATGATAAAGAGCCATCTCCGAATTTGTCCTGCACATTCGATTTAAACGGTGGGCTTGCCGATGAGCCGCATGAGTATATTGCCTCTTTAACGGAAAAAATTAAAGCCTACCATCCCAAAGATGCAGGTTATGCCCCTTTATTCAAATCTTTATCGCTTATTTTACCCAGCAACTTGGATGACAAAACCTCACGTGCTTTGTTGGAGTTGATTGCAGCCCTGGATGCGCGCAAAAAACGTTTTCCGCAAGAATTGGCAGAAGTAAATCTGTACAATTTAAGAAATCCTGATGCGAAGAAACAAAGCCATCCGCTTATATTAAGTTTAACTGCTCAAGCGAAAAACCAAGATCTCCAAGTTCAAATTAATATCCCTGAGTGGAACCGGGAAGCCTATGCAGAGAAAGAAGCCAGGGACTTAAAAGCTTCTTATCGCAGCATGCAAAACGCAATCCTTAATAACCAACGCCGTGTGAATTATGAAAAATTAGTTGCCAATACAGCTAATATTTATGAAGCGGCAAGGGATTCTCTCAATCCTGAGCTTATTCTTGATAATAAGTTAGCCCAGGAACCGCAACTTTGGGAAGGTGAAGATGTTCTTTACCCATTAACGGCACAAACTCCCGGCATTCAACAACAGCTTCAGCAAGAAGTGGTTCAAGAGTTTCAAGTCGAAGAACAAGCCGAGCAAGAGCAGGAACAAGAACAGGAACAAGAGCAGGAAATTGTCCAGTTTTACGGGGATGAGCGCGAACTGATTACCCGGGATAATATTGATGAGCGCTGCAAACAGCTTTGGGAAGTTCTTAACGAAAATACTAAAATGCTCTCAGGATGGAAAAAGCAGGAGCTCAGACAATTATTTTCTCTATGGGTCGGTAGTGAGGTTGATGCATCACAAGTTATTGAAAAAATTCACCCCAATGCTGTGCAAAAGATTATGGAACATGCCCCGCAATTTCGAATGGGGGTAGCAAAAGACAATCTGCCACCCGGCTTTTATCTTCAGTATTCGGTTCAAAATCGAGGATTAATTCTCAATTTCGATGAAAGACGCGAGAAAAAAGATTTAAGGGCTTTAAAGCAAAAAACATTAAAAGAGCGAAATCCTTTTACTGTAGAATTATATGATCCTAAAAAGGCTGAAGAATTCCGAGGTGACTATCGCCAGTTTGATTGCCTTAGCCGAAACAAAGAAGCTCATCAAACTTTATGGCAATATCTGGCAACTGAGGACAAAGACAAACAACGCCTCATTAATGCTCAAAAATTCATTGGTAACCATATAGAAAATGATGCAGAAACCGCCTCTGTGATTATGCAGCATTTTGATGCGACAGGAAAATTCAGATCGCCTGAAGAGTACCAATCTTGCTTGCATTACTTGGATGTGTGGGCGGGAGGATTGAAAAACCAGCCTGCACCTAAATTAAGGGAGCTGTTTTTTAATGATGGCTCCAGTATCGTCTTTACAACCAGTAACCTCAAATCCTTTGGGCAGGTCTTTAATCATTCAGACATCACTAATCCAAATATTAATGGCAGTGAGCACTTTCTTTTTATTGCTGATCAGATGCTTGCCGCCTTTGGCCAAAAGCATTTTGAGATTTGGAAAAGGCGCTTTTTAGACGTTTCAGAAAATTGGTCAGAGTTTTTAGAAAAATCTGAAGTGGATGCTATGGCTTTGAGCATTGCTACTTTAAAGAATTTTCCAAAACATCAGGCTCTTTGGTGGAAGCTTGTTGATGCCCACGGCCGCGCGACGGGTCACATGCATTATGCGGATCTTTGGTATGCATTTCAAAAAGTACTTTCCTATGCCGAAAATAAGGATCTTATTCTTAATGAAGATAGCCTCACTGAGCTATTGGAGAACACTCCAGACTTTAATGGCAAGGTCTTTCTCGATCGTTTATACCGCGTCTTACGGGATACCAAAAATCAACTCGATAGTAAGCAAGTTCAGCAAAATATCTTAAATAATCTGCACAATATCGACTGGAAGCATAATGGATTTTATTATGCAACTCGCTACCAGCACTTCCCTTATTGGGACCAACAACTGTTGCTTTCCGATTTTACCCAGACAAGCCATAGAAGCGATCCTGGATACGCTGTCCGCTGGAACTACAAATTTGATTTAACTTCACCCCTTACCCATGCTTTGCGCTTTGCTTCGCAAAGAATGCAGTTAAGCCACAAAGATTTCGCAGCCTTAAAGAACATTCTTGGCGATGATATTTCAAAGGAAAATAGCTTAACTCTAAGGTTATTTATTGCTGGTTTGGCCATTGGGGTAGACAGCCTTGAATTTTATGAAGGCATGAAATCCCCTGCATTCGATGGCAATGAACTCAGTCTTTCAGAAGACTCCAAAAACCATTTCGCCCAATGGACAGTAGCATTTGCAAAACTGCCTGAGGACTTTCTTGTTTGGTTAAACCTGCAACTGTCGCTTGATGATGAGCTGATGCCTGGCACTTTCCAAATGCGCTTTGTCGATGTGCCTTTTTTCATTGAAGCAGCCCGCGAACGGAGGGTCGATTTAGCCATTCTCAAAAATCCTAATGGCTTGAAAATTGTCAATGCCGCTGGTCGTGCATTGCAATGTTTCGAGAAATTGGAAGATAAACAAGCCGTTTTTGCTAGATTACTTTCCTATACTGAACATTTTGATTTTGATGATTCATTGTTCAATAGTTATCCATGGCTCATTAAAGAAGTTGGTCCTGAATGGAGGGATCCTGTAGCAGAAGCGGTGCTCATTGCAGGGGGTATCGACAGGGTTAAGTCTCAAGAGGTGCTAAAACAGGTAAGTATATTCCAGCGACAGTTGCAATCCATCGACTTTGCGAATTCTAACTATTTACCGAACAGTGATGAATTGTTAGAGATAATGACTGACATTGCAAAATCCTCCACTCCAGAGGAAACAAGAAGGGCAGCAGTTTCTGGTTTACTGAAAAAACAATGTGCCATTACTTTCCAGGATGCTCCTTTCCGAGCTCTAGAACAAAAAGAGATGGAAGAGGCCCTTGCCTTTATGGACGAGCATTTAAAACCTGGATTCAAAAAGCAAAATTTGGAATTATGTCACAGTTTATTTAAACAACATGTGGCGGTTAAGGCTGGGGCAACAGTTGAACAACAAATTTCAAGGTTCCTGGCAACTCTGGCGCGCCTTGATAATAAAACTCATTTTGATGAATTAGGGCAAATCTTGGGTACCCTTATCTCCAACGGCAGTAAAAAGGGTCTAAAGCGATATTCCATTCATCAGCTTACAAGTTGGTTGCAGGTCTTCATCGATGAGAAAGTTCATGATCAACAACATTATCCAGTCAATTTATTGAGAGTTCTTCTGAATAATGAACTTGACAAAGACTCTAGTTTGTTGAGTGATGATTTGAATAAATTAAAAGAAAAAGATCCGTTATCACCCCAAGTACTAATCAAAAAACTGGTTGAAGAACCCTTGCCTAACCAGTACAAACCCGTCTTAGCCAAGCTGATTTTTGCAAATATTGACAATATTGCTTTTGTTAGAACGGCGCAAACCACATTGTCGCGATTGCATGAAGCCAAAGTAGGCAGTGAATGGATGAATGCTTTGCTCCGATTAATTGATGTAGCACAGGATTTTGCCCCAGTTCAGCAAAGTGCAATCATCAAGAGCTTGGCCCAAGAAGCTAAGGACGCATTAAACATAATTAGTCCTGAGGACAATATGCTGTCCCTGTGGCAGAGAACTCAGGTGAAGTTGATTGAGTTATTAGAGAATCGCGTCATCACAGCTCATATCTTTCAGCGTCATTTCCCATGTACAACCCCCAAAGAGGCTTACATCAAAATTATCCTGGCACAAGGGCTAACGGACTGGCAAAAAGAGCAGGGAATTTTGGTGAAGGTTCGCAACAAATTGGAGGGTTTATCCGAGCAAAATCTAAAAATTCTTGCAGAGTATTACGGTTCTGAGCCTTTCCCTTCGCTCACTAAGTTGGATGAATTATTGTCCATGCACCAAGCCGGGGACACCAAATCCCTCATTCATCAGTTCGAAACCGTAGAACAAGGGCTCAATGAAAAGGGTGAATCAAAACGACACTACAGCATTACTGAGGATGATCGAAAAGGTCTCATGCGAGTACTTGCTGGATTTAAGCGCAAGGGCGCACGTTATCTTGAGGATGCTGAGCAAAAAGAACTGATTAACCTGTTGTATTACACCAATAGTTACAGTCAAGCCGCTCGTTTGCATGCCTTGCCCGCAGATGTGTTAACCAAAACTTTGGATCAATCACTTGAGTCTCTAAGGAACGCAGGCGATGACACTGACAAACATCAAGCCTCCGCCCGGGTTCTTGCTTGCATGCGGGAAGTTCTACTTCGTAAATCAGGAAAATGGGCTAATCATACCCAAATGCTGGCTCTGTTATATGCGGCCTTGTATAACGATGAAAGTTTGCTGCACCAGGTACGAACTGGACAGGGTAAAAGCATCATCACGGTTATGCGGTCTGCCTATTTGGCTCTTAACGATTATGTTGTTGATGTCTTCAGTTCCAAGGATAGTTTATCAAAACGGGACCATGAGGAATTTGCTCCTGTATTGGATGCTATGGGGATACAACATGCTTACATCACTGAGAGTTCTCCGGCACGTAGCTATAAAACACGTTCTAGGGCTGGGGTAGGTGCTATTAACTACGCCACCATTGGCAATTTCAGTTTGTTCCATTCCGGACACATGTGGGATGGAAAAGATGCTATTGAACTTGATCCAAAACGTCGTGCAGCCTGGCTTGATGAAGCAGATTACATTCTGCGGTTTGAACAAACCCAGTTTAACTATTCGGACAATACGGACAGTGATCCAATCTACAACATGGATGAATGGGTTTACCGTGTTACTTACGATTGGTTTCTCGAAAATCGTCATACCTTCAAGAAAATTGATCAAACGGGTGTTTTGGCTGTGTCCCGCAAGGATCATTTGCAATCGCTGTGCAAGTACCTACAGGAACGACTTTCCCATAGCCCAAAGCAATCACATTTCTTCGAAAAATATATCATTCCTGCATTAAATGGGGATGAAAGCGCACTCAAAAAACGTGATCAACAGTTGAAGCTCCTGCTTACAGCAGCACAGGTTGCTTCTAATCTAACGGTAGATACAGATTTTTGCATCAGGCCTGATAATAAAATTGTTGTAGGCGGCTTAAATCTCGAAACGAGAGCAGCAAAAGTAGTAATTGGTAATCAGGTTCGATTGGGTTCCACCTACAGCGATTTGGTGCAGCAATTTTTGCATGTCCGACTAAACAAAGAAGCAGTCGCCAAAGGGCAAACACCCGACTTCTTCGTTGATCCCAATACTCAAATTGCTTTGTCGCAAAACGTGCCCTATTTGCTTAGAAAATATTACAGTAAACTGGAAGGTTGTACGGGTACGGCTGGAAATGCGGTCGCTCTTCGATTCTATAAAGAAGAATTCGGAATTGAGCACATTTCCAAATTGCCTTCACATGAAGTCATTCGTACCAAATACTTACCCATGATTTTCTGCGATTCAGAAGAGGAGCAAGTCGAAGCCCTTGCAGCCTGTATCATTGAGCACAAAGATCAGCCTCTCTTGCATGCTTGTAAAGATGACCCGGCAGTTAAGCGTTTGAGTAAAAAAATTGCGAAAGTTCTTGAAAGCAAAGATTATTCTCTTGAGCAATTTCAAACAGACACCAATGACAGTGGTAAACAAGAAAGTGAAATTCTGCCTGAAGCAGGAAAAGTTGGGGCAGTGACTAACAGCGCACGTTTGGGACGGGGTACGGATATTAAACCTAAATCTCCGAAAGGTCTGGGGGTAATGCGCAGTTATCCCGCTGATCCGGATGTTGAAAAACAAGAGCGTGGCCGTCAGGGTCGAAATGGTGCTGAAGGATTTTGCGTAGACATCATTAACTTCCAGGCCATTAAGAAAGAATACAATAGGTATATGCAATCAGCACATGCCTCTCGTCTTGAGGCCATTTGCCAAGAGCAAGCACTCCATCTTTCTCATAAATTGCAAAAACATAAGCATAATTTATCCAAAAAATGGTCGTGGCTTGAAGATAATAAAGAGCTACAAAATAAATACGTGACAACACGGGCGGTGGTACAGCTGAATCACGAACTTAAGCATGAACGTGAAAAATTCCTGCGCCGTAAAGAGTACTTGATTGCAACTTTATCTGGCGAAGTCATGGATGTGTTGCATAAGTCAATACGCGACAATGATCATCGTACCCACAATCGCTTGCGAACAGCCTGGCTTGAGCATCGTAAACAGATAGAAGATGCGTGGAATGGCAGACTTACAGGCAAGGCAGGGGACAGTGAAGAGGTTTATACCGAATTTTTCAAAAAAGCAGATGCCATATGGCAAAAACTGTGTGTTCTTTCCCCACAACTGGATAAATTCTGTTTGGTTACTTTGACAGAGAATACAGCTGATCTAAATCAAGGTTCCGCAGGGCTTCTTGCTCATTTAAAAGAGCAAACCAGGATATGGAAAGGAAAATTGGACAGCAGACAACTTAAAGCAGAGGATTTAACCACACTTGAAAAGTTGAAGAAGCAACTAAAACGATTGGCTTTAGAATGGCACCCTGACAAACTTGAATACTCAGATAAAAGCCCGATTGACAAAGAGCAAGTGGGCCCTGAGATTTTCAAGCAAATTGCGGAGCTTATGGAAGTCAGGGAAGATTGTGAACATGCCCTCAGTGGAAAGAGAGAAGAAAGCAGTCTCCCTGCAGAGAAGGGGATGCATGCACAAGCACATGTACATTCCACCCAGGATGTTTCTGGAATGGCCATAGTTCCATACGTTCCCGTGTATCGCCATATTTCTGGTAATCAAAAACAAGATATGGCTACAGTAGTTGAATTTTATCAGGAATGGATAAGGGAAGCAGAGAGTCATTACTTTAGTCTGTCCGCTGAACCTCACAGACAAGAAGAAGTGATTCAGGCGGTTTATGGTGAGAAGCAAATCTTTTTAGGCTTATTATACAAAGAACTTAAAATACAAAGCTGCCACCAGGGAAACAGAGCATTTAGTGCGGAAGTTCAGGACCGAAGAAGACAGAAATTGTTTTCATCCTTGACTGAATGCCTAAAGAAAAACCGTGGGGTATTTAACGTTTCTTGTGGAGCTCTAGCTCAGGTATTGCACGTTTACGGTAGTCATATCACTGAAAAACAAGATGCGGAATTCCTGGATGGATTGAACACGTTCTTCGCTCAGCATTGGCTGAATGACAAGCGTCCTTTGCAACTTGATGCCGAGACCATTGCTAAAAATAGCATTTTGTTCATGTTAACCATGAAGATTAATAATACGGCTTATGTCAGCGAACACGACGCTTCAAGAAAATTCATCAGAAATTTCAGTGAGGTAATCCGTAAAGAGTTTTGGGATGATTTTATTCAACTGCCCGAACTTGAGAAAATCCTTACTTCTAACTCCAAAGTCACTCGATTACTGATTGCTCATACCAACAGGAATGATTTAGGTTATTTGATTCAACTCATTCGTGAAAATCATAAGAGCGAGCCCTTAAACTCCGCAGAGGAAGTTGAACAAGCCAATCTAAGAGTTAAGAGATTGGTGAATTATCTGGAGGAGCATGCGGATACGCTGATGGAATTGCCTGGTCAGTTAAGACCATTGTTCGCAATTATCATGACGAATAATGGTTTTGATCCAGAGAGAGACTATCTACCTCAGCCAGATGTCTTAAGGAATATGTCTCCCGATTTGCGAAATAGATTCTGGCACTTTTTATCTCAACGGCTACCTCTTCAACAAGAGGATTGTGACACGCTGATTGATAATTTATCCAGCCAGGAAATGAGCAAATCTTTTGAAAAGCAAGTGCTTAAACCGCTATTTGCCTTGCCTTCATACATTCCTTTGGAATACGTCAACAGGCAAATTCGGTTTAAACCGGGGCGCTATGAATTTGATGATTGCCAAAAAGTGCTTGAGCAGGTCAATGAGGCAGCATTAGCCTTTACTCGTTTCCTGATGAGCCGAGGGGTTATTAAATCTGCAGACTTCTTTGCAAAACCAGAGAATCCTGGCCAGCATTTATATTGGACGAGATTATTCAGCACAATGTCAGCTGAAAAAGCGAAGGAATTTTTCCTGGCTGTCAAAGATTGTAATTTGACCGATGCTGATTTGTCTAAGCTGCTTGATGAATACAACAATGGCACAATTAATCATGGCCTGTTAACCAGCATTTTAGAGACCCTGCAAATTATTGAAAAAGTTAAGATGCAGGGCGACAAGTATGAATTTCTGTCCGATAAATACCTGCACTATGTTGACTCCCTTAAATTTGAAAAAATTGGAGGGCTTAAAGCTTTTGCTGTAATTATTGAAAAAGCAGCAAGTGATTTGCCTAAGGCCGCTATTAAAGTCTTGTGGAGTAGCTGGAAACAGGGAAATGATCGAGCTTTAATGAAGGAATCTCTTAAACTCATTAATGATCTTAGAGGTTTTGACAACCGCTATCCTACTATAAATTTGTTGGGACATTATTTGAAAACGCCTCAGCACATACGTAGTAATTCACAGTATCGTGATTTTCTGGATGTGATGAAGGAACAACAAGGATTACAGGAAAAAACGGTTGAAGCTTTGTATAAAGCTTATTTTAAAACGAAAACGATCAGGAACAAACAAGATCTTCAAAATGCGCTTTTCGTCGTTCATGAGGCTGATGTTGCTCTCAAGAGGGAAAACAAGTGGAATGCGTTTTTTGGCCATGCAAGAGGTACAAGACAGCCGCTTCGCCAAAAAATAATGCAGCTCCTGCATCATAATATCTTAAATCTCGGAGAACAGTTTGCTGAGAGGTGCTATCAAGAGTACCAACGGTTATCAACTAAGATTTTAACGAGTATTCCGGAGGAACTTGGGGATAACCTGGAAGGACGAAATTTACTGCAAAAATGTTTCAAGGACTTAATCTATTTCACCAGAGAGTTGGTTGAAGTGGCCAAGGCTCCATTTACCGAAGCAGTAGACCAAGTGGTAGGAATGGATGCGTCAGAGGTGAAAGCCAAGCATCAAGAGTTTTTTGAAAAACAACAGAAAAAATATGCAAGCTTCTGGTGGAAAAACTCTGTTCGAGAGCAGCAAGCTGCCAGATTATTTCACTCCTTGGAAGATCGGGGATTTGAAACGAAGGAAGAATATTATGATCACACTTTGAATACCATCTGGGAAACTCAAAAGAATATTTTAGAAAGGGACAAAGGGACTCAGCATAATAAAAAAGGTTACAGCCGACTTTATGACGTTACTGTGCAAATGTTTTTGCAAGTGGCCAAAGATCTTATTGAAGATAAAGAGGTTTCAGTGCAGTTGAAATCTCATTTAAATAGCATTTTAGAAGAACAAACCCGGTTCCATTTGCAAACATTATTTGAGCGTTTGCCTGACACAAACGTCTTGAAACAAGCCATGGTTCCAATCTGGGAGAGAGCTTCGGAAATGGATGATCCTTGGTTGCCAGGTTCAGTGGAGCTAAGCGAGATTGCAGCGATAATCAAAGAGCATAAAGCTAAGATTCCCAAACATTTAAAATATTTGGTCGCTAATTTAGATTGTTTGATCCAATTGCCGAAATCTGATGAATTTATTTCTTCAGTTTCAACGAGAATGGAATCTAACGTGGGCTGATTATTTATACAGGCTCGAAGTCTGGGATGTGAATTTCCAGACTTCGCAAGCTTGGATTAATTTGCCATAATTTCTGACCATCCAACTATTCATTTTTTTCATGTCAGAACAATTAAATAATTTTTATCTTGAACTCATGGGGATAGATGTCTTATTGCCCCGAGAGCAAGAAAATTCCAACTGTACATTAACCGATTTGGCTAAGGAAGTTGCTTCCTGTGTGCGCTGCAATTTAAGTGAAACACGCAGTCAAACGGTTTTTGCCCGCGGCAATCCTGAGGCCAAGCTTATGATTATAGGTGAAGCCCCGGGCTTTTATGAAGATAAACAGGGACAGCCTTTCGTTGGTAAAGCCGGTATGCTTTTAAACCAAATGCTTAAAAGCATTGGTTTAACTGAGAAGGACGTATACATTGCGAACGTTCTAAAATGTAGGCCACCCGAAAATCGTGATCCCAGACCAGAAGAAATTAACTCATGCAGTCCTTTTCTTTTAAAACAAATTGAACTGATTAACCCTCATCTATTGTTGGCTTTAGGCCGCTTTGCGGGACAATTTCTAATGAATCAAATGCTGCCGTTAAACCAATTACGTCAGAAAGTCCACAAATTTAAAACTATTCCATTTATAGTCAGTTATCACCCCGCTTATCTGCTTCGAAACCCACAAGACAAGAAAAAAGCTTACGTGGATATGCTGACAGTAAGGCAGATTTTAGAAACATGCTAAGAAAAAGCACAGGATTTAGCCTGATAGAGCTTGTATTTGTCATGCTTTTGATGAGCTTATTTTGTTTTATGGCTTTTCCGGTGTGGCATTCTCTTTTTAAGAAAAATCAATTGGAGGCCATTGAACATGAAATTACATTGGCCATAGAGCATGCGAAAAGATTAGCACTTTTACATGATCAACATTTAATTCTAAGGGGCATAGCGGATGATTGGTCTCAAGGAATGATTTTGTTTCCTGACACCAAAGATCACAAATATCACCAGGGAAGTAAAATACTACATAAGTGGCAATGGCATTATCCAGGTATGCAGATTAGTTGGAAGGGTTTCCAATCCAACTCTTATCTTCTTTTTGTTAATGATTTAAAAAAGGCAACCACCAGTGGGCATTTCAAACTCCTAACGCCTCAGTCTACTTCCATAAAACTTGTAGTAAATCGTTTTGGACGGGTCAGACGTGTTGTCTAGGGTAAGGAATACAAAGCTTTTGAATAAAACAGGTTATTAGTATTTCTGTTATCTCTCTGAAGAAATTTTGAGATTTGAAAATAGAATTGGGGAGGTATCCCCATATCAAGACAATATGGGGAAAATCGCTAATGGGGAACACTAAACAAAAACTTGCAGGTGCTCGCGCAGATTAATCGCACGAAGTACAGCCACATAACTCCAGGTCAAAGAAATGGCACCTTGTTGAATACCGGTTTCACGGTTGATTTGTTCACTCATCATTAAATGTGGAGCGTATTTCTTAATGAGTTTTAAATAGCCATCTCCTTCCTCAACATAGCTTTCAAATTTGACGCGATGCTCTTCCGTGTGCGGCAGCATGGAAGCCAAAGTATAGTAATATTCAGCCATTGTTGCTGTTAGAATGAACCAGGGATTGCCCAAACTGTCGTTTCGATAACCGTCATAAGTATCGCCGGGATATCGACCAAAAAGAACAGCTTGATGGTACTCATCATTAATTGGATAAAGTATTTTGAATTGTTGCTTTAATGCCTTGACTGTATTTTTAACGTATTTATTATCCGCTGCAAAAGGCATGTTATCTGTTTGGCCAAGCAGGACTCCAAGTACAACCGCGGAATCCAATTCCAAAGTTTTTTGAGGACCTGGATGCGGAACTAGAGTAGCCTGGATGATATTATTGTCTTTATCAATATGTTGCTCAAGACGCTTTTCAATGAGATTGGCTTGTAAGTCGTAATAAGCTGCTGCTGAATTGTCATGCAATTCTCTTGCTAATTTAGCTCCTTCAATTAAAGCTTTTCTTTGGACAATTTCGGTGAAAAAGTGTTCACCATAGACTTCTTCCCAAAGATCATAATTTTTATCTTGCCAATGGTGGGCAATGTATTCCAGATCTGTTTTGATGGCGCCCATACGATTTGCATCCAGATTATTGTCATACAGATGCTTTTGTACATAATCTTTTTCATTATTCTTGAGAAGAGTATGGGCAAATCGAATGAGTGTTAGGGCTCTTAATGCCGGACCATCATTTTGCGGCCGTCCCCAGGCGCCATCAAAGGCTCTGCCATCCATATAAAATTTGGGTTCACCGATGATATCCTGGCCTGGAAGAGTGTCTATCTGATGTTGTGCTTTCTCAACCCAGTTGACGTAATTTAAAAGGCGGGTTTTATCTTCACGGTTATTATTTTTCTCATACCAACCCTCAACCAGATTCATAGAAATGGCTGAGTCTCTTACCCAATCATAATAGTAATCAGGGTAGTATCGGGATGGTGAAGCTACAATGGCTCCAGTATCCGTCACATTAGCGAGAAAATTTTGCTCAAGAATTTTTATTTCTTTGGGACTGAAGACTGCCGCGACAGCTGTACTGATAAAAAATGAAAGCATTAACCCAAAAATCCGTTTCATTCCTTCTCCTAAAAACTGAAATTTAAAATCGACCCATATTACCGGAAAGAAATAAAGCATTCCACCAAATTAGAAAAATTAAATTAAAAGCAATGCATTCAGAAACTTAATGTAAAGTGCTCCATAAAAAAAGCGAATCTTAATTGAGTAGCAGGATTAATACTTGTGGTTTTACAACGGAATATTTAAAAGTTAAATTTTGTCTGGCAAGGCTAAGGCAGCAAAGCTTCCTTAATGGCTGCTTTTTCCTCCTCATCGTGCATAGTCAATGGAATAGTGGCTAATCCAAGTTTAGAGTAGATTGATTTTTGCTCATGGTTAAGCGCTTGTAGATGAGATTTAATCGTGGATAGGTCTGCCCGTTGAATGGGGCCAGTTAATGCTCGCTCGGGGGATAGGTTGTGCTCAAGATTTGAAACCGTTCCTTTCATAAGATTGCTAACGATTTGCACAGCAAGTTGTTCTTCCACCCCGGCTTCATGAAGACAGGATAAGGATTGCCTGGCCAGAGTAAGCAGGTAGTTGGAAGCAAAAACACCCGCTGCATGGTATAAGGCTTTTTTATCCTTTTCAATTTCAAACATCACAGAACCGATGGATCTAAACAAAGGAATGAGCACCGATAATGCTTCGTTATCCCCTTCGATGGCACAGTAGGTTCCTCTGTATTGAGTAATGTTTAAACCTGGGTTGGCGAAGCTTTTCATTGGGTGAATGCTCGCTAAAAAACATCCTTTCTTTTTTAATGGAAGTAACGTTTCAGAGCTTAAAAGACCACTGCAATGAAATATGATGCTACCTTGTTGCAGCTTCATGCTGGTGCTGAGTTCTTCTGCAATTGGAAAGATGGCTTCATCAGAGGCAGCTATTAGCGTGAGGTCAGAAGGAGGTAAATCCTTGATCGAAGAAGAGCAAAGGCCTTCGCCAATAAATGCAACCGCAGTTTGGGTGCTAGCAGGCGATTGATTGCAAATCGCCGAAATTCTTAGTGCCTTTTTGAGTAAGCACCCAATGACCTTACCCAATTTTCCTGCACCTATAATGTTTAGAGACAATGGACGCAAAATTCTGTCACCGACTTGAAAATAAGATGTTGCTGAACATAACAGCTCCATTACTGCAAGACAAGCTGGCCAAAATTTATTCTCTCATTAATATTGAAAAAAACAAAATACAAGTCCTAATTTTAGGAAAACCGATTTTGCCAGAAAGAATAGATAATTTACTCGCCCCTGAAGAGAGTTTCAGGGTTAAGGAAAATACGATAGCAAGTCCAAGATAATTAAATGCTTAGTGCGCTGAGTTTTCGCATTCATAAGAACTGGATGGGGAAACTCTACAAGCTAAGAATTAATTATCAATATTATAGGAGAAAATAATGAAAGATAAACATGAGCGCGTTTTCGCTTATCAATTAGCCAAGACGATTACTGATGAGGATTTGGAAAAAGTGGCTGGAGGTGTTACTTCTGGAATGACCTCTAGCATCACCATGGGACCAAGCGGGCAAACGGGCAATTATGACGCTCATCTTGATGTGCATTTTGATTGGTAAATTGGAATTAGAGCCTCGCTATTGAGGCTCTTACAAATGGCTTTAGGGATTGAAATTAAAGATGAAATTGTTAATTACCACAGAGGCTGATGATACTCACGCGCTATTCGTCAAATCGGCAATGGAACACCTCGGGCATGAAACGAGGCTCTTTTTTACAGCGGACCAGCCCACAAAACAGCGAAACTCTATTTTCATCAACCACAAGGATTTTCGGTGGAAAACAGCAGATGAACATGAAAGCATACAGGACAACCACTATGATGTAGTATGGTGGCGCCGTCCTAGAAAACCGTTTATCCCTAAGCAGAAAACGCATCCTGAAGATTATCAATTTGTAACGAAGGAGAATATCCTCTTTCATGAATCCATTGCGAATAATTTAGCGCCAGAGGCCTTTTGGATTAATTCAAAAGAATCCGCACTGCGTTCTAATTCGAAATTGCTGCAATTAAAACTTGCCGGGGAGTGCGGATTAATTACCCCAATGACCCTGTGCTCGAATGATTCGGCTGAAATCAGAAGCTTTGTTGCGAAAAACGAACAAACGGGTGTGATTTATAAGCCTCTGTGTTCTGCATTTTGGTTTGAAGAAAACCAAATGAAATTGGCTTACACCAGCAAGATCACTTTGAAGGATCTGCCAAATGATGAAGCTTTGCAATTGGTTCCTGGCATCTTTCAATTACAAATAGCCAAAAAATATGAATTGCGGATCACTTGTTTTGGTGATTATCTTCTCACGGCTCGGTTAAATTCCCAGGAACATAGCGATGGCCAAATAGATTGGCGAATCATTCCAGAAGGGCAAATGAGTATTGAACCTTACAATCTACCACCTACTGTTGAAAACAAGATAAAACAATTCATGCATAGAATGGGGCTGGTTTTTGGTTGTCTGGATTTTATTGTAACGCCAGAGGGTGACTACGTTTTCCTCGAAGTGAATGAGCAGGGGCAGTTTTTGTGGATTGAAGAATACAATTCCGATTTCAAGATGCTTGATACCTTTATTCAATTTCTATTGAATAAATCCAGCAAATTTCAATGGGAAAAAGATCAGGCTGTGCATACAATATCCTGCTATAAAAAGGAGGTCCGTGATTTATTAGATGAGAATTTAATGCGTCACGTTTATTTAAATTGTGCACAAGCGCAAATTGCATAAGGAAGTTAAAATGAGAGGGTTAAAAATTGCCTTGCCATTGTTTGCAATGGTTTCGTCTTTTAAAGTCGCTGCCCATAATCTGGATGTTTATGGCAGTAATCCAAAGGAAGCTGCTCATATTCTCAAACAATATTCTGCTGAATTAATTGAATTTGAAAATTTTTTTGACAAGATCACTCAGGATTTTATGAGAAATCGAGACATTACGAAGGATATTGAGGCGTTGCGCCCAAAAAAAGAAGCCTTGGTTGAGAAGATAAAAAAAGATGGCGATTATCTTTACGTTAATTTTGACACCATTTACTACGACGGGAACAAGCATTATACAACCATCGAGGTGATTAGGAAAAATCAACAAGAGAGAATGCGCTTCGTAAACTCTGAAGAGCATGTTCAGCGGCCGCCGCAAAAACAGGACTTAATTGCCAAAATGACTGAGTTTGAAAAACTTCAGATGAAGCTGTTTATGACCAATCAACTTCAGTCAAATGACTACATTTGCCCTGTTTATCACTGTCTGGGTGATTTTAAGCATCCCCAATTAGCACCTTATTTAAATGCGTTCAATGATGGTGTTGTAAAAGAGCGTACTCTTGTTCTAAATACAATGAATCATGACTCAAATCCAGAAAGAAGAACATCAGCAATTTTTTTACTTGGCCATCTCAACAATCCCAAGGAAATTATTGCTCTCTTGCTTCCTCAAGTAAATGATAAAAATGAATTTGTACGAAATGCAGCCATGCGTGTAATCGGCGCGACCATGGCAAAGGCAAACATAGAGCAGATTGATGTCATGCCGTTTATTAAGTTGCTGGACTCTCCTATGGACACAGATAGAAATAAATCTTTATTGATTTTATTGCAAGCAGCTAAATCTGAGCCTGCAAAAACAATTCTTGCTCAACAGGCAGGCCCGCAATTGCTGGCATTGCTTCAGTTGCTCCAGCCCAACAATCATTTACCCGCCTATGATATTTTAAAGAGGATTAGCGGGAAAGAGTTTGCCGAGTATGATGTAAATGCCTGGAAAAATTGGCTTAACTCTGTATCTCAGCGAGCCTAAATCGAAATTCCAAAAATAGCCGGCTGAGTCTAACAGGAAAGACAACTCAGTCGGGGATGCCAACCTAAGAGCCAACTCGCAATGGATAATCCGCAACTTTTCAGGCCTGAAGTCATGCGCAACAGGCTTCAACAAATGTTTGGGACGGTTTCTATTAATATCCCGCCTCGTTATTTTATTGTTAGTACGGGTTTCGCCTGTTTAGCTTGCTTAGTTATTCTGTTTTTTATTTTTGCCGAATTTTCTGAGAGATTCGTTGTGTCAGGTTATATCAACTCCAGCCAGGCTGCTGCTCAAGTATATCCTAGAACAAACGGCATCATTGTTAAAAGCTACCACAAACAGGGTGATCGCATTCAAAAAGGGGAGAAATTATTTTTAATTGATACTTCCTATTCGGGTTATGGACATGAAAAACAGGATGTTGGAGAGCAATTAAGACGAGGAAAACAGGTTCTGGAAAAAGAAATTGTTCATAAAAAGCAGCAGTTAAAGCAGTTTAAGCGTTTATTGTTTAAAAAATATATTTCTTTAATGGAGTACAACCAAAAACAAGATGAGTTGCGAGAGCTTGAAAATAAAAAAAATCTTGCTGAAGTAGAGCTCATTCGATATCGGCAGAGTCGAACCTATACAATTCGCTCACCCATCGACGGCACCATCTCCACTGTTTTATTCAAAACAGGCCAATACAGTAATGCATCTAAACCTTTGCTAAAAATTCTACCGGCTGATTCCTCGCTTGTAGCTGAACTGTATATTCCAGCCCGACAAGCTGGGTTTTTACAAAACAATAAAAAAGTAATTATTAGATACGATGCTTATCCATATGAACGTTTTGGTTCTTATTCCGCAACGGTTAAAACCATAAGCCAAAGTATCCTGACGGACGAGGAGGAAGAAAAACCAATACGGATTGGCGAGCCTTATTACAAAATTACTGCCAATTTGGACAGTCCAATGGTAGTCCTTTATGGCAGGAAAAAGCCCATTCAACACGGCATGACCCTTTCAGCTGTGATCGTTGGCTCCAAAAGAAAAGTATGGCAGTGGGTTTTAGATCCTTTATATAGTTTTTATGGGACTTTATTTCTATGAATTATGGACAGTTAGTACTCGAATTTAAGAAAAGCACCAGGCTTCCTGTGATTTTACAGGATGAAATTGCAGAATGCGGTCATGCCTGTGTCGCTATGATCTGTAATTTCTGGGGGCAGGATTTGGATTTGCATGCGGTCAGGCGGGTCAATAAACCCACACAGAAAGGGATTAATTTATTAGTGCTTAAAGATTTATTTCAGCAATTAGGTTTCACTAGCCGGGCTTTAAAAATTTCCCTGGAGGAATTAAAACAGCTAAAAACACCCGCAATTTTGCATTGGAATATGAATCATTTCGTAGTGCTTAAGCAGATTAAGAAAAACAGCATCATCATTCATGATCCTGCTCTAGGCCGGCGTGAATGCAAAATGTCTGAGGTCTCCAACTCATTTACTGGCATCGCATTGGAGATTGAAAAATCCCATGGCTTTACAGAGATAAAAGCAAAAAACAAGCTGAGTTTAGTTGATCTTCTCAAAACTGTCCGAGGAATAAATAAATTTGTCTGCTTACTTATCGTTCTCTCATTGTCGATTGAAATGCTAACCTTGTTTAATCCGCTTTTTTTGCAACATGTTACTGACAATGTACTTGGGGCGAGTAACCCCAACAACCTATACGCTCTTGCTGCAGGTTTTATTTTGCTCATTTTAATTCAGGTTTTTACCGAATACATTCGCGGGAATATGGTGATATATTTAACCAACCATTTAACCGAACAATTTTCAGCAAACCTGGTACAACATCTTTTAAAACTGCCGCTTAACTTTTTTCAAAACAGGCACAAAGGGGATATTCAAGCACGGGTTCAGTCCATTGATCATATCCAAAGAAAAATTAGCACTGATTTTGTCAATGCGGTATTAGATGGCTTCATGATCTTGATTAATTTGGCTGTAATGATGATTTATAGCCGTTTGCTTAGTTTTGTTGTGCTTGTTTCTTTAACATTTTATTTGTTAATCCGCATTATCTCTTATCGATTGTTAAGGCAATATACTGAAAGTTCGGTGATATTACATGCCAAAACTGCCTCCGTATTTCTGGAGACTTTGCAAGGGATTTTGCCAGTTAAATCGTTTCTTAAAGAGGGTGTCCGATTCAATACTTGGCGAAACAATTACATCAACTCATTGAATGCTGATATCAGAGTTTCAAGAATGCAGGTGGTGTATCAGGTTTTAAATCAACTGTTATTTCAAATTGAGCCCATTTTAATCATTTGCATCGGTGTTTCACTGGTGTTTGCCAATCAATTTTCAGTTGGTATGTTGATGGCTTTTTTATCTTACCGACTTATGCTGGTAAATAAGGCTTCCTCATTAATTCAAAATTTGACAGACTACAAGTTAATTTCAATTCAGCTCAATCGCCTTGGCGACATTATTTTTCAGGAACCTGAACTCATCCATACGGGTAAAGGAGCAATTGAGGAAGTAAAAGGCTCTCTAACTCTCAAGAATATTTCTTTTAAATATCACGCGAATGAAAAAGCAGTCTTAAATAATATCAATTTCGAAGTAAACGCAGGTGAAAAAATAGTGATTACTGGTCCATCTGGATGTGGAAAAACCACACTCCTAAAAGTAATGATGGGATTATTTGAGGTGAGTGAGGGTGAAATTTGCATCGATCAAGTACCAATTAAAGAGTTCGGGATTAAGAATTATCGAAATTTAACGGCCTCGGTAATGCAGGAAGATGTCTTATTAAGTGGCTCCATTTTGGAGAATATCTCATTTTTTGACGAAGGTGATGTGAGTATGGAGGATATTTATCATTCAGCAAAATTAGCCTGCATTCATGATACGATTATCCAGCTGCCCATGGGGTACGAAACTTTGATTGGTGAGCTGGGAGCCAGCTTGTCAGGAGGACAAAAACAGAGGATCTTACTGGCCAGAGCTCTGTATAAAAAACCTAAACTGCTGTTTCTGGATGAGGCAACTAGTCACCTGGATGTTGAGAATGAAAAAGCAATAAATAATGCCTTAAAGTCTCTGAACATGACCCAAATAGTAATAGCACATCGAAAAGAAACCATTAGTATGGCGGATAAAGTGATTCAGCTGCCTCTGATCAACTACCAAAATAATTGAACAAAATACGAATTAAGCTTGCACAAGGCAAGCCTAATTTAGGTGCTCTTATAACAAGCAAGTTCCTGTTCCGTGCCTTTAGCCAATTGGAATAAAAAGGATTTATATGCCTTCTTGTTTGGGCATTGGATGAGTATCACTTCATTAGGAATGGCAAGTTCTGTTTTTAAAAGAGAAAGGTCGAGTGTTTCAAGCAGGCTCACGACATGTTGTAAAATTAGACCTAGGATGCGTGAATAATGATGTCCTCCCTCATGGTTTAACTTTTGCACAAATGCTTGTTTACTGCCAAATAGGGAAGTTTTTTTGTCGTATTTGAACTTCTGATTGTTAAACTCATTTTTAACTGCAGCAACAATATTTATTAATTTGATCTCATCTGAAAGATCAGCTGCCCTAATTTGTTTTATTTGCTCGATTAAGCTGTCGATTTGATTTGCATATTTTTGTTTTGAAAGAGAGCCCTCAAGTTCCTTGTAAGCTTCTGATAACTTAAACACCTCTTGAATGACTATTTCCATGAGTTGGCGAATTTTATAACCTTGCTCATATTGCTTTGCATTAACAACCAGTCGATTAAGGACCGCCTCTTGATTGCCTAGCTGAGAAAAATGGCTGATTAACTGCTCTCGATATCTTTGTTTTATGCTTTCTTTTCTTTCAAGCTCTTTTTTTCCCTCACCACAAAGAATGTCACCCTTGCAGATTCCCTCTCTGCACAAAACCTGAATCGTCGTTAAATGGACTGTGTCCGTTTTATTGGCTTCTAAAATGTGATTTATTTCATGCTTTTTATCTTCGAAAAGAACAAAGGATTTGCTGCTTGTATCCTGTTTTATGAGTTTGAACATTGCCCCTTTATTGGTCTTATGTTCAGACAGGAATTGTTTGGCTTCCTGGGCTTTCCCCAGACTTAAGAGCTCTTCGTAATGTTTGTGCAGCTCACTTTCTTTTGTCTTAACGACTAGGTCAAGGAGATCCACTTCATGCTGAATTTGCTTAACAATTGATTGTTCAGCAGTGTCTAAAGTTTTTCCACTGAGTAGGGATTGGCATTTGGCGAAACAAGGTTTCCAATAATTTTGATAATAAGCGCCTGGTTCATTTAAGTGAACATCGGCTGGAGTGATTACTTTTTCTACTTCAAAACCTAGACGGGTCATGTGCTGAATCAAATATTCGCGCGTGTAAACAGCATGTGTGTTTTCTAAGTCATTGCAGATTTGCCAACCGTACATGCTGGTAAATAAATATACCTTTTTTATTCCGGCTTCGAGCAATACTTCCAATAATGCCTCATTAATTTCTTTGCCCTGGCTATCAATGATGGTGTCATCTACATCTAAAAGGGCTATAACTGGAGCGTTATTCAGATGTAAATCAAGCTCCAGTCTCATATTCTCTGGTGATTCCATAGAACCTCTTCTTATTATTTTTAAAAGCAAACTTTATTGTTCAAATTCAATAAAATTTGTGCAGAGTGTATCATGAGAAATAAAAATTTTTAATCTAAAAGTTCAGAATTTGTATTGCTAAGCAAAGGAGAATAAAAGGATGCAAATGTTTCCTCATTTGCCGATTGTCCAGCCTGAATTAAGGAATGGATTGCTTAAGATCAGGTTATGAAAGTTAAAAGGTAAATAATTTTAGTTACTAATCAGAGCTGCAGTATTGTACTTAACCACCATTCATCCACTGTTATTGTGATATAGCTGATTTTTGAGGATGTAATTTAGTACGTCAGCGGATAAATAGGAGTCTTGAGTTTCACCTCTGGCGAATTGCTGACGAATGAAAGTTGACGAAATGTTAAAATTGCCTGCATCATAACGAACTATGTAACCATGACTGTTTGTCAAAAGCATGCTTTCATCTTTGGTTTCATGCTTCTTAAGTAAGTTTTCAAGCAGTATTGGCAAACTGTTCCCAGATTCAGGCCTGTTAATGACCAATAAGTTAGCCAGAGTAAGAATTTTTTGCCATTCATGCCACCTTGGCAAATCCAAAAAAGCATCCATTCCGAGCAATAAAGTAATGGCTGCATCAGAGCCAAATCGATTGCGAAAATCTTCAAGGGTGACCACCATATAAGATGGCCCGGATCGTTCTATTTCAGATAAATCAATACTAAATTCACTGGGGGTATTTTTTAATGCCAATCGCAACATATCAATCCTCTGCTGACTGGTTGCTACGGCTTTTCTTTTTAGGACGGGGATTTTGCAGGGCAGAAAAATAAATTGATCAAAATGAAAATGAGCCTGAATATTGCAGGCTGTTTTTACGTGCCCTTGGTGAACAGGGTCAAATGTTCCACCATAAATGATGATGCTATGCAAATGTACCCACCTTTTTAGCCAAACATAATGACAATGCAACTTTTTCAAGAGAAGGCCAAATCTGACTGTGTTGACTTGATTTTATGCTCTCATCAATGCGTTTACAAAAACGCAATAACTGAAACAAGAGCTTTTTTTGCATTCGCTTGATGGCAGTTTGATACAGTTTGACCCGAGTGGACCAAATTTTCAATTGCGCACAGGCTGAGGCCAAGGGGACAGCCTTCTCAAAGAGTTCCATGAGTTGAATCAAGTTTCGAATTTCCTGAGTCAGAAGCCATAAAACTAAAGTGGGTTCAGTGCCACTCTCACGGGCATGGCGAAGATGCTGAATAACTTTATCCGCATTTGCCATTAGGCAAGCCTCGCTTAATTCAAATAGCTGGTACTCGCATTGGTCAAACAATTGGGCTTTGGCGGCCTCCTCGCTGAGCATGGTTCCATCCGCAACAAGCCTGATTTTTTCCAGAGCTTGGGCACAAGCCAACATGTTGCCCTGTGTGTGTTGCTGAATTAATGAAGGAACCTGGGGTGCGTAGCTAATTCCATATTGATGAAGGCGTTCTTTAATCCAATTCTGCATGGCCAAAGAATCAAGTGAAAAAATTTGGACAACATGAATGCATTCATGATTCGTAAAGTTGCCCAATGACTTTGCTGTTAAATTAGGGGCGCGAAGCAGAATTAAACAGGAAGAATTGGGTTTTTTAGAATACTCGGCTAAAAACTGCTTGGCATCACTGTCTAAATTCTGTTTTTCATAACGCACATCTATAAATAAATTGCTGGCAAATAAGCTGTAGCTATTGGCTTTTTCAACAAGTAAAGACCAGTCGGAAGCTTGAGTGATATGAATAATTGTTTCTTCGGTATCATGGTTCCTATCTTTCCAGATTTGCTTTATTTGTTGGGCTGATTGAGACAAGAGAAAATGGTCTTGGCCAATTAAAATAAAAACAGCGGGTAACTCTTGTCGACTGAGATGGGAAGACAAACTTTGCTGCTTAATAAGCACTATGGATTTCCTGAAATTCGATTATAGCGATTTTTAATTTGACTTAAGCGATTCAATATTTGCTGGGCTGCATCTCGGCGCATTTCATTTTTTCGCAAGGCTTCTTCAGCATCAGAACCTAAAATTCTGTCATTGTTGATGGTAACTTGTCGAGTAATCATAATGTGACTAGAGGGAGCAATGACTTTTCCCTTGGCCTCCGTGAGACTATATTGAACATCATAAATGAGCAAATATTGCCTGGGTACAGTGCTGGAGCTAACATTGGTGATTTCTTGTCGATAGCTATCTTGTTCAATAATAATCCAGTATTTGGCTCGTGTCGGCTCATCCACGACTGCAATGTTATAGGCTTGCAGTTGATCTTTTAGGAATCCCCCAAGATCAGAGTGAGCATTCTGAATAATGATTGCAACAGAATTAAGCCAAGGGGGGAGATCCGTCATACCCCGCAAATGAAAACCACAGGCAGAAAGTAAAGCAAAGCTAACAATGAGGAGCAAACGCCGCATTAGCTCACTACCAGGTTAATTAACTGACGATGGGAAACAACCACGGCTTTTCTAATTTCTTTGCCGTCCAGAAAGCTGCTGGCTTCTTTTTTGGCTAATTCAATTAGTGTTGCTTCATCCGTGTCGCTATTTGCCGTAAACTGGGCTCGTAATTTACCATTAACTTGAACAACAAAATCAAGCTCATCGGCTTTCAACGCACTCTTATCAACCTTAGGCCAGGGAGCATCAATGATTGCCTTTTCAAAGCCAAGTTGCTGCCATAAATGATGGCAGATATGAGGGGTGATAGGGGCTAATAGCCGAAGAAGAATACTCATGCCTGAGTGCAGGAAGAATTTATCCGTTTCCGACTCCACCTGATATGAAGATAATTCATTAAACAATTTCATGCAGCCAGAAACAACGGTGTTAAATTGATGACGTTCATAGTCATGGCTGGCTTGGGCCAAAATTTGATGTACGATGAGCCTTGATTTTTTCAAGCGAGAACTTGCAGTTAACCAATCAATGTTCCCATTCCCGCCCAAAATTGCATCATTAATGTCTATGAATAGCTGTTGATGCTGATGAGCAAAAGTCCAAATTCGCTTCAAAAATCGATGTGCGCCTTCTACAGCTGCATCCGACCATTCCAGGGATTGTTCAGGGGGGGCTGCAAACATGACGAACAGCCTTGCAGTATCTGCTCCATATGTGTCGATTAAATGGTTGGGGTCAACCACATTACCCAGTGACTTAGACATTTTATGTCCATCTTTAAGGACCATTCCCTGAGTTAATAAAGCCTTAAACGGTTCATCTGAATTAACTAATCCTTCATCACGCATCAATTTATGAAAGAAGCGTGCATAGAGGAGATGCATGACTGCATGTTCAATGCCGCCAATGTATTGATCCACAGGAGTCCAGTATTTGGCGCGATCATCAAGCATTGCATTTTCCTGACCCTTGCAAGCAAATCGGGCATAATACCAGGAGGATTCAACAAATGTATCAAAGGTATCCGTTTCCCGAGTAGCATCTTGTCCGCATCGGGGGCATTCGGTTTGCACGAATTCATTGCATTGGGCAAGAGGGGAGCCGCTACCTGTCAATTGCACATCATAAGGAAGGGTCACTGGCAAATCTTCCTCAGGCACTGGGACAATACCGCATTCTTCGCAAAATATCATTGGAATTGGGGTACCCCAATAACGCTGGCGTGAAACCCCCCAATCTCGAAGACGATAATTGATGGTCCTTTTTCCCGCATCATTTTGTTCCAGATAATTAGCAATTTCATTCATAGCCTCAGCAGAAGATAAACCATCAAATTGCTGGGAATGAATTAATGTGCCTTCATCAGTAAGCGCAGAATTTTTGTAATCGTGGGTGCTGTCATCAGCAGGTTTAATAACGACTTTAAGAGAGAGGCCATATTTTTGGGCAAACTCCCAATCCCTCTGGTCGTGGGCGGGCACAGCCATAACAGCGCCAGAACCGTATTGCATCAACACGAAATTGGCAATCCAAACGGGAATTTCTTCATTAGTGATTGGATGAATAGCGTGCATGCCGGTTGCAATACCTCGTTTTTCCATGGTTGCAAGGTCGGCTTCCGCCATGCGAACGCCCTGACAACTATCGATAAATGCCTGAACTTCTTTGTTTTGAGCTGCCACTTCTTTGGCAAGTGGGTGATCGGGGGCAACCGCAAGATAAGTTACACCCATTAGGGTGTCTGGTCTTGTGGTATAAATTTTCAAACGTTTGGGAAAGCCAACCACTTTGAAGTTGATTTCACAACCTTCCGAGCGGCCAATCCAGTTTCTCTGCATTTGCTTAACCTGAGCAGGCCACTCGTTGAGAGTGTCTAAATCATTCAGCAGTTCATCGGCATAAGCTGTAATTTTAATGAACCATTGAGATATTTCTCGTCGTTCGACCAAAGCGCCTGAGCGCCATCCACGCCCATCAACTACCTGTTCATTGGCTAAAACGGTCTGATCGACCGGATCCCAGTTGACGACTGCATTTTTTTTGTAGACTAAACCCTTTTCATACAATTTAATAAAGAACCATTGTTCCCAACGATAGTAGTCGGGATCACAAGTGGCAATTTCACGTCTCCAGTCATAGGCATTGCCCAAGCGCAGAAACTGTTCTTTCATGGAGGCAATATTTTTTTTAGTCCACTCAGCCGGATGAATGCCATGTTTAATGGCCGCATTTTCAGCGGGAAGACCAAAGGCATCCCAACCAATGGGTTGTAAAACGTTTTTACCCAAGGCACGTTGATAACGTGCAATTACATCCCCAAGCGTGTAATTTCTTACATGGCCCATATGCAATGTGCCGCTGGGGTAGGGAAACATGGATAAACAGTAAAATTTTTCCTTATTTAAGTCTTCAGAAACAGTAAAAGACTGTTTTTTGTGCCAATACTGTTGGGCTTGTTCTTCAACTTCACGGGGTTTATAGCTGTTATCCATAGTATGTAAGTTATATTTCAGTAAGGCTGGTAAGGATAGCGCCTCTTCTGCTCTGCAGCAATAGTTTAATGCTTATGTTTCCACAAGGAGTAGCGAAACGGAACGCTTAAAAGTATGATAATTAGGCAAAAAACAGCGATTGGCTTATCGCCCATATAAGCCCAGGGAGTGAGGCCGGTCGATGGGCTTAGGGTCGCTTTCAGTACACCGGCACTAAAGGCAGGGAGAGAAGCTATGATTTCTCCCTGGCTATTGATCACCGACGATAGGCCATCATTATTGGCAACGACTTGGTATCGACCACTTTCCAGTGACCGCACCTGCGCCATTTGCAAATGCTGGTACATAGCTAAGGAGTGTCCAAACCAGCCATCATCGCTTATTGAGATTATCCATTCAGCCTGGGGCAATTGTTGGCGGAGTATTTCACCATAAGCCAACTCGTAGCAAATCAATGTTGCAATGGGGTGTTTGTGAATTTTTACCAACCGCTGATTGTTTTTTCCAGCCATTAAATTGGTGTCGGGAATCGCCAGCCAAGCAGTGATTTTTTGCACGGCTTTGGGTATGTACTCACCAAAAGGTACGAGATGTTGTTTTAAGTAAAAGCCTTTTGCCGCGCCAAGGCTGACCAGGGCATTGAAATATTGATTTTCATCCAGGGGCGTAGGTTTTGGAATACCCAACACTACAGCACTACCCGCTTGCTTGGCTTTTTCATGCAATTCCTCTAAAAAATCTTCAACATAGCTCGGCGGCAAAGGAATGGCTGATTCGGGCATAACGATTAGTTCGGTTCCGAGTAATTTTTCCGTTTCATTCTTATATAAGCCCAATAAGTGCCAAAATAAACTTTCATCCCATTTGTCCCTCATGGATAAATTGGCTTGAATAACACCAACGGATAGGCTTTCTTTTTTCTCGCTTGTCCATTTTTTATGCTTTAAAAAAGAAGGGAGTATTAAAAGAAGCACAAAAATACCTAAAGCTACATATCGGCCGCTCCCTTTAAATCGATGGCAAGAGCCTAATATGGTCGCTGAAAAACAGCAGAGAAAACCAACACCAAAGACACCTCCGATAGGTAGAAAGTATTTCAAAGGCGAATCAAATTGTCCAAAACCAATTAATAACCAGGGAAAACCGCTCAGAAATCCAGAACGAAAGAATTCGAATAAAATCCACAGCGCGCTAAACAAGAAACAGGAGTAAATTGGACGGGGAAGACTGAGTCGCTTGAATAATGCAGCCATTAAAGCAGGATATAATGATAAATATAACAAGAAAAAAAGCGTAATTGCTGCTGAAATGAAATTATTCAAGTGTCCATATTCATGAATGCTGATGTATATCCAGGAAATGCCAAGGCCAAAATAGCCTAAGCCAAAAAACAGACCATTAAGGAAGGGATGATGATTTTGATCATGGGTCAGCTGAGCATAAAACAGAGCAATCCCTAAAATGGTTAATCCAGGAAAGTGAAATGGAGCAAAACCAAGGGGGAGTAAAAGGCCGAACAAAAAAGCGCGCAGCAGTTGACTATACCGGAGCGTTTGGGTGCCAATCAATGAAGGTTTTGAAAGTGATGCTGCTTGGGTCATGACTAAAAGCGCATTAAATGAATGCCACCATAAGATACTAATTATTAAAGGTCAAGATTTTAACAAGATTAATTTAGTCTATTTACAACCCCTAAACGCATTTAGCGAATTTTTAAATGGATAAATCCAAATCCATCTTTGCCCTATCCAAGAGCCATTTTTTTAGATACGATGACGGCTCGTTTTACAATGGAGAATGGATGTATGTATAACGTTATGATCACAGGAGCTGGAAAGATTGGGAGTTTAATCGCTTGCTTATTGGCTGAAAGCGGTGATTATCAAGTCCATTTAGCGGATTTGGAATTTTCCGGTACGGATGTTAAGCGATTATTACAGGCTGTGCCTGAGATTAGAACTGTGGCTCTGGATGTTACAGACCGGACAGCCATGGAAAATTATTTAACAAAAAATAATGTCATTGCTGTTATTTCAAGTCTTCCTTATTTTCTGAATACCCACGTCGCTGAAGCCGCAAAAATGGCTAAGGCTCATTATTTCGACCTCACCGAAGACACTGCAGTTACTGAAGCCGTTAAACAGATTGCTAAAGACGCTGAAACTGCTTTCGTGCCCCAATGTGGTTTAGCACCTGGTTTCATCAGCATCGCAGCCAATAGCTTAATGAAAGAATTTGAACAATGTTTTCACGCTAAATTGCGGGTAGGCGCTTTACCTCAACGTGCAAATAATGCACTTCATTACTCCTTAACCTGGTCGACCGATGGTGTTATTAATGAATATGGAAACCCATGCTATGGGATTGAAGCCGGTAAACCCATTATTTTAAAGCCTCTGGAAGGCCGTGAATCCATTCAAATTGATGGTTGCGAATACGAAGCATTTAACACCTCCGGTGGTTTGGGAAGTCTTGCCGAGCTCTGGGAAAATAAAATTCAAAGCCTGAATTATAAAACCATGCGCTATCCCGGGCATTGCGAGAAAATGCGTTTGCTCATGAATGATTTAAAATTAAATGAGGATCGCCAAACTTTAAAACGCATATTAGAGAAAGCCATTCCAAAAACCTACCAAGATATCGTCATTGTTTATGTGACGGTTGAGGGTATAAAACAAGGTGAGTTAACGGAAAAAAGTTATGTGAAGAAAATTTATCCTCTCGAAATACGCGGTTTGGAATGGTCAGCTATCCAGGTGAGTACCGCGTCTGGTTTGTGTGCGGTGGTGGATTTGGTGCTTGGCCAAGCCAATGAGTACCGTGGTTTGATATTACAAGAGAACTTTAATTTGGCGGATGTGCTGGCGAATCGTTTTGGCCAATATTACGCTTAGGAGTAAACGATGGATTTATTGAAAACTCTGGGTATTCATGAGGTTAACCCTGGCGCTTTCAGTGGCCACGGGTGGAAAAGTCAAAGCAACCATAGCAGGCTTTCTTCTTTCAATCCTGCCAATGGCAATAAACTCGCTGAAATAGCTTGTTGTACGATGGCTGATTACGAGCAGGTAATGAGTAGAGCCGAACAAGCTGCACTCAAATGGCGTGAAGTGCCTGCGCCGCAACGAGGTGAAATCATCCGGCAAATAGGACAGGCCCTTCGTGACCATAAGGATGCGCTAGGAAGCCTTGTTTCGTTGGAAATGGGCAAATCGAAACAAGAGGGAGACGGCGAAGTTCAGGAGATGATTGATATCGCTGATTTTGCCTTGGGTCAATCCAGAATGCTTTATGGCAAAACCATGCATTCAGAGCGCCCACAACATCGCATGTATGAACAATGGCATCCCTACGGGATTGTGGGAGTCATTTCAGCATTTAATTTTCCTGTCGCTGTTTGGGCCTGGAATGCCTTTATTGCGGCCATTTGTGGCAATGTTACTATATGGAAGCCATCAGCCAAAACGCCACTATGTGCTGTTGCGGTTCAACACATTTGCAATCAGGTTCTGCAAAAAAATAATTGCCCTGAAATTTTCAGCCTGGTTATTCCAGAATCCCATGATGTCGCAGAAGCTTTAGTCAATGATTCGCGCATCCCTCTGATTTCATTCACCGGTTCAACCGCTGTTGGTCGACAAGTTGCAGCCAAAGTCGCTACACGCCTAGGGAAAACCATTTTAGAACTGGGTGGAAACAATGCCATTATTCTTGATGATACGGCCGATTTAAATTTGGCAATTCCCGCTATCGTTTTTGGGGCGGCAGGTACGGCAGGCCAACGCTGCACTACCACAAGGCGTTTATTTGTTCAACAATCCATGTTTGGCGAAGTGGTTAAACGGTTGCAGCACGCTTATGAGCAAATCACCATTGGTGATCCCCTTGACAGTAAAAATTTGATGGGTCCCTTGATTGATGGACAAGCAGTTCAGCAATTTAACCAGGCGATATCAAGAATTCGTGCAGCTGGCGGGCAGATTGTCTTCGGGGGGGAGGCCTTAAACCGGGATGGTTTTTTTGTTCAACCCACTTTGGTTACCGGCGTGGAAAATCACTGGGATATTGTCCAGGAAGAAACATTTGCACCGATTCTTTATGTAATGCCTTATCAAAACCTCGAAGAAGCTATTCATTTACAAAATGCAGTGCCTCAAGGCCTTTCTTCAGCCCTGTTTACCCAAAATCTGAAACATGCTGAACTTTTTCTAAGTGCCTTAGGGAGTGATTGCGGAATTGCCAACGTGAACATTGGCACTTCAGGTGCTGAAATTGGCGGGGCATTCGGCGGTGAAAAGGATACCGGCGGCGGTCGAGAATCTGGTTCGGATTCCTGGAAGGCTTACATGAGAAGGCAAACCAATACCATCAACTGGGGCAATGCTTTGCCTCTTGCTCAGGGTATTCGTTTTAATATCTAGCATCAGCCTTGGTTAGGCTCTAACCAAGGCTAAACAATCAGGATCACCAATTACATTGCTGGTGGCCACATTTAGAGGATAGGAAATCATGCAGGAACCTTTTTTCATAAAGAAAGTAGCGGTTCTCGGTGCCGGGGTGATGGGTGCGCAAATTGCAGCGCATTGCGTGAATGCCGGCATAGAAACCTTGTTGTTTGATTTGGCAGCCAAAGAGGGAGGCAGCAATGCCTTGGTTGAAAAGGCCATCAGCAATTTAAGTAAATTAAAACCAAGCCCGTTAGCCACGCCTCACACAGCCAGTTTCTTAAAAGCTCAAAACTATGAAGAAAATCTGCAAGCTTTGGCGGATTGTGATTTAATTATTGAAGCCATTGCTGAACGTTTGGATTGGAAAGAAGATCTCTATCAGAAAATAGCCCCCTATTTAAATAAAAAGACTATTTTGGTCAGTAACACTTCCGGTTTGAGCATCAATACATTAAGCGGTGTTTTACCCGAGGCTCAACGCTCGCGATTTTGCGGCGTGCACTTTTTTAATCCTCCCAGATACATGCATTTAGCAGAATTAATACCGGCAGACACTACTGAGCCTGCCTTATTGGATGAGTTGGAGACCTGGTTGACTCGCCGCTTAGGCAAAGGGGTTATACGAGCAAAAGACACCCCTAACTTCATTGCCAATCGCATAGGGGTGTTTTCTTTGCTAGCTACTCTTCATCATGCTGAAGCCATGAATTTAGGCTTGGATGAAGTGGATGCCTTAACAGGCCCCTTGCTCGGCCGTCCTAAATCGGCGACGTTTAGAACCATGGATGTTGTCGGTCTTGACACCATGCTTCACGTAGTTCACACCATGCAAGAGCAACTTGGGGATGATCCTTGGCACCCTCATTTTAAATTACCAGAATGGCTGCAATCTTTGATCAAGGAAGGTCATCTGGGTCAAAAGACTGGCCAGGGCATTTACCGCAAAAATGGTAAAATTATTGAAGTCTATGATCTCAATTCAAAAACGTATCGCCCTGCAAAAGGTGAGGTGAGCGAAGAAGTCAAAACCATTATGAAAACCGCAGATTTGTCACAGCGGATGCAACAACTTGCTGCCTCTGCTGATAAACAAGCGCGCTTCTTAATGGCTTGCTATCGCGATTTGTTTCATTATTCAGCCTATCACTTACAAGAAATTGCCCACAGTGTTCGAGATGTGGATTTAGCAATCCGTTGGGGATTTGGCTGGCAACAAGGGCCTTTTGAAACTTGGGAGGGCGCAGGCGTTTCCGTCATGCTGGCAACTATTGAAAAGGCAAGAACCAATCACGAAACATTAAGTCAAGCCCAATTGCCTCAGTGGTTAAGCCATGTTACTTCCTTTTATAAAGATGAAGGCGCTTATTCACCGGAACAAAATGATTATGTAGCACGAAGCAAGCTTCCAGTGTATGACCGTCAGATTTTCCCTGATCGGGTTGCCAAAGAAAAAATGCCCTACATGCCTTCTTTATTTGAAAATGATGGGGTGAATTTGTGGTTATTAAATGACGATGTTGCCGTAGTCAGCTTTAAGAGTAAGGCAAATACCATTGGACAGGCAGTTCTTGATGGGCTGGAGCAAGCCATCGATAAAGCAGAGCAAGACTGCAAGGGGCTCATAATTTATCAACATGATGCTAATAATTTTAGCTCTGGTGCTGATTTAAGGGGTGTTGCGTCACTAATCCAGCAAAATAAATTGGATGCCTTGGATGCGATGATACGCCAATTTCAAGCCGTTGCCATGCGATTGAAATATTCAAGCATTCCAACTGTAGCAGCTCTTCGAGGGCGTGCCTTAGGCGGAGGTTGTGAGCTTATGATGCATTGTGATGCTGTAGTAGCCGCATTTGAATCCTATCCAGGCTTGGTAGAAGCAGGGGTTGGACTAATTCCAGCAGGCGGGGGGTGTAAGGAAATGTCCTTGAGAGCCGCTCAGCAAGCTAAAGACGCTGATCTCTTGCTTTTTATACAACCTTATTTTCAACAAATTGCAACTGCACAGGTAGCTGGCAGTGCCGCAGAGGCTCGTCAAAAAGGATTTTTACGTGAATGCGATCGATGGGTGATGAATTCGAATGAAGTTCTCTTTGTGGCTTTAAAACAAGTCCAAATGATGCAGGCCTTAAATTATCAAGCTCCTTTAAAAGGCCGATTTAAAGTGGCAGGCCGAGAAGGGCATGCCCGTTTGCAGGCTGGCCTTGTAAATTGGTTAGAGGGAGGATTTATTTCCCAGCACGATTACATTTTGGCCAATCATTTGGCAGAAGTGCTTTGTGGGGGCAATGTGAATCAAGGGGAGATGGTCGATGAAGAGTGGATGCTTCATCGTGAGCGGGAAGCATTTATGGCCTTAGCAGCTAATCCTTTGTCGCAGGCTCGAATCGCTCATCTATTGGAAACCGGCAAGCCATTGCGCAATTAGGAGACTTAACAATGACAAATGTATATGTAGTTGATGTGTTGCGTACCCCAGTTGGAAAAGCTCCACGCGGTGTTTTCAGACACACTTTGCCGGATGATTTACTGGCGCATGCCATTCGCTCCTTAATGCAGCGTAATCAATCTGTGGATTGGGAAGAAATTGGCGATGTAGTGATTGGTTGTGCGATGCCAGAAGCGGAACAGGGAATGAATGTGGCGCGAATCGCCTCATTGCTGGCAGGCATGCCTCAATGCGTTCCAGCGATGACTATCAATCGCTTCTGTTCTTCTGGTGTACAAAGTATTGTCACTGCCGCGGCTTCCATTGGTCATGGGGACATCTCAATGGCTCTGGCAGGAGGAGTGGAAAGCATGTCCATGGTTCCTCTTGGAGGCAACAAATACACGGCGAACCCTAAAATCTTTACAGATGAAAACGTGGCCATTGCTTTCGGAATGGGAATTACTGCAGAAAATGTTGCTAAACGTTGGGAGGTCAGTCGCGAACAGCAAGATGAATTCGCAGCTGAAAGCCACCGTCGAGCTGTTGCTGCTCAACAGCGAGGGGATTTTAAAGACGAGATTGTCCCTGTAGAAATTACTATAAGACATGCTGATTTAAATAGTTCAGAAGTGATCAGTAAAAAGAAAATGGTGAGTGACGATGAGGGGCCTCGTGCTGATACCTCTTATGAGGTTATTTCCAAGCTAAAACCTGTTTTTGCAGCAAAGGGGACTGTCACTGCCGGCAATAGCTCCCAGACGAGCGATGGAGCAGGGATTGCTTTGTTGGCAAGTGAAGAAGCCGTTAAACGTTTCGATTTGCAACCCATTGGTCGCCTGCGAGGTTATGCTGTAGCGGGTGTTGCACCAGAAGTAATGGGAATTGGTCCAATCAATGCGGTTCCTTTGGCTTTAAAGCGCGCCGGTTTAACTCTAGATCAAATGGATTGGATCGAGCTTAACGAGGCATTCGCAGCTCAAGCTTTAGCAGTCATTAAAACTTTGGACTTCCCAAGAGATAAAGTAAACCCTTTAGGCGGAGCAATCGCCTTAGGACATCCCTTAGGAGCTACTGGAACAATTCGGGCAGCGACCCTGCTGCATGGTTTACGACGCACAAAAGGTAAATACGGGATGGTTACAATGTGTATCGGAACTGGCATGGGAGCTGCTGCCGTTTTTGAAGCAATTTAACCCAAATCAGGCTGAGTTAGGTGAATTCAAGCTATGACTCAGCCTATTCTCAAGTTAGGTAACCCACCTGATTGATTGGTTTATCCGCTACAATAAAAGCAATGGGATTCATGCAGCAAGGATAAATCATGCGAGCAATGGTACTTGAGCGACTTCATCATCCTTTAAAACTCGAGTCTCGAGACATTCCAAAGCCGAATGAACATCAACTATTGATACGGGTAAAGGCTTGTGGCATTTGTCGGACAGATTTACATGTCGTAGATGGCGAATTGCCTCATCCGAAATTGCCCATTGTACCCGGTCATCAAATCGTTGGTGTGGTAGAGGAGTCAGGCAGGGAAGTAAGGCATTTTAAAAAAGGACAACGGGTAGGGGTTCCATGGCTTGGTGGCAGCTGTGGAATTTGTAAATTTTGCAGGTCCGGCCGTGAAAATCTTTGTGATCAAGCTCAATTTACAGGTTATCAGCTGGATGGTGGGTTTGCAGAATATTGCATTGCCGATGCACGTTTTTGCTTTCCAATTCCTGATGCCTATCCGAATGAGCAAGCTGCACCGTTATTTGTGCTGGCCTTATTGGCTATCGGGCTCTCCTGAAGACAGCTCAGGCAAAGCGCCTTGGCTTTTATGGTTTTGGTGCGGCAGCACACATTCTTGTTCAAGTGGCTAAGTATCAAAAAAAAGTGGTCTATGCTTTTACCAGTCCTGGTGATAAATCAGCTCAACAATTTGCCTATCAGCTCGGCGCAGTCTGGGCTGGCGGTTCAGACGAGGTTGCTCCTGATTTAGTGGATGCCGCTATTATTTTTGCTCCTGTTGGTGGTTTGGTGCCAGTTGCCTTGAAGGCTGTTGATAAAGGTGGAACTGTGGTTTGTGCGGGAATTCACATGAGCGACATTCCAAGCTTTCCCTATGCAATCTTATGGGGGGAAAGGACGTTATGTTCTGTTGCCAATCTCACACGTAAGGATGGTGAGGAGTTTTTGGAGTTGGCCCCTAAAATTCCAATAAAAACAGAAATTCATTCTTATCCTTTAGAAGAGGTCAATCAAGCTTTGGATGATTTGCGCCATGGCCGATTTACAGGTGCAGCAGTTATAGTGATGGATTAATGGCTGGTTTGGAAAGTCCTTTGAGGTGGGCAACAACACAGGAACCTAATCCTTCCAAATCATAGCCTCCCTCGAGTATGGATACAATACGACCGTCACATACTTTATCGGCAATTCGTTTGATGTGTTGACTTAACCAAAAATAATCTTCCTCCTTAAGAAGCAGGTGAGCGAGAGGATCTTTATAATAAGCATCAAACCCTGCTGAAATAAAAATCATTTCTGGAGCAAACTCTTCGAGGGACTTAAACCATTTTGTTGCGACCGCTTCACGATAAAGAGCCCCGGACGTGTTTGCGGGAAGGGGAATATTGATTATATGATTTTTTCTTGTATCAGCACCGGAAAAGGGATAAAAAGGATGCTCAAAAGTCGAGCAATATAGGACCCGCTCATCATTGTAAAAAATATTTTCAGTTCCATTCCCATGATGAACATCAAAATCTATAATTGCGACGCGCCTTAGGCCAAATTCTTCCAAGGCATGGGCTGCACCGACCGCGATGTTATTGAAAATACAAAATCCCATCGCTTTGTTTTTTTCGGCATGATGACCTGGGGGACGCACATTGCAAAAGATAAGATCCTTTTCCTGCTTGATCACCAATTCCACAGCGTAAATGGCAGAGCCAGCTGCCCTAAGAGCCGCATTCAGCGAGTAGGGACTCATCAATACGTCAGGATCAAGAGCAATAAATCCTTCAGAGGGGATTATATTGAAGATCAAATCGACATATTCCTGCTGATGGGCACGAATCAGATGCTGTCGTTTTGCAAGCGGGGCTTCATAATAAGTGATATTCAAATCAGAATTTAAAACCGCTTTGTCAATATATGCCAAACGGGCCGGTTGTTCTGGATGGGATACGCCCATCTCATGCAAATAACAATCGGGGTGAGAGATCAATCCAATCCGCATTATTTCACCTTTGTGAGTCTCTTAACTTGATTGTAGCTTGCTTCCAGGGTGGTCAAGAAGTAGGTTGGATGAAAGTCAATTGACTAAAATTTGGCTTTGCCTTGCAGAATATTCTACGCTTTTAATAGAAGGTGTTTAGAGGAGTTTGAATGCGGACCACTTTTTTCATTGCTGCGCTGTTGTTCATTCAATCTGCTTTCGCTGATGCAATTGTTGGATTTTCAGCTTACGAAAATGGTGATTACACCACAGCCTACCCTCATTTGGTGCAAGCGGCAACAGATGGGAATGCTGACGCCATGTATTTACTAGGACGGATGTATCAATACGGTTATGGAGTTATACACGACGACGCCAAAGCCAGGGAATGGTATCAAAAGGCCGCCGATAAAAATAATGCCTTAGCCCAGTTAAGCTTGGGTTTTCTCTATGATAACGGCCAGGGGGTCAAACAGGATTTTCAGCAAGCTTTTTCTTGGTACATGAGGGCAGCACAACAAGGAAATTCTATAGCTCAAAGAAATGTGGGTTTAATGTATGCAGTTGGGGATGGTGTAGAAGCCAGTGAGACAAAGGCCTTTGAATGGTTTAAAAAATCTGCAGAACAAGGTTATGCTCGAGCCCAGGTTAATTTAGGCTATCAATACATGATGGGTTATGGTGTAGCTAAAAATATTGATAAAGCTCTTTATTGGTATGAGAAAGCGGCTGAACAAGGTGATGCCAAAGGACAATACAGCTTAGGCTTGCTTTATACCGGGAAATATGGTGTTGCCCCAAATCCACGTTTGTCCGCCTATTGGTTTGCAAATGCAGCCAATCAGGGACACCAAAATGCGCAAGCTTATTTGGCTTACCAGTATTTAAAAGGTCTAGGGGTTGAGCAGGATTCGGAAAAAGCTGCTTATTGGTTCCATGCCTCTGCCGAGCAAGGTAATGCACAAGCCCAAGCAGAGTATGGTCAGCTCCTTTTGAGTGGTACGGGAATTGAAAAGGATTATCAACAAGCCGCTTATTGGTTCGGGAAAGCAGCCGATCAAGGCAATGCTATGGCTCAAGGGAAATTGGGTTATCTTTATCTGTCAGGTTTAGGAGTAAATAAGGATTTAAGTAAGGCTTATGCGTGGTTAAAAGTGGCTGCCAATAACAACAATCCACAAGCAGCGAAAGATTTGTCTCGGTTAGAAAGTTCTCTGTCTCCCCAGCAAAAAGCCATTGGCGATCAACTGTATGATCAAATGAGAAAGCCAAAAACGGCATTATCAAAATAGCTAATTTGGCTTTATAAGGTTTCGAAACCGTGATATTCCTGCCAAGCTAAACTTTCTCGGCTATAATTTGTTACCTCGGCGCGTGGTGGTCCTTTTTTTAGCCAAGCCTCAAATTGTTCTAGATGTTGCTGATCGCCACAAGCTAAAATTTCAACTCGCCCGTCTGGTAAATTACGAGCCCAACCTGTGATCCCTAATTTGAGGGCTTCGTCTTGCGCAGAGGCTCGAAACCACACGCCTTGAACTTTGCCAGAGATATAGCAACGCATACAGGATTTATTCATACGCGGGTCCTTGCTGTGTCTATTTGACAGCCTTAGATTAGCGGATTCTTCTCCTTTTGAGAAGTTGCCATTTCAAATTGCGATGCAGTATAATGTTTGTTCATTGCCTATAAGCATTTGTTCCCCCATGAAATATTTTGTTTATCTTCTTTGTTTGGCTTGTACTTGGCTTCATGCCGAGACATATACAGTCAAATTGGGTGATGCAAAAGTTCACATCATCAAACAAAAAGGTCATGGCAAGACTCTGGTTCATTTGCATGAAAATGAGCGAACGGCACTTGAGGCGGCAAAAATTTATGTCAAACGAAAAGGGGGTACTTTAATTACCCTTAGACATTCTGGTAATCGCAATGTCGTGTTTCACTTAAATAAAGTGCGTTATGAGTTTGATCCCAATCGTATTTTTACAGATGTGGGCATAAAAAAAACCCTCAAACAATTCGGAAACTACTCCACTGGTGCACATCGCGAAGTGAAAAAACTGGCTAGAACAATTGTCAAACTCATTCCGAAGGGTAAAGTGATTGCAGTACACAACAACCGTGGCTATTCACTGAAAGAGTATCTTCCTCATCATTCTATGGCAAAAGATGCCAAGTCGTTGAATTACGTTCGCTGTTCCAGCTATAGAAATTTCTATTTTGTAACGAAACATCAGGAATTTAGAAGATTAAAACGCTTAAAATTTAACGTGGCTCTGCAATCAAATCATGCAAGGGATGATGGTTCACTTTCCTATTATTTTGCAAAGAGAAATTACATCAATATTGAAGCAGCCACCTATGCATTAAAACAACAATTGAAAATGCTCGAAAATGCTTAAACTAAAGGTATGCACTTAAGCAATTGCGAATCTTTTGCTGAGTTTCAAGAATATGCCCTTCATCTTTATATTTGGTTCTAGGCCAGAAAAAACCTTTTAATCCATCTCCTTTATTCCGCGGCACAATATGAATGTGCAAATGAGGAATACTTTGACTTACTACATTATTCATCGCAACAAAACTGCCGTGAGCCTCCATGGCACTCTCCACGGCTTTAGCCATACGTTTAGTTAACAAAAATAGCGGTGCTATCAAATCATCGTCAAGCTCTGTTAAGGTTTGAGTATGTTTCTTAGGGGCAAGAAGGGTATGGCCTGGAAACAAGGGGCGATGATCGAGAAACGCGATAAAGTGTGCATCTTCAAAAATGAGATAGGCATTCTCCTGTTTTGAAATGATTGAATCTATGATGCATGGTTTTGTTTCAGTATTTGGCATATATTTGTCCTTTTTTCAGCCGAGTCTATTCTTATAAACTGATTCATAATGAATTTAAGCTTTCGGCAATAATTGTCACCGATACCCTACCTTTTTTATCTTTCGTGCGTTTAAGTAGCGTATAAGCCGTTAAGTTTAAATCCGGATGAGATACCTCTGTGATGCATAAAAAATATTGGCTTTCAATACTAATGTGTTCGCGGCGAATATTTAATTTTTCTAACAAAGGAGATATTTCCTCCAGTTTTTTTATTCCTTCTGTACCTCTTGCCGTTAGAATTTCTTTAACCTGGGTGTCGTTTAAACCAGCACCGAGCGTAGCTAAAATTTGCGGCGGCGCGGTATTGATATTGATGGGAGTAATCTCCGGCAGAGCAGTTAAATAATTACTTAAACTCATAAATAATTTTGCATCTACTCCCCTAATTAATCTCAGCTCAGAAATATGCTGAAATAACTGCTGGCTTGGATAGTAGGCGGGTTTTTGCTGTAAGTAGTAACTGACAAACTCATCGCTTCCACGTCCGGGCTGATAAGGGCTTATCCAGTGGCGAATGGCTAGAACCAAAGCTTGTTTATCCGAAGGGTTCATTGTTGTTGGAATTGAATTTAAAAGTTTTAAAAATGCTAATTGATACCGTTTATCCGCCAAATTGTTTAAATTAAAACGGGATTGCAAGTCAAATAAACTGCCTTTGAGCATGACCTCAGGATAAATGGATTTTAATTGGGGGGGGAAATCAAGAACTTTACCGAATTTATCCGCCACAAGAAATTTATTCCTTCCTTCGGTTAATTCATTCATAGCCCAAAAAGGTACGGCTTGTGAGGCCAGATAGAGCTTGTCGCTCAATATGCTGAGACGAGTTCTGTAAATATCTACTTGCAATCGTGTAGTCATTGCTGTGGCAGCAATAGCCACCAGGGTCATAATAAACAATGCTGAAATGAGGGCACTGCCTTTCTGCCATGAGCTATTGTTCAACATAAACAGCTCCTGGGATCACACTTAAAAAAATTAACTCACCCCAGTCCCTTAGATTTAAATTGAATTGGATTGCTTTGGGCAAGGGCTCCGCGCGCTGGTTTTGTTGTAAAGCATTCTCTCTCCATTCTGGCAAAACCTGTAAGGTCTGGTTTAAGTAAGCAAAATGACAAGCCGTTAAATTGTTGAGCAAGATCTTTTCTTCAAATTGCTCTCTACGGTGAACCGCATCCAACACGAGCCAACTCCGTCGTAGCAGCATGCCATCGCGGCAAAGATAAGCCACTCGTTGTAAATGGCTGCGTTTATCCTGGGCTAAAGGGTTTGCTAATCCCAGTTTAGTCAATTCGAAATATTGAGGTTGGCCTATAAAGGCAGGAAAGAGATGCATTTCATCACCTCTTACTGCCCTTGGCAGGGCTTGTGTGCTATCCCTTTGAATCAAAATTAAAGACGACTGTAAGGTATTTAGGCGATCGGCTTGTTGATTAACACGGGCACGGCTGTTGAATGCGTAATATAAGACAGAGGAAGTGATCGTTGCCAAAATGGCAAATACCGAAAGCGCAATTAAAATTTCTAGTAAAGTAAAACCTCGTAGTTTATTCATGATGGTAACGAAATGCAGTTAAAGGACTCCCATAGGGTCCAGCTTGATTTTTACTCAAAGTAATGGTGATTTCCTCTACCGATTTGATTTTTGTCGGATTCGCCTTGACTCGCCAATACCAACGCTCTCCAAGGAGCGTAGTACTTTGAGTAATAATTTGGCTTTGACTTGGCGTGAGCAAACCGAGCTGCACCATGGCTACTCCTTGCATAGCAACCAGATGACTGATTGTTTTTTCTTTTATTCTTTGGGTATTCGCGACATTCTGGGCTGTAGCGCGCATGAGCGCAGTTAAAGCAATACTGATAATAGCTAAAGCAAGGAGAACTTCGATTAAGGTAAAACCTGAAGATTGAATTACTCTGCTGACCTTACTATTTGATTTCATTTCGAAAAACTCAAGCTTAAGTCTCCATTGCGACTGCTCACTAAACTTACCAAAACTGGTTTTTTTTCCGTACCAAAATTTAAGACAAAGGCTGTTAATTCACCAGAGGGATTAATGATGATGTCTGGATTTTTTGCATTGGATTTATAATTTTTTTCAAAACGCACGACGACATGCTTTGGAAACAATTGGAAATGAAATAGGCTTTTTTCAGGCATTGTTTGCCAATTGTTATTTTGAAATCGAAAAGTTTGGTAGCCATTAGAGCGAATGGTCACGCCAAGCGTATTCATTTCCAACACGGCTTGCTGTTCTACCAGTTTGAGATAATTGGAAAATTGCTCAGCCGCAACGACTGCTCGTCGAGAAGCACCAAAATCCCCAAAAGATAATAGGGCAAAACCTATGGTGATGCTAATAATAATCAGCACCACCAGAATTTCAATTAAACTAAAACCCCTAGCGCGCATTCCAGTTGCCTATTTCGGCATTAATTCCCGTTCCGCCGGGCTGGCCATCCGCACCCAAAGTAAACACGTCCACTTCCGCATGCTCACCGGGATTAAGATATAGATAATCGCGACCCCAGGGATCCTTGGGCAGCGCCTGGAGGTATTGCTTCCAATCTCTTGGAACTGGATTGGTCGTTGGTTTCTGGACTAGAGCCACTAAACCCTGATCCGTGCTTGGATAGACTCCATTATCAAGTTTGTACAGATCGAGCGCGTTTTGAATGGCCAAGACGTCCTGCTTGGCTTTGACTACTCGTGCTTCATCAGGCCGGCTGATGATCTTCGGTACTACAATCGAGGCGAGAATGCCAAGGATTACCACCACGACCATAATTTCTATGAGAGAAAAGCCAGATTGTTTACCCATCTAAAACTCCTACTAAATTAACTAACCAATTGCTCCATTGAAAATATCGGCAAAAGAGTTGCCAATACAATGAACAACACAACAGCTCCCATGAATAAAATCACCATGGGCTCAAGCAAGGTTAAAGCAGTATCTATTAAACGTTTTACCTCACTGTCCAAATGCGACGCGGCTCGCTCCATCATAGTGGCAATTTGCCCACTCTTTTCTCCACTAGCGATAAGATGGGTTGCCATGGGGCTTAAAAATCCAGTGTCCTTCAATGCTTGATGAATCGCTGTCCCTTCCCGGACACGACCAGTGGCTTGGTCAAAAGCACTTCGCATAACCAGGTTGGTTAAAAGGCTAGCTGACACACGCATGGTCTCAAGAACACTCACTCCTGCGGCGAACAAAATCCCAAAGGTATGGATGTAACGCGCGACATTGACCGATTTTACCAGATAAGAAACGATTGGTAACTTTAATAATATTTTATGCCAACCCATTCGTATACTTTGGTTTTTTAAGCTGCGTTTAAATACTAAAAAACAAAGAACCAGGCCGGATAACACATACAAACCATAAGATTTTAAAAAATTGCTGATGTGAATCAGCACCGTAGTCATCTGAGGAAGTGACTGTCCGCTCGTTGTAAACACCTCAATAATTTTGGGAACAACAAAAGCCAATAAAAAACTTATAATGGCTGTGGAGACGATTACCATCAATGATGGATAAATGAGTGCCTGTTGAATTTTTTGTTTCGTTTCTTGCTGATTTTCAGTGTAATCGGCTAATTTTTCTAAAACCAAATCAAGGCGTCCTGTTTGCTCTCCTGCCCCGACCGTGGCTCGGTATAGTTCTGGAAAAGCGTTCGGAAATTCACCCATAGCTTGAGCTAGGGCATAGCCCTCCACGACTTTGGCACGAACGCCTATAATTAATTCACGTACCTTATCTTTTTCAGTTTGTTCGCTGACACCGCGCAATGATTCTTCAACTGGAATGCCTGCGGCAAGAAGTGTGGCCAATTGGCGAGTCAATAATGCTAAATCTTGAGACGATATTTTGTCCCTGTGCCGCGATTGCAGTGGTTTGGCTAGGGTGCGAATCTGGGTGGGAATCATTCCACGTTCACGCAATAATTGACGGGCATGGCGTTCAGAGTCAGCTTCAATGATGCCTTTCGTGGTGTTTCCTGTTTTGTTTAGCGCTTGATAGTGATACGCGCCCATAATGAGTTCATAAGTTTTTAAGGATAAATGAGTTTAATCTATTGGGTTTCGTAAGTCACTTAAGGTAGACTAACGACGGCTAATCTAGGAGACCAAAAAATGGATAAAGGCAAAGAATTTGAATCGCAAAGCGCTAAGGCTAAGCTCTTTGCAACAATTAAAGAGCAAGACATTAAATTTGCTGATTTTCGCTTTACGGACACTCGGGGTAAGGAGCAGCACGTGACCATCCCTGTTTCTGCCATTGATGAAGACCTGCTTGATAATGGCAAGATGATAGATGGTTCCTCCATTAAAGGATGGCAAAAAATTCATCAATCCGATCTGGCCCTAATACCTGATTTAGAAACTGCTGTACTCGATCCTTTCTACCAGGACAACACCTTAATTATTCGTTGTGATGTGGTTGATCCGCAAACCATGTTGGGTTATGACCGAGATCCCCGTTCCATTGCTCAACGAGCAGAAGCTTACCTGCAATCCACTGGCATTGCCGATAAATCATTATTTGGTCCCGAACCTGAATTCTTCCTGTTTGATGATGTTCGCTGGGAAACGAATTTACGTGGTTCCTTTTACAAAGTTGACTCACTGGAAGGTCATTGGAATTCTGGCGAGGCTTTAGCAGGTGGCAATATCGGTCACAGGCCAGGTGTCAAAGGAGGATATTTCCCAGTACCCCCTGTTGATTCATCACAGGACATTCGTTCTGCTATTTCTTTAACACTCGAAGAATTGGGAATTTTTGTAGAAGCCCATCACCATGAAGTAGCTACTGCTCAAAGTGAAGTCGCTACGAAATTTAATACACTCCGCAAAAAAGCCGACGAGATGCAATTAATTAAATACGTCGTGCATAATGTCGCTCACAATTACGGTAAAACCGCTACTTTTATGCCGAAGCCCCTCGTGGGGGATAATGGCAATGGCATGCATTGCCACCAGTCTTTGGTAAAAGATGGTATTAACCTGTTTGCTGGCGATCAATATGCGGGTTTATCGGATATAGCCCTTTACTATATTGGTGGGATTATCAAACACGCCCGCGCATTGAATGCATTTACGAATCCAGCGACAAACAGCTATAAACGGCTTGTTCCTGGTTTTGAGGCCCCCGTGTTATTGGCTTATTCAGCTAGAAACCGCTCTGCGGCTATTCGTATTCCTCATGTATCCAATCCAAAGGGACGACGAATTGAAGTCCGCTTCCCAGATCCGATGGCCAATCCTTACCTGGCTTTTTCAGCGATGTTAATGGCGGGTCTTGACGGTATTCAAAAGAAAATCCATCCTGGGCAGGCTATGGACAAAGACTTGTATGATTTACCCCCAGAAGAGCTGGTTGACGTACCAACTGTCTGTAACTCTCTTGATCAGGCTGTTTATCATTTGCGCCAAGATCAAGAGTTCCTTACCCAGGGGGATGTGTTTAGTGCTGATTTCATTAACAGCTACATTGAACTGCGAGAATCAGAAATAGCTCAAGTTCGTAGCCTGGTACATCCTATTGAGTTTGAACTGTATTACAGTCTGTAATTTATAACTGTGCCCCGGTTTTTATTAGTGTCGGTCTTTATTCTGGCTGCCAATTCCCTAAATGCTAGCATTTATAAGTGGATTGACAGCCAGGGTGTCACTCATTTGAGTGATTCTCGGCAGGAGGATTTTACAAACCAGGCCCTGGGAATCTCAGAGGCTAAGTCCAATTCAGTTCAACACAAACAAAATTTATCGATAACACCTTCCCCATCCAAGAAAGAGCAGGGATATGAAGTTGAAATTTTTCAGCCTAAAAATCAGGAAACCATCCGTAATAATCAAGGTAGGTTGATAGTCTTAAGCCGTTTAAGCCGTCCTTTATTCAGGAATAAACAGCAGCTTCTTCTCGATGATAAAATATACTGCACACAGACAGGAAGCTATTTTGTTTTAGATAATGTAAATCGAGGTGCGCATAAACTGGTTATCCAAATTGTTGATGGCCAAGGAAAGATAATCAGCGTAAGCCAACCAATAGTGATCTATATGCATCGGGCTTTTATTCGCCGCAACTCTTAGATTGACAGCCTAAGTCAACGATTTTCTCTTGCTGAAAACTGTTAAATGGGTAACGCGCTGGTATGTGGCTGAGGCGGGGCATTGGAAAAAATCGAGGCAAAGAGCAAAACTACAAAAATAAGGAGGGAAAAATAAAAAAGGATTTTTGCAACATGGCTTAAAGTCGATGGTCTTCTTCGATAAGCAAATATTGCAGCAATGATACCAATCAATAGAAAAAACAGGCTTCCTGCCAACATTACTCCATCCTTAGAGTAAATAATGATCCACATTCAATTTAGAAATTGAATGCATTTTTAATACCATTTCTCCCTGTACCCTTGAAATTTCCGGGTTAAGCCGCATATAGGGAAAATTAAGATTATTCCTTTCCTTAACATGGAGATTTATAAATGGTGAGTAAGCAGCAAACCATGGGTTTTCAAACTGAAGTTAAGCAAATGCTACATCTCGTGGTGCATTCACTTTATTCTAATAAAGAAATATTTCTGCGAGAGTTGATTTCAAACGCTTCCGATGCCTTGGATAAATTGCGCTTCTTAGCTTTATCTGATTCTTCTTTATATGAGGGAGATTCAAATCTACAAATTACTGTCGATTTTAATGAAAAAAATAAAACCATCAGCATTAAAGATAATGGAATCGGCATGAGTTGGGATGAAGCTGTTGAGAATCTGGGAACCATAGCGAAATCCGGAACTAAAGAATTTTTGAGTCATTTGACTGGGGAGAAATCAAAGGATGCTCATTTAATTGGGCAATTTGGCGTTGGTTTCTACTCAGCTTTTATTGTTGCCGACCGAGTTACTGTTAAAAGCCGTAAGGCAGGGTTAAGCGCCGATGACGGTATTGTATGGCAATCCAATGGAGAAGGTGAATTTACGATAGGTCAGGAGAAGAGAGCTGAGCGTGGCACCGAAGTAATTTTGCATTTGAAAAGTGATGAGGACGAATTTCTAAGTGACTGGAGACTTCGAAGCATCATCACCAAGTATTCCGATCACATTTGCTGGCCTATTGTGATGAAGAAAAGAAATGAAGAAGATAAGCCTGAAGAGGGTTATGAAACCGTCAATAAAGCCACAGCCTTGTGGACCATGCAAAAATCTGAAATAAGTGACGAAGATTACAAAGCGCTTTACAAACACATATCCCATGATTTCCAGGAGCCACTCATCTGGTCCCATAATCACGTTGAAGGAAAACAAGACTACATCAGTTTGCTGTTTATCCCATCGCATGCGCCCTTTGATTTGTGGCAACAAGATATGAAGCACGGTTTAAAGCTCTATGTTAAACGTGTTTTTATTATGGATGATGCCTCACAATTTTTGCCGCGATATTTGCGTTTTATTAAAGGAATCATTGATGCCAGTGATTTACCTTTGAACGTTTCTCGTGAAATTTTACAAGAGAATAAGCAAGTAGAAGCAATCAAGTCAGCTTCTACCAAACGTGTACTTTCCATGCTTGAAAAATTAAGCCAGCAAGATCCTGAAAAATATCAAAGCTTTTGGAATGAGTTTGGTTTGGTGCTTAAAGAAGGGCCCATCGAGGATTATGCCAATCGTGAAGTCATTGCTAAATTATTGCGCTTTACAACGACAAAGAACAATTCAGAAAAGCAAAATGTATCACTGATGGATTATGTTTCTCGCATGAAAGAGGGACAAGATAAAATTTATTATCTGACCGCCTCAAGCTATAACGCTGCCAAAAATAGCCCTCATCTTGAAATTTTTAAGAAGAAAGACATTGAGGTCTTACTATTAACTGATCGTGTCGATGAATGGCTTGTCAACTATTTAAGCGAATTTGAAGGCAAGCAGTTACAGTCCATCAGCAAAGGCAAAGTGGATCTCGAAACTGAAGACACTTCAGACATTAAAAAACAGGAAGAAGCCTTAGCTCCTATGCTTAAGCATATTAAAGAAGTGTTAGGGGATAAGGTTAAAGAGGTACAGCTTACTAATCGTTTAACCAATTCTCCGGCTTGTATTGTCGCCGATGAAAATGATATGGGATTGGAAATGCAACGAATTCTTCAAGCTGCAGGTCAAAAAGTTCCTGAGATAAAACCAATATTTGAGATTAATCCAGAGCATGCATTAATCCAGCGCTTGCACACAGTTCAAGACGATAGCCTTTTTTCAGAATGGGTGTTTATGCTTTTCGAACAAGCTGTCTTGGCCGAGGGAGGACAATTGGACAATCCAGCCGATTTTGTTAGCCGTGTTAATCGATTGCTGTTGGAAGCCTAGTTTCTCGAATTCTTGTAATAGATGAGTGAACCGGCTCATCTATTACAAGCTTGTCTATTTCCTACTCTATTATTCTGACCCATAAATCCTGTTCAATCCGTCTAAGCAGTCTATTAACGCACTAAGAAGACAAACATTACAATCGCACAACGGTTAAAGGCTAACTTGCGCAAAGTCTCATATGAATACAAACTTAGCTGCTTAATGAAGAAATTGAAAAAAATGGCTCTTCTTATCTCTTTACCTTGTAAAGCAGTCAAGAAGAGCAAAATGTGGCTCAATACCTAGCAAATTAAGTATGAGGATGGGAATCAATGAATGAAATTACTCGTCGGTTAAGCGGAAATATTTAGTGCCAAAATAGCGCTGTAGTTTTTTGCGAATGGTGCCGCGGCTGATTCCAAGCATCTTGGCAGCTTGCAGTTGGTTGCCACGACGTTTTTCCATAACGGCTTGCAAAAGAGGGGGCTCAACTTCAGAGAGAATCATGTCATAGAGATCATCGATTGGTTTATTTTTATTTTCGGCAAGAAAACGGGTTACTAAGCTGTAAACCAAGTCTTGAAGGCCTTGATCTTGTTTTAAATTTTGAGATGTGGCTTGTGTTTCAATGACATTCATCATAACTTCCTTATTCTAGTTAAATCAGTTGTCCAATTGCTTCCACGCGAGAAAATATCCCTGATGAAAGCAAAATTTATTGTACATGAAGGTTAATTGATAATCTACATTCAACCACTAAAAACTTTTAAAAAAATGAAATTTATCAAGAGAATACTTTGATTTTTCAAATAAAAAAGGAAAGGCTTTTGGGCTGAAATTATGGCACGGATGATCGTTAAATATAGCTATGCAGAGGAAAGAAGATATCTGCTAAGGGAAGGGCTGATTAAGGCTTTCATAGCCAGTTGATGAGCAGAGTTAGTGTATTTTGAGCAATTTCTCGCCCATCTATCAGTCGTCCCTGGGTGATATGGTATTAAATTTAGAAAAATTAATTGCCTTCGCAGTTGCTCATGAGCGAGCAACTGCGTTTTCTAATAAGGCTTGTTTTACCAGATCGCTTAAACTGCAATCCGCTTGTTCAGAAGACAAAGAAAACTTCAGTCGCTGCAAGCGCTCAAGCATCCTGTGGGTGGTTTCCTCATTCGTTAATAATTCATTAAGAGTCTGGCTTAGCTCTTTCGAGTTGCAATCGTACTGCAACAGTTCAGGTACAATCATCTGCCTGGTTAGCAAATTACATAAGCCAAGGTATTTCACACGGATAAGTTTCATAGCCAAGTAGTAGCTAAACCAGGAGCCTTTATAAATGATGCACATGGGTTTTTCTTGCAAGGCACACTCCAGTGAGGCTGTTCCAGAAGCCACCACTGCACAGTCACAACATGCGACTACTTCTTTGGCTTGACCTACGATGAAAGAAACATTTAATTGCTTATCTTTGAAATAGGATTTGACGAATTCAGGCTGTAAACTATTTGCTATAGGAATGGCAAAATGTAAGCCTTGATGTTGTTGATTTAAGATTTCTATGGTTTCTATTAAAACCGGCATATGTTTTTCAATTTCATGAATTCGACTGCCGGGTAATAGGGCTACAAGCCGTTTATCCTTAGGCAAATTTAATGCCGCCCGTGCCAGCTCAATGTTGCTGCAGTCCTGGATTTTATCCAACAAAGGATGGCCTACAAATGTTACAGCCACGCCTGCATTTTGATAAATTTCTTTCTCAAAGGGTAGAATGACTGCCATTCTATCAATGTTGGCTTGAATGGTTTTGATGCGATTGGCTTTCCAGGCCCAGATCTGTGGGCTGATGTAATATAAAATTTTAATCCCAAGTTCCTGTTTGGCGAATTTTGCCAATCGAAGATTGAACCCGGGATAATCCACCAAAATTAAAAGATCAGGTTTTGTTTCGCGCAAATGCATTTGAATGGCGCGAAAGGCTTGTTTGATGACTCTCAAATGACGAAATACTTCGATCAGGCCCGTAACGCCAAAGCGAGCCAAGTCGCTCAGAAGCTTAACCCCGGCTTCTTCCATGTGCCGACCACCAATGCCGGTGATTTCCAGATTTTTATCCCAGGCTAGTAGCTCGCGAACCAAATTGGAGGCATGCAAATCCCCTGATGCTTCTCCTGCGACAATGACAATCCTTTTCTTAGAATGCATTTCTTTGTTCAAGGTTATTATGAATTAGAGAAGTAATTTTAGCCGCTACTTCCAAAGCATCACGACCGTCTTCTCCCGTCACCAGAGGTGTGCTGTTGTTTTCGATGCAATTTAAAAAGGCTTTGATTTCCTCAAGCAATGCGTCGCCTTTTTCAAAGACGGACTCATGGCGAATAATTTCAGGAATCCCTGGAAACATTTCACCTGGGCCTCTTTCAAAAACTGCAAATTGCTTGTTCTGATAATCAATGGAAATGTAAGAGTTCGATTGAAAAATTCGGGTCTTTCTTTCGCTTTTGAAGCTCACTCGGCTGGCTGTGACATTCGCGACGCAATGGTTCTCAAATGTCAGTCTCGCATTGGCTATGTCAATGGATTTTGACAATACAGGAGCCCCTTGTGCATCAATACTCACGATTGGGCTTTTCACCATAGCCTGGATGAGATCTATGTCGTGGATCATCAGATCAAGAATAACATTCACGTCAGTACCTCTGGGATTAAATGGTGCCAAACGGTTGGATTCAATGAATAGAGGTCTTTCAAGGTAAGAATCTAAAGCTAGGCGAGCAGCGTTAAACCGCTCTAAGTGGCCAACTTGCAGCTTCACCTGATTTTTATTTGCCAGTTCAATCAATTCATTAGCTTGGGCCACTGTTTCGGTAATTGGTTTTTCAATCAGCACGTGAATGCCTTGAGCTAAACAATCTTTGGCAATTTCATAGTGTTTATTGGTGGTGGCTGCAATGCTTACTGCATCAACTTGGCCAAAAAGCTCCCGATAATCCATGTAAGCAGGCACATTTAATTCTTGGGATAGAACTTCACAGGCTTGGCGGTTAATATCGCAAATGGCAACAAGGTTAGCATTGGACAACATATTATATTTTTGCGCATGGAAACGACCCAGATAGCCACCTCCAATTACAGCACATCTTAAACTACTCATAACCACTAAAATTTTGACAAGAATTTGCCACAAATGATCGCATTTTCGCAGGTATAAATCAAACCCAAGTCGCTGTCCTATTCATTAACTGTGAAATCAAAGAGAAAAAAGCAGTGATTGAATAAGTATCCTATCCTTTAGAACAAGCTTAAGCATTTTAGGATGCCAATTTTATGGAAAAGAGGTATGATCGGCTCTTTTAAGAAAAGAAGGAGCTTGGCTGTGCAAATCCTAGTAGCCGGCGTCGATGAAGTGGGTCGAGGTCCTCTTGCTGGCCCCGTTGTTACCGCAGCAGTCATATTAAAAAAGCCCATTGACGGAGTGAAAGACTCTAAGAAACTTTCCCCAATTAAACGCAAAGAATTGGCTATCAGAATTAAAGAAGAAGCTTATTGCTTTGCCTATGGACGAGCTGAAGTCGAAGAAATAAATCAGTTAAATATTCACCATGCTACTTTGCTGGCCATGAAGCGTGCTGTTGAAGCTTTAGTGATTCAACCGCATGAAGTAATTGTGGATGGGCTTTTTGTACCTCAAATTGCTTTGCCTTGTAAGGCCATTGTGGATGGAGATGGGTCCGAATGTTCGATTGGTGCTGCATCCATTCTAGCAAAAGTGCTACGCGATCAGGAAATGGAAGAAATGGACCAAATTTACCCTGGTTATGGTTTTTCAGCCCACAAAGGCTATGCAACTGAAATTCATAGAAAAGCTTTGTTGCAGTTAGGTCCTTGTCCCATTCATCGAAAAAACTTTTTGCCGGTGAGTGAGGCACTTGCAGCAAGCACAATCTAAACGGCAGTTTGCCCTTAATGAACTAATTCAGATACATGCTTTAGTAGATTGACTCTAGAGCATACTGTTGAACAAAATCCGGTGCGAGCTGATGGACATTAAAATCCCAAAGCTCGTCAAAAAGGTAACCATTGCAGTACCACCATAACTGACCAAGGGTAAAGGAATCCCCACAACAGGTAAAATTCCCATGACCATACCAATGTTTACAAAAGCCGAGAGAAAAAACGTCATGGCCAAACTCGCAGCTAACAGTCGAGTAAAGCTTGTTTGAGCATTTCTTGCAATGTGAAGACCACGCAGTGAAATGAGGATGATGACTATCAAAAGTATCGTACTGCCAACAAAACCAAATTCTTCACCACTTACTGCAAATATAAAATCCGTTGCATGTTCGGGTAGAAAGTTAAGATGCGATTGACTGCCTGCAAGCCAGCCTTTGCCAAAAGCGCCACCAGAACCAATGGCAATTTTTGATTGAATGATGTGATAACCAGAACCTAGTGGATCTTGTTCCGGATTTAACAGGGTGAATATTCTTTGTTTTTGATAATCATGCATGAAATGCCAGAGCAACGGGGCTGCAGCGCCTATCATGACAGCCAGTATGGCAAGGATGCGCATGCTGATTCCAGCCAAAAACACCACGCTCAATCCTGCGGAAACAACCATGATAGCAGTTCCTAAATCAGGTTGTTTGGCGATGAGCAGGGCTGGAAAAAATATAATTAGCCCCGCTACGATTAACGACTTCAGATTAACGGGTAGCGATTGTCTATCAAAATACCAAGCCGTCATCATTGGTATTGCCAGTTTCATAATCTCCGAGGGTTGAAAACGGAATAAACCCAAATCAAGCCAGCGCTGTGCACCTTTACCAATTTTACCAATCAACATGACAGCGATTAGTAAACTTAAACCAAATCCATAAATCCAAGGCGTCCACACTTTATATTTGTGAGGAGGTATCATTGCAAAAATCATCATAATGACGAGCGCAAAAGTCAGGCGCATGGATTGGCGAAGCAGCATGCTCATATTTTGATTCGATGCACTGTATAAAATCAGCATGCCAAAGACTATGAGCCCCAGTAATAGACCAAATAAAGGTAGATCAATGTGAATTGATTTTGTGGTAAATCGATAAACCGGACGAACGTGATGGCTTTTCATGATTTGGCTTCGCTTTTTTTCAATTCAAAATAAGCATCCAGAACTTTACGGGCGACATTGGATGCAGCAAAATCATTTTCAACGACAACGGCAATTGCAATTTCAGGATTTTCGACGGGTGCAAAGGCAATGAATAAAGAATTATCCCTTAAATATTCAGGTATATCTTCATATTTGGTTTTTTCATATTGATGTCCGCCAAACACTTGTGCCGTTCCGGTTTTGGCGGCCACCGAATAAGGTGGATTCCGTCCAAAACGATAGCCTGTCCCTTCTTCACTGGTAATGACTGAATGCATACCTTCAGCGACGATATCCCAATAGCTATCATCTTTAAGCCGCATTGGGTATTCCTCCAAAACTGGATAAGGGTGAGTCTCACCCTTATCGCTTTGAACGGATTTTTGCAATAGGTGAGGGCGAAAACGTCTGCCTTTTTGGCTTAGGGAAGCCGTTGCGTTCGCCAATTGAATCGGAGAAGCCAACATAAAACCCTGGCCTATGGAGGTAATAACTGTATCGCCAGGATACCAGGATACGCCTTTGGTTTGCTGTTTCCAATGCTTATTTGGAACAAGTCCTGCGGCTTCTTCCGATAAATCCACGTGCGTTAACTGCCCAAAGCCAAATTGGACCAGCATGTCCTCAATGGCTGAAATGCCCATCTTGTGACCTAATTGATAAAAATAGGTATCGCAAGACACAGTAATTGCTCTTTTTAGATTGATAACGCCATGGCCTGTTTTTTTCCAATCGCGATAAGCGTGACTTACTCCAGGCAAACGGAACCAACCGGGATCATAGATGCTATAACGTGCATCAATCACTCCTTTCTCCAGGCCTGCCAAACCCATAAAAGGTTTTAGGGTAGAGGCTGGGGGATACAATCCCCTCACGGCACGATTATAAAGAGGTCTTTCACGAGCACTCGCAAGTTGTTGGTATTCGGCAGCGGTTATGCCATTAACAAAGATATTTGGATTGAAACTTGGGGAGCTCACCATGGCCAATATGTCACCATTTGTTGTGTTCATGGCTACTACGGCGCCTCTTTTGTTGAGCAGAGCCTCATAGGCTGCTTTTTGCAGACGAGAATCAATAGTGAGATAAAGTTTTTCACCTGATACCGGATTTTTTTTACTCAAAACTCGAACTGTTCTGCCACTTACATCGGTCTCTACCTGTTGGTAACCGACTTCCCCATGCAAAATGGTTTCATAATATTTTTCAATACCCGATTTTCCAATAAAATTGGTTGCTCTGTAATTTGTGGGATCAACCTCTCTCAGCTCTTGCACATTAATGCGACCCACATAACCGAGAATATGGGCCATTATTTCGCCTAAGGGGTAATATCGCATTAGCCTTGCCTTGATGCTAACTCCTGGGAACTGATATTGATTGCTGGCGAAAATGGCTACTTCTTCCTGATTAAGTTTTAACTTAAGTGGAATAGGCACAAAAGAGCGGTTTTGCTTTCGAATTCGATTAAAGTTTTCAAGGTCCTCATTGGTAATGGAAGGTAATAATTTTTGCAGCCTTTCCAAGGTTTGCCCCATGTTTTTAATCCGTTCCGGAATGATTTCAAGAACATAAACAGGAATGTTTTCGGCCAGAACGACGCCATTTCTATCTAAAATTATTCCCCTGGGTGGTGCGATGGGGATAATACTCATCTGATTTTTTAAAGATAAAGTATGGTATCTTTTAAATTGGGAAATTTGTAAATGAGCCAAACGAAAAATTAAAATTAGCGATAAGCTAAAAACTAATAATACAAGAAAATTGAGACGAAAGCGTTGTATACGCGAATCCAAGCGGTCTGTCCTGATCGATTTGTTTAAACGCATTTCAAATAGCTATCGCATAAAAAAACAACACATCTTATCTCAAATTATCATTTATGGTAAGGGTGGTTATTAAGAATCGACCAAGCACGATATAGTGCTTCCAGTAATACAATGCGCACCAAAGGATGTGGAAGTGTTAATTTGGAAAGTGACCATTGTTCATGGCTTCTTTGCAAAACTTCAGCGGAAAGACCTTCAGGCCCCCCAATTATAAGGCATAGGTGGCTTGTTATTTGTTGAAGATGCTCTATTTTCCGTGCCAGTCCCTCGCTGCTGAAGCTTTCCCCGGTCATATCAAGAGCTATTACCCTGGCTCCAGAGGGAATGGCTGCAAGGATCATCCCCGTTTCCTTTTCAAGAATACGTGCCATATCGCTGGATTTACCCCTCTTGGCTAAAGGGATTTCCATCAACTGAAACTGAGCATACTCTTGAATACGTTTACTAAACTCTAATGCGGCTTCCGTGACCCATTTTGGCATTTTATTACCGCAGGCAATTAGAGTGATTTTGAGCATGTGCTGCCTTATTTATTGGGGATTGGTTGCCAAAGCCCTTCTAAGTTGTAGAAGTTTCTGATCTCTTCCTGCATCACGTGGAGAACGAAATCACCAAAATCAATTAAGACCCATTCACCAGTCTCAAGTCCTGTTTGGCTAAGGGGAACTAATCCTGTCTTTTTTAACTGTTCGACACTGAGCTCAGCAATTGCTTTGACGTGTCTTGATGAACGGCCGCTGCAAATGACCATATAGTCAGTAACAGAAGTTTGTTTCCTAACATCTATAACAACAATATTTGATGCTTGATTATCATCGAGAGATTGCAATAATTGCTTTAAAAGTTCAGGTTGCTCAGACATAGAGTAAAAATTTTCTTCTCAAAAAGGGGATGGATGATAACAGTTATTATTAAAAGTCTCAAAGTCTAATTATTAAATGTTCTAGTCAAATCGGTTATTAAGGTGGTTCTTTCCTGTGAAATGCTGCTAGACTGGGCGAATGGAATTTCTCCTGGGAAAGGACAATGCAAATAAGGAATGCTGTTCTATATCTGGTACTTTTTCTTTTCACCAAAGCAAGCCTGGGTCTGGATTTAACCAAGTTGATAAAAGTTAATAATGAAAACAACCCTAATTGCATCAGCTATTATCAATACAAAGGCAGTTTGTATTGCAGTACATCTTCTTCCCAACCGCATAAACCCAATCCGAACATTCTTGATTATGAGCGACAACAGATTGTGTTTGACAACCGAGCCTGGGTGGCGGCCTGGGCAAAAAATACAGGACAGATGATAACCGTTGAGTACGTCCCGGAGGGGCAAAATATTAATGATTGGCAAGAGCTTATAACGAGTCAGTTTGCAGAAGGTTTGCAAAAAAAGGTGAGTCCTTTGCAATTTTGCGAAACGATTGTTTTAGCATTGGAGCAATCCGGCTTTAAACCGAAAATAACTTTTTTTGAGAAGACAAATGATCGGATAATTTTTGAATTTCAAATACATGCCCCAGAACATTTTCAGCAGGATGAGTTGCAAATGATAACCAGAGGGCAAAAAGGAATTTATATCTTGCATTATGTAATAAAACAAACAGACATGGGAGAAGCCAATCGCAAATTATGGTTAAGCAATTTCAAGGCCACAACACCTAAAGAAATTTAATCTCAGTTCTTACTGCAACCTCCTTAAAAAAAGTAGGCAAGCCTGGCTGTTACTGCATAAAGAAAAGGAAAGTAGGTATTTGAAGGATTCAATTGCGACTCACCATAACCAGCACTGTAAGTTCCAGCAAGTTCAGCCATAAAATGCTCTTTGAATCGATAATTTAAACCCGCAGCAAAGGTGGGGGATAAACGCCAGTCATCTACTAAAATATCCTCTCGATGAACACCCGCTGCACCGGCACTGGAAAAAAGGCGAAGAGAGCTGTTGTTGATTGGCAACATGATTTTTGCCATAAGACTTAACGTTTCTGTCTTAGTTTTAAAAGAAACCAAATTATCGTTTTCAAAGCTGAATAAGCTCATGGGATCAAACGAAATCTCGGCATCAGGATAGCGCATGTAATTAAACTCTACTGCGAAAGCTGACAGGAATTCATAACCTGCCATGACTCCCCATACGCCACCCCCCTCCGTTACATCAATGGGCGTGGACATGCTAAGGGCCAAGTTTTGGTTTTCTTCAGTGGGTACTAGACCTTGCCAGGTTGTAGAACCATAACCACCCATTACACCTATATAAAGGGGATGATGGAAAAGCGGTGGTCCAGCTTCCCCTGCATAACCAAATGTAGAAGAGGTTGTTAATAATGTGGTAAACAAAATTTTTTTAATCACAATAACTCTCTTAGTCTTAATTTCTTTGAGAGAAATTAAGAAACAGCTGAAAATAATTATTGGCAGGCCTTATAAGTTGAATTACAAATTCTTCCCCGAGAATCAACGCCACCGCGAAGATAGCAATTCCAATTGTCAATGCAGTCTTGGGTGCTGGTGTATTTTTGATACTCACATGCTTTTTGGAGTGAGCCAAATACACTGATCATTCGTGAATAAAGGGAGTTCATATCCTGACACATCCCGGATGGCAAGCCGGAAGATACACAATAGCAAGTTGCAGCCGTTTTAAATGATGGGCAAAAATTGACATCATCAGTAGGTTTGGCGTTAGGGCAGCTGGCAGCAGCAAAGTGTGTAAAAAAAAGGGCAAATATTGTGAGACAGATTTTTTTTCTCATCCTTGATCCTTGTTATTTAATGAATTCATTCAAAACTTTACCAGAATTAATCCTAAGACAAAATAGTGAAACTGTCCTTTTGTGGAGTTTGCTCTAAAGTTTCACAATTCATTATCCTTATCATTTCTTTAATAATTGACTCTCGGAAATCTGAAGTCAAGTTAGCTGAAATTGCAATATAGGGTTTGTTTTCAGTGCTTTTTAAAAAGCAAACATCGAAAACATTATCAATGTTCAATAAATCAAATTGATAGAGTCTTGGTTGCTTTGCTTTAAAACCAAACCAATATTTTTCAGCAGAGTCTTGAGTCCAAAAACTGCTGTGTACATTCACATTAATAAGAAATTCATTATTTCGAACGTTGTTTAGGCGACTGCAACATTTGATGATTTGTCGATGCAGCTTAAGTGATCGGAAGCTGCCGTAAATCCAGGAAAGAATCTTTATTCCGAACTCAATCATTATTTTCCTTCGCTTGCGAAAAGTGCCTACACTCGCGAGTTTAATTAAATTCGGACATGCTTGATGCAAACTTGTGGTTTGAGTGGAGTGATGTGCTTGCTGGCATACACTGATTAAAGTAGATTGTTCATGCACCGCCAGGCGTAAAAGAGCAAGATTAAGAAAACATCCGATAGTCTCGTCGTATTTTGGATCAATCCGTGTGGATCGGATTTTGTTGAGGACAATGGCAGAATTGTCCTTAAAGCTGAATTTACAACAATTTCTTAATGCCAAAGCTAGAATTCCTATTAGGCCATCATCAAGGCTCAGATGATTTCGTGAGCAAAATGTTCGCAGATGACCTAAAGCATCTTTGGGAATTTCGCAATAAGTGGAATAGGGCAGCTTTGCCTGTTTCATATGGTCAACAATGTGTTCTGAAGGGAATTGGACTAAATAAGCGTCTTGCAAATAATTTTCCCAAAAATCCAAATCCTGGTTTATTTGTTTTTCCACCAGGTCTTTTTCAGCCAGTATATAATGCCTGTAAGCTGTATCAGGAAGTGGCGGTGATGTTGGAGAAGATAAATAAAAATCTGATAACTCGGAAAATATAATTGATGGTGACACATCATCAGAGATAATGTGAGGGAGGGCAATCTGTAATTCACTTAAATTGTCCTCAAGACGAAATAACTGAACTTTAAGGAGGGGATGATTTTTAGGCCAAGGGTAGAAGCGGATTAAAGCATCAAATGAATGCTCCAAGGTGGCCTCGTGTTCTGTTTCAGGCAGATGTCGAAGATCAATTTCATCTATCTTAAAAGTGAGCTCTTTTCGCGTGTATTGGGCAGGAATCCAGGAATAGATTCCAAAAGACAGCACTTCGTGTTTGTCTAACAATCGCTTCAAGGCTAAATTAAGCTTCTGCACATCAATAGCACCTGCAAAGCGCCTGCGAGCACAAATATTTAATTTTCTGGCTTTCGGTTTAAAGGTATTGGTTAGCCAGAGTAAAAGTTGGAAATCTCCAAGTGGAAGTAAGTCGGATTCATTATGGGGATCGGGAGGTAAGAATGGCTCTGATTTTTTTACACTTTTTAATAGATGGCTTAAAGCAGCTATGGTTGGAAATTCATAAAATTGTTGCAGGGTAATCTCCTTTTTCAGGGAGTGGTTGATGGTAGAAATAATTCTTGCAGCTAATAAAGAATGACCACCGAGGTCGAAAAAATCATCATGTATTCCAACAGATTCAATGCCTAATTCACTAGCCCAAATTTTTGCCAATTGTTCTTCCAGATGATTCCGGGGAGCAATGTAATTTTCCCCGCTTGAAATGGGGGGAACGATTAAAGCGAATCGATCTAATTTTTCATTGGCATTTAGCGGAAAGTGCTGCATTTCGACAAAATTGCCTGGAATCATATAATCGGGTAGGTACTGTTTCAAATAGTCTTTTAATTCTCTTTCGTTTAAGGATAATGTTTCATCATTAGGTATATAATAGGCAATTAGTCTCTTATCTGAATGGAGGCCATCAACGGCTATTACTACAGCCGCTTTAATTAAAGGGTGGGCCGCAAGCCTTTCTTCGACTTCGGCGGGTTCAACTCGAAACCCTCTTATTTTAATCTGATGATCAATTCGCCCAACGCATTCAATTTCTCCCTTCATTAAACGGCGACATAAATCACCCGTTTTATAAAGGCGGGCATTGGGTTCTTGATTGAAAGGATTTTTAATAAAGGATTTCGCAGTCAATTCCGGACTGTTTAAATAACCGCGAGCTAAACATTCCCCAGTCAGAAACAGTTCACCAATATTCCCATCAGCTACCGGGTTTAACTCTTCGTCCAAAATGTATGCTTGGCTATTAGGAACTAATTCGCCAATAGGTACGTTTGAGCCCAGGCTCTGTATGTTGTTGCAATCCACTTTAAACAGGCATACAGCCACACTCGTCTCAGTTGGGCCGTACTCATTGTACAAAATATGCACTGGGTAGAGATTGAGCCAAGCTTGGCAATCGCTTTTTGCCAGGTTTTCACCGGCAAGCATAATTTTTTTCAACTGCTTAAGCGACATCTGATGGTTCTTTGCTTCATGCACAAGCACTCTAAAATAACTGGGTGTTAACTTGATAAAATTGACGCGGCTCGATTGTAAAAATTTAAGGTACTGACGCGGATCTTTTTTGATATTATCTTCACAAATAACCACTGTAAGACCCAATACAAGTGGAATAATGGAAGTCGTCAGAGCAAAGTCAAATGCTGGATTGGATGAAAAATCAATCCGCTCTTTCGTATGCAAATCGCAATAGTTTGCAAACCACTGCGCGTAATTAATTACACCTCCATGTTCAACCATTACGCCTTTGGGTTTACCTGTCGAACCAGAGGTATATATGATATAGGCTAGATTTTTAGCGGAAGTGAGGTTATGTGGATTGTCTTTGGACTTCTCAGCCCAGACAGATGGGTTTTCAATGTTGATTAATTTGCCATTGTAACGATGAAGTTTTTTTTCCCATTTAGAATTGGTAATCAGAATGGTAGTATTTGCTTCATTTAAAATCATTAACAAACGTTCTTCTGGAAATGAAGGATCAAGAGGAATGTAGGCCCCACCCGCTTTGAGAATGGCAAGAATGGCAACGAAAAACTCTATTGAGCGTTCCATACATAGGGCAATAGGCTGATCAACAGTCACTGAATGCTCTTGCAAATAGTGAGCAAGTTGATTGGCTTTCTGGTTTAGTCCTTGATAGCTAATTTTTTGATCAGCAAACGAAACCGCAGTTTGTCGAGAATTTTGCTCAACCTGCAATTCAAACAATTCGTGTAAGGTATTTCCGCTCAATTGATCACTCCTTTGATCCAGGCCTTATTTTTATTATAGTTTGGGTAAAATTTTATCCATCCATCTTGGAAGATACCAATTTAGACTTTGAAGTATTGCCATAGTAGAAGGCACCAGCAATGTCCTTATTAAAAAAGCATCTACGAAAATAGCTACTGCAATTCCTAGGCCAAAAGCTTTAACCATTAATACATCTGCCACAAGAAAAGAACCGCAAATCACTATGACGATTAAGGCTGCACTGGTAATAATTCGACTGCTCCGCTCAATCCCAAAGACAATAGCCTTGTTCGTATCCTGAGTGGTTTCATGAGCTTCTTTGATTCGTGATAAGAGGAAAACTTCATAATCCATTGAAAAACCAAATAATGCGCAGAAAATAATAACCAACAGGCTAATATCAAGGGATCCTTGGGGTTCAAAATGCAGATAGTGTGATAAATATCCTTCCTGGAATACCAAAACCAATGCGCCATAGCAGGCAGAAAGGCTAATTAGGTTCATAAGGATGGCTTTGACCGGCAAGAAAAGAGAGCGTAGTAACAATAGCAATATAAGATAAGTAAAAACCATGATCCAGATTAGGGCGAGTGGTAGACTCTCTGATATTCGTTTTAGGACGTCGTAATTGCTAACGGGCGTGCCTGCGTATGATAATTTGAGGCCGGGCATGTTCAGATTGCGTAAGCTTTCCACCAAGTCTGAATTTTTTTCAGACTCAGGTGCGTATTTGCTGATGACAGTCATTACTGTAAAAGAATGGCCCGTGGTGGTATCCAGTAAAATTTTCACTGCGCCACTTAACATTTTTTTGGGTGCGGAATAGAGCTTATAGTATTGATTTTTATTTAAATCTGCATCTGAAGAGACAATGCCGCGAATTTGATCCACGCCGGGATATTTTTTTAATTGTTGTACCAGGTCGTATAACCTGGAGAGATTTTTTCGCGACAGTACATCTCCCTTTGTTTGCACCAAAATCTGAATGGCTGATAACTCTTTAATGTTAAAACTCTGGGAATAGCTATTAAAAAAGGCTCGGCTTTCGGAATCTTTCGGCAAGATTTTATAATCGGAAACGCCAAATTTTGCAGATAAAAAAGGATAACCCAAAGCTAATAATAAAATTAGGATGGGGAAAAGAAACAATAATGGGTGCCCCACTACCTTTTCCGCTAACCAATGCCATACACGAGAGTGTCGAACTTCATGTTTTCGCGAAAAATGAATGGAAAATAAATTTATCCGTGATTTTAAAACGGCTAAAATCGCTGGCAATACAATCACAGCCGTGAAAACAGCCACTAATACGGCAGACATTCCTCCCATAGCCATTGAGAACAAGATATTTATGGGAAACAAAAACAGGGCGCTTAAACTTACAAGAACCGCTAAGCCGCTAAAAAAGATGGCTTTACCTGCGGTTTCAACAGTTACGGCTATCGCTTCTCTTACGCTTAAACCATTCTCCAACTCTTCACGGAAGCGGTTAATGATGAATAATGAGTAGTCGAGGCTTAAGCAGAGCCCTAAAAGCAGTGCAATATTTAATGTATAAATTGAGAGTGTCCACACCTGACCTAAAAAATACAGCGAGCAAAGAATAATCAAAGCGCATCCGCCGCCAAGAAAGACAGGCAGGAAAGCGGCTATTAAGGAACCAAAAACAAAAAGCATGGTGATGATAGCCACTGGGGTGGCAAAAAAATCTGCACGGTAAAGATCAACCTGAGTTTGCTTATTGACTGCTTTCATAAACAATGGTTGCCCACCCATTTCAACCGTCATATTGGTTGGTTTTCTAATGCTGTTGGTGAATTGATCCAATAATTGAGAATTTAAACTTATAGGACTTTTAACAATCACAACCGCGTAAGCTGTATGCTTGTCTTTGGAGATTTGCTTCTTGTTTTCAGATGGAAAAATAATTTTATTTTCAATTGGAAAATTTTTTAATGGAGATAAAGACCATTTGATTTTTTTAATGAAAAGAGGATTGCTGGCTTTAAGAGTGTCGCTATGGAACATGATGATAAATTTATTTTCATTATTGTAATTTAAATTGTGGTTGATTAATTCCTGAGTCTTGGCGCTTTCGGAATGCTCATCAATAAAGCCGGTTGATTTAAAGGGCGAAATGATATGGGGCAGAAAAGGTAAGCAGGCTAAAAGCATTAAAAGCCATAAACTTATTAGATACCAGCGAAGCGGGTAAATGAGATTTCCAAACTTATAAAATAAGTGTTTTTCCATGTTCCGCCATCCCCTCAAAAATGAAGGGTAATGGTAAGCACATGATTAAATGTTAGGCATAAATAACAATTTTTGCAGCTTTTTAGTTGAAAATACTAAAAAAATTCCTGAAGAAAGAAATAGAGGATGAATAAAACCTCTTCACGGGTTAGCAACCCCTTGGATTATTTGAATCAGTTTTTCAAGAAAAAAATCAGTTTTTTAGGCTGAAAAACAGGAGGTGGCGACCTCTTGGCAGTGGTTACAGGAGCAAAATACAGTATAAAAAAATTTCATTCGGATTATTGTGAAGTGAATACTGGCTCGTTTACAATCAGCTCGAAATTACCTCCCAAGTGACAAACATGAAAACAATTCGCTGTTTCTCTCGGCTTCTACTTTGTGGAATTATGTTGAGCATTAGCTTTGCTTGCCAAGCGGGTTGGGGCCATAACCATTACCATGGCCATGGTTCTTATGGATATGGCCCTGGGGGGTATTATGGATGGGGTTTATATCCTGGTTGGAGTGGGCCTAATGTCATTATTAACATACCGGCACCTGCTCCTGTTTATGTTCCACCCCGCGTTTACATTCCTCCACAATATGTTCCACAATGTGAACCGGTTGAGGTCTGTAATCCGGATGAATGTTGGTTACAACAGGAATGTCGCTAAGCAGGAATATCTTGTCTGAGCCCTAATGAACTGCTGCCTAACCTATTACTCTCCCTGCTAAGATGCAGAGCTTTCGCAGGGAGTTTTTAAATTATTGAGCTATTGCTGTGCTACTTACAGCTTTCAGTCATGCGTTTTTGAATTTCTTCCGGCGAAAGATCTTCAATGTGAGTGGCAATATACCATTTATGACCGAAAGGATCTTCAAGGGAGCCACTGCGATCCCCATAAAATTGGTCGCTGACTTCACGAAGCAATTTTGCCCCATGTTGAACAGCGAGAGCGGCAACAGCATCCACATCTTTTACATACAAGTGAATCCCTACTGGAGAACCGCCATAAGCAGCAGGTGCTTTGGCGTCCATTTCAGGAAATTCATCAGCCAGCATGAATTTTGATTCACCGATGCTTAATTCAGCATGACCTATTTTGTTATTTGGGGCTGGCATGCGCATTACTTCCTTGGCACCAAAGACTGTTTTATAAAATTCGATGGCTTTGGCTGCGTCGTCAACAATTAAATAAGGGGTAATCGTCGAATAACCTTCTTGCATGTAAGAATCTGCCTTTGTCATGTTTGCTCCTTTAATGCTTAACCACGTTGAATTATTAATTGGTTTGGGGTTCAGGTGAAGCTTTTGAACGTTTAAATATCTTCAACAGCAGGGCGCTTCCTGATAAACCTAATGCGGAGAGTAACATAGGCAATGCCGCTCCAACCTGGGCTATTAATCCTGTAAAAATGGAGGTAAGTCCAAAGCAAAGGGCCATGATAGAGCCAGTTACTCCCATCACCCAACCTTGTTCGTTTTCGCTAACCTGATTGGAGAAAATGGTTAATAACATTGAATAAGCCACTGACAAAGTAATGCCGATACAGAAAGTAGCAACCCAAGCCACCCATTGTACAGGGACTAATAAGGTTAATAAAACAGATATGGATGTTGCTAAGAGACCCACAATAACTGTTAAATCATAATCAAATCGTTTGCTGCAATAATCAACAACGTAACCGCAACCAATGCTGAAACCCAATCCCATGACTGCCAAAAAGAAAGAATTTCCCAAGGCTGAATACTGGTACATCTGAAAGAGGTAAAGCGAAATGAAAGAAAAATAGTTGGACCAACCAAAGATCATCACTAATAAAACCAACGAGTAACGCTCAATGCCTGGGTGTTTGAAAGCAGAGATAAAGATATTAACGGCATGGTGCCACCTGATTTCGATTTTCTCATGAGCCTTAATGAAGGTTTCAGCGAAGCAAAAATAAAGCAGCAAAGCATTAATTAAAGCCAGAATGGCAGCAAAATATAACGGCGTTTGATAAGCAAACCAACTAACAATTCGATGATCCGATAACAGGCCGCCGAAAATTGGACCAAATACAAAGCCTAACGATACTGCGAGAAGGATTAAACCAATATTTCTCGCCTTGTGTTCTTCACTGCTGACATCAACAATCGCTGCCTGCGCAATGGGTTGGCTTCCAGAAGTAAAACCAGCAATGATGCGTCCTAAAAGCAGCAACCAAAAATTATGGGCTACGATGGCCAGCGCTGATAAGAGATAGCCAAGCAAGGCGCCGATTAGGCAAATCATCAAAGATTTTTTTCTGCCAACATTATCAGATAAATCTCCTAAAATGGCAGCACCAAAAAACCAGCAAATCATAAAAATGCCAATGGTCAAACCATAATAAAAATCACGCATGCCCATACTGAGATCAGTAGGTAAAAAGCCAGAGGAGGGTTCTACAAGGATGGTGTTTAAGATCGGAAACAATAAACCTAATCCCATGCCATCAATAAATAGCACCAGAAAAAGCGGAAGAATTGATTTTAAAGAATTATTTTGAGGCATGATAAATCGAAACCAGGAAAAAAAATTGAACGATGATTGCATATTCAGCAAACACCGTCAATTTTAATTCAAATCAATCAGAGGCAGAGAAGCTATTCAGCAGAGGCCAATTGCGCGGAACTGCTCAACAAGTATTTGATAGTTCGGTTTAGAACCAAGCAGACAAATGTGGAGGCTAACAGTATCAGAAATAAATAGCTAAACGTATGACTATAATGGGCTTTCAGTTGCAAGATAGTCACTTCTTCTGGCTTGATAGCCGTCAAGGTTGCCAATTTTCCTGACAAAAAGGCACCAATCCCCAAAGAGACAAAGAAAATTCCCATCATGGTGCTGACCTTTTTACGGCTTGCAAGCACGGTGATGGCAGAAAGACCAACGGGTGAGAGGAGCAATTCAGCAATAGAAATAAGCAAGTAGGCCGGAATAAAATAAAGTGGGGACAACAAGCTTGTCCCATGGCTACTATGGCAAACCAGCGTTATAAGAGTGTATGCAAGTGTCATAAAAAGCATGGAAAGCATGAATTTGTTTCCGGTTTTGATGCCGCTGTGAACCGAGTCGATAACAGGTCTTCTTCGTGAGATGAAATAGCCAAAAATAATCATGCCAATACTTTGAATGCTGACGTAATAAGGTGGAGGGAACAGGATGCCAAACAATTTTGGTTCAACCACCCTGGAAATGAATAAAGTCAGCGAGAGAAACATTTGAAAGTAAAAAGCCCAGAACATTACAGAGATAACGCATAAAAGACCAATAACCAGTGTTTGTCTGGCTTGTTGAGGGGTTTCTCTCTTGATGACATCAATTAAATAAATTAAACATAACAAGATCACCCCTGCGAAAGCTACATCCGCCAAGGATGGGTAATGCAGTAAGAAAAAACTGGCCGACCACAAGCCGAACGTCATGAGTAAGGCTTTAATGCCCTTAGTGACGGTAAGCTCAGAGGGATGGTAGTCGCTAATTCGATACAGCTTGACCCCGAAGGCAAAGACAGCAAAAGCAATGATCATGCCGCATGCTGCACTGGCAAAGGCCAAAGACCAGCCAAAATAATAATTAAGCTGACTTGGCAAGGTTGTACCTAAAATTATGCCAGTGGTAATACCCATATAAAAGATTGTGAAACCACTCTCCCGTGCAGGGGAATTATCAGGATACTGATTACCGAGTAAGGAAGAAATGTTGGGTTTTAGAAGGCCTGTTCCAACTGCTATCCCGGCAAGGGAGGCTGCCAATGAGTCATCCGTATGAAACAAAAACAACGATAAATAGCTAAAGAATAAAACGACGGCCCCAGTTAAGATGGCTTTCTTTTGACCAAGAAGGTGGTCGGCGAGCCAACCCCCAACAACAGGTGAAAGATAAGTTAGAGCGGTAAACGTGCCAACCAACGTATAGACTTTTGCATCCTGCCATTTAAATTCAAAAGCTAAGTAGAGGGCTAAAAGGGTTTGAACAACATAGAATCCATATCTTTCCCACATCTCTGTAGCAAAAAAAGTTGCTAAAGAACGAGGTTGTTTTATTTGCTGATTAGACACAATACTCTAACACTTGAAAAACGTTTTCAAAGTTTATCATGGTGACTTTTATTTTGACAGTGTTGTTTTGCGAATGAAGCATTCACGCCAAGAAAGCAGTCGTGTATGATAGCCTGCAACATCCTGGGACGGAGTAAATATGTTGGAAAATAAGAAAAAATCACCTGTGAAAGCCAAAACAGGGACTAGCTTAGATGCTAAAAACTGGCTTACAGAAGCTCCCTTACGAATGCTGTGTAACAATTTGGATCCTCAAGTTGCCGAAAATCCTGAGGAACTGGTTGTTTATGGCGGGCTTGGCCGTGCTGCCCGGAACTGGGATTCGTTTCATAAAATTGTCGATGTACTGAAAAAGCTGAATAACGATCAAACTTTACTAATTCAATCCGGAAAACCGGTTGGCGTATTTCCCACCCATGAAGATGCTCCTCGTGTGCTTATTGCGAATTCAAACCTGGTACCTCACTGGGCAAACTGGGATCATTTTAATGAGTTGGATAAAAAAGGCCTCATGATGTATGGGCAAATGACGGCTGGAAGCTGGATCTACATCGGATCTCAGGGGATCGTGCAGGGAACTTATGAAACATTTATCGCTTGCGGTAAAACGCATTATGAAGGGAATTTGTCAGGAAAATGGGTTCTCACAGCTGGGCTAGGAGGTATGGGGGGCGCTCAACCTTTAGCCGCTACGATGGCTGGTGCCAGTATTCTTGCGATCGAGTGTGACGAATCGCGCCTGGAAAAACGAGTTCAGACTCGCTATCTCGATAAATGGACGAGGGATTTGAATGAAGCATTGGCGTGGATTGAAGAGTCTTGCATGCAACGCAAGCCTTTATCGGTAGGCCTATTAGGAAATGCAGCTCAAATTTACCCGGAATTACTGCAAAGGCAAATTAAGCCATCTATTGTAACGGATCAAACCAGTGCTCATGACCCATTAAATGGCTATTTGCCTCTCGGTTGGACCTTGGAAGAGGCGGCGGAAATGCGCATTAAAGCGCCGCAAAAAGTCATTGCTGCGGCCAAAGAATCCATGGCTCAGCAAGTAAAGGCCATGTTGGCATTTAAAGATTTGGGAATTCCAGTGTTTGATTATGGCAACAACATTAGGCAAATGGCTTATGAGCAGGGTGTCGCTTCCGCATTCACCATTCCAGGATTTGTCCTGAACTACATTCGGCCCTTATTTTGCCAAGGGATAGGCCCATTCCGATGGGTGGCCTTGTCGGGAGATCCTGAAGATATTTATGCCACTGACCGCAAGGTGAAAGAGCTGATGCCCAATGAACCTCATCTGCATCGCTGGTTGGATTTAGCGCAAGAAAAGATTGCCTTTCAGGGCTTGCCAGCGAGAATTTGTTGGGTTGGTCTAAAAGATCGTGCTCGTTTAGGCCTTGCCTTCAATGAAATGGTAAAAAATAAAGAAGTCAAAGCGCCTATTGTTATCGGTCGAGATCATTTGGACTCTGGTTCAGTGGCCAGCCCAAACCGGGAAACGGAGGGAATGCTTGATGGCAGCGATGCGATATCGGATTGGCCGTTACTAAATGCCTTATTAAATTGCGCAAGTGGTGCAACCTGGGTCAGCATCCATCATGGAGGAGGTGTAGGTCTAGGATTTTCCCAACATGCCGGCATGGTGATTGTGGCTGATGGCAGCGATAAGGCGGCGCAAAGATTGCAGCGGGTGCTACACAATGATCCAGCAACGGGAGTTATGCGTCATGCGGACGCGGGTTATGAGCTAGCAAAACAATGTGCAAGGGACAACAATTTATGGCTGCCAATGGAATCTATTGGAGAACCGAAATGACCGATGTTTTTCAGCTCGTTCCTGGCCAACTTAGCCTTAACACGATTAAATCAGTTCTTGCCCATAACCAGGACATTTCTATTGATGAACAATTTTTTCCTGCCATTGATGCATCCTGCGAAGTAGTCAATAAAATCATTCGCGAAAAACGAACGGTTTATGGGATTAATACAGGTTTTGGTTCTTTAGCCAAACAATCCATCAGCATTGAAAACCTGATTCAATTACAGCGTAATATTGTCCTTTCCCATGCCTGTGGAACGGGCGAGTTACTCACAGACAGGCAGGTCGCGCTTATTATGCTGCTTAAGATAAATAACTTGGCTCAGGGTTATTCAGGGGTTAGAAGAGAGCTAATTGAGGCTTTATGCAATTTGTATAATCGAAGGGTATATCCTTGCATACCAGGGAAAGGGTCGGTTGGTGCATCAGGTGATTTGGCTCCATTAGCTCACCTGGCATTGCCTTTATTGGGGGAAGGCCAGGTCCGTTTCCAGGGAGAATTGATTCAGGCCAGTGAAGGTTTGGCCATGGCCGGTTTATCGCCCCTTGAATTAGCAGCTAAAGAAGGGCTGGCTTTGCTAAATGGTTTGCAAGTCTCGACCGCTCTTAGTATTGAAGCCTTCTTTAAATGTGAATTATTGTTTGAAACGGCTATCATTGCGGGAAGTCTCTCTGTTGATGCTGCAAGCGGTAGCGATGTGCCTTTTGATGATCGAATTCACCTGGCAAGAGGTTATCAGTCTCAGCGGGAGGTGGCTGCCATGTACCGCGAACTCTTGGCCGGTAGTGCGATTCGAGAATCGCATCGGGATTGCTCAAGAGTTCAGGATCCATACTCCTTAAGATGTCAGCCTCAAATTATGGGTGCAGTCTGGCACCAAATGAAATTTGTTAGAGACACGCTTCAAATTGAAGCCAATGCCATTTCTGATAATCCTCTAATTTTTGTGGAAGAAGAGGAAATTTTATCTGGGGGTAATTTCCATGGCGAAATGATAGCCATGGCTTGTGATAATTTGGCTTTGGCAATAGCAGAAATAGGGGCTAATGCCGAACGTCGAATTGCCCTGCTTATTGACAGTAACTTTAGTGGTTTGCCAGCATTTTTAGTCAAAGAAAGCGGCTTGAACTCCGGATTTATGATTGCTCATGTAACAGCAGCAGCCTGTGCCAGTGACAACAAGGCCTTGGCTCATCCCCACTCGGTAGATAGTTTGCCCACCTCTGCAAATCAGGAGGACCATGTGTCAATGGCCACGAATGCTGCTCGAAGGTTAGAGGCGATGATTGATAATACTGCCACTATATTAGCGATTGAGCTTTTAGCGGCTTGCCAGGGGCTTGAATTCCACAAACCTCTGACCACATCAAAAATCTTACAGCAGTCCTATGATAAAGTCAGGACTCATGTAAAACCCTACGATAAAGATCGCTATTTTGCGCCTGATATTGCCAGCATAAAAGAATTGATCTTAAAAGGAGAGTTTCGTCGTCATTAACTGAAAATCAATGCCCTAAAGGATTAAATCATGGAATTACCTCAACACTTTCAAACGTTGAAGGAGCGCCATCTTAAAGAACCATATGCTTCTTTAAGCCAACGCCGAGAAAATTTATTGCTCCTTAAGAAGATTCTTCAGGAGAATGCAGAAGCATTGGCCGAACAGTTGAGTTATGATTTTTCTCATCGCAGTCGTTTTGAAACTCTACTTCTTGAGCTTTTTCCAGCCATCAATACCATAAATTATTGTATAAAAAATCTAAAAAAATGGGCTAAACCCCGTAAACGTCATGTTTCCTGGTTGTTTAAGCCAGCGTCAGCTTATCTGCTGCCGCAGCCATTGGGCGTAGTAGGCATTGTCGTACCGTGGAACTATCCTCTGCTGTTGGCCATTGGTCCACTCGCCTATGCTTTGGCAGCAGGCAATAGGGTCATGATTAAAATGTCTGAATTAACAGCCGCTGTGGGTGGATTTTTTGAGCAGCTCATTCAAAACTCAAGACTTGCTGAAACGATACAAATCGTCAATGGAGATATTGAAATCGCCAAATCGTTTAGCCAATTGCCTTTTGGTCATTTACTGTTTACTGGTTCGCCGAAAGTAGGGTCGCAAGTGATGAAAGCCGCAGCTGAACATCTTACCCCTGTTACGTTGGAGTTAGGGGGGAAATCACCTGTTTTTATTTCGAATACCCTAAAGCCGCAGTTTTTAAAACGCCTTTTCATGGCTAAAGTCGCCAATGCGGGACAAACCTGCATAGCTCCCGATTTTTTACTTATTCCAAAGAATCGGGAGCAACTGATTGAGGATGAATTCAGGCAATTCATTGATGAGCATTATCCAAACCTAATAGATAATCAGGATTATTCAAGCATCATTTCAACCGAGCACAAGCAAAGGTTAGAAAATATCCTTAAAGATGCTGAAATGAAAGGTGCTCGAATTGTTACAATAGGGAATGGCGTTAAAAATGGCAGAAAATTACCAATCCATTTAATTTTTAATGCCAGTTTAGCAATGAAAGTGATGCAGGAGGAAATATTTGGGCCGATTTTGCCTGTACTCTGCTACCAATCCCTTAATGATGCTTTAGAGCAAATTAATGCTTTTGCAAATCCGCTTGTTCTTTATTACTACGGCTCTGATCAACAAGAAATCGAGCAGTTGAGCATGAGAACTTTATCCGGTGCGTTATGCATCAATGATAGCCTAACCTATATTGGAATTGATGATCTGCCTTTCGGAGGCGTGGGGCAAAGTGGAATGGGTTATTATCACGCTCAGGAAGGCTTTGATGTGTTTTCCAAATTAAAAGCGGTTTTTGTGCAAAAACGGTTTAATATGGTTCCCTGGTTTTATCCTCCCTATGGGTGGTTAACTACGTTTTTGCTAACCAAAATTTCTGGACTTCATCTTAAGGAGAAGAAATGACGAAAGTGCTATTTATAACGGGCGGTAGCCGCGGCATAGGACGAGCTATTGCGCATCGTTTTGCCAAGGAAGGTGCAAAAATAGCGATTGCAGCCAAAACCGATAAACCTCATCCAACTCTTGAGGGAACCATACACAGTGTGGCTAAGGAAATCGAGGAGCTAGGGGGAGAGGCTTTGCCATTAGTTGTAGATGTGCGCTATGACGATCAAGTTCAACAAGCCATGGCACAAACGGTGCAAGCCTTTGGCCAATTGGATATTTTAATTAATAATGCCAGTGCAATTAGTTTAACCGACACCGTTTCAACACCTATGAAACGTTATGATTTAATGCAATCTGTGAATACGAGGGCTAGTTTTCTGTGCGCTCAAACTGCAATTCCCTATCTTAAGCGTTCTAGTAATCCTCACATTTTGACTCTTTCCCCACCTCTAAATATGAACGCCAAATGGTTCGCATCCCATTTGGCATATACCCTCAGTAAATACGGCATGAGTATGTGTACGCTCGGATTATCTGAGGAGCTAAAACCACATGGAATTGCAGCCAACTCTCTCTGGCCAAGGACCACCATTGCCACTGATGCCATCCGGGTGAATTTTCCAGAGGCCATTTATAAGGCCAGCCGTAAACCGGAAATCATGGCCGATGCTGCGTACTGGATACTCACCCAACCCGCCAAAACAGTAACCGGATATTTTTTCATTGATGAAGAGGTATTAACAAAAGCTGGTGTTCAGGATTTTTCTGTGTATGCTATCGATCCTAACGTTAAGCCTTTTCCAGATTTATTTTTATGAGGATTGAAATTTATACGGATGGTGCCTGTAAAGGCAATCCCGGTGTAGGAGGATGGGGGGTTTTGCTCCGCTACAATGGCCATGAAAAAACCTTAATGGGAGCTGAGGCACTTACTACCAACAATCGTATGGAATTAACTGCAGCCATTAAAGCCCTTGAAGCTTTAAAAAGAAGCTGTGAAATCGATTTGTATACCGACTCTCAATACTTGCGGCTCGGTATCACCACCTGGATTGCCCAATGGAAAAAGAATGGCTGGCGAAATTCTAAAAGGGAGCCTGTTAAAAATGCTGATCTCTGGCAACAGCTGGATACTTTAACGACCAAACACAAGATTCATTGGCATTGGGTAAAAGGGCATTCAGGTCATCCAGAAAATGAAAGGGCGGATAGTCTGGCCAATGAAGCCATTATTGAGCTCTTAAAATCAATGGCTTAATGGCTGGTGAAAGAATGCCAGTAACCCAGTCAAGAGTTAGCCTTCTCACCATGATCGTTCTTATTTCAGATTAATTTCATTTGAACAATAAGTGAACCCGAAATATTATTAAATAAACAAGGTGGTGTAGAGTATGAACATCGTCGATGCGCTTATTTTTGTCTCAAGAGATATTTCGGAAGCCATTTGGTACTGTCGACGCAGAAGATTTATAAAAGAGGTGGCGCCGTTAATAATATTCTGGTCCGATCGGTTTTTTCTAAATTGGCAAAACCTACAAGAGCTCGGAAAAGAGAGGCATCTGCTACTTAAGGAATCGGATTTAGAAAGATACAGACACTATTTCTACAAGAAACAATTTCAGAAACTCCAACCAAGCATGGAGGATTTAACCGCTCCTCTCACCATCAAAGTTCACAAGAAAATTAAAGGCACCTGGTTGTTTTTATACACTGATGCCAAAGGCATCGTGCATGATTTTTATTTTAGCAATACAAAGAATTTTGAAGCCCCAAGAGCCTTTTTCAACCATTCTTTAGCTTCAAATGGATTACCTCAACTGGTCAATTTGCAAATAGCAAACAATAAAAGGCTTGCAGAAAAACTTAATGTTAAATCCCATTTAGATGACATGGATTTCATTTAATAAATCCATCGATTTATTCTTGATGCATAACAGATTGCCAAGTCAAAATTCACATCGTTAAATCACTTTCCTCATTTAAGTTTCTGTAAGGATAAGATAAAATCCCTCCTGCTTTATTTTCGAGACTTCTGCAATGCGCCAAATTGTTCTAGATACCGAAACAACGGGTATTGGCCACGAGCTTGGTCATAGAATAATTGAGATTGGTTGTGTGGAAATGATTGACCGCAAGCTTACTGGAAAGCATTTTCACATCTATCTCAATCCCGAACGCGAAGTGGATGAAGGTGCTTTCCGTGTCCATGGCATCAGTAATGAATTCCTTCAGGATAAGCCTTTATTCAAAGATGTTGTTCATGACTTTATAACCTTTATCCAACACTCTGAACTGATTATCCACAATGCCGCTTTTGATGTTGGTTTTCTAAATGCGGAATTACAATTAATTGGCTGGCCTAAACGCATAGACGATTACTGCAATGTTTGTGATACTTTGATTCTTGCTCGAGAAAAACATCCGGGCCAACGCAATAGCTTGGATGCCCTTTGTAAACGCTATGAAATAGATAACTCAAACCGTACCCTTCATGGCGCTTTGCTGGACGCTGAAATTTTAGCTTCAGTTTACCTGGCCATGACAGGCGGCCAAACCACTCTTTTTGATGATGAAATTGAGCTCATTACAAATGCGGTTCTGGCTGTTCCAGAGCGTCGAGAAAGCTTATCCAGCCGCTCCCCAATTCTGCCTGCGAACGAAGAGGAACTTGCAAAACATAATGACTTCATTGAATTTTTAATTAAAAAATCCGGTATAAACTTATGGACTAAGGATGAGGAGGAAATTGTTTAATTTTTAATCTATATTAAAGGCAGGGTGGTCATTTTAGGAAGAGTCATGGAAGAAAAAAAACCTCGCCAACTCGGGATTGCTATTCTTGTCTTTGCTTTCCCATTTCTTTTTCTCAACTTACCTGCTAAAGCCTTAGCCTATAGCCATGGGCCTTATCTAACCCTGGCTTCCAATACTTTTATTTTCAGTCCGCGAACGAGAACTTGGAAAGCTGTTCAAAATGGTAAAGTCATTCGTAGTGGGAAGGCATCGGGAGGCAGTCATTACTGCAAGGATATTCGTCGCTCATGCCGAACCCCATCCGGAGTTTATCGCATTTGGAGCAAGGGCGGGGCAGGCTGCGTTTCATCACGATACCCGCTTCCTCATGGTGGTGCCAAAATGCCGTACTGCATGTTTTTCAGTAAATATTACGCCATCCATGGCTCATACGAAGTACCAAATTATAATGCAAGCCATGGCTGCATAAGGGTTTTGCCAAGTGATGCTTTATGGTTAAGTAGAAACTTCATAAAAATTGGCACTAAAGTAGTAGTACAACCTTATTAAGGTTGTCTATTCGTCATCCTCAATGCTGAAAGAAGACCCACATCCACAAGTGGTTTTAGCATTGGGGTTGCGGATAACAAATTGTTCCCCCTGAATATTTTGAACGTAATCAATCTCTGCTTCGTTGAGATATTGATAACTCATCGAATCCACCAGGAGTTTTACTGAGGAGCGGCCATCAGAGCAAGTTTGCTGAATCACCTGATCATCCTCATTGATTTGAGTATCAAAAGTAAAACCATATTGAAATCCTGAGCAGCCTCCTCCAGTCACAAAGACTCGAAGGTTTAAGTCAGGATTGCCTTCCTCTGCAATCAAGGAAGCGACTTTGTCCGCGGCACTGACGGAAAAATATATGCCAGATGAGGTGGGGCATGCATTGGTTGCTGTCATTTTAAACTCCACGACTAAATTCTAATTTTAGCTTAATCCCAGATTAGGAGGAAAGCTCCGAATAGAGTAATTGTACTACATCAGCGAATAATTTGTTCGATAGTAGCCCCACCCAGACATTGATTTTTTTCATAAAATACAATGTATTGTCCGGGTGTGATAGCACGCTGCAAGTGCGAAAACATAACGTAATGCTGTTTACCACTGGCAGGCGAGATTACGCAAGGTTGTTCTATTTGCCGATAACGTGTTTTTGCATAACATGTAAGCGGCAATTGGTCTTTGTAATCAACCAGCCAATGTATAGGGCCACAAACCAAACCCTGGGCATATAATAAAGGGTGATCACTCCCCTGAGCCACAATAAGTGTGTTGCTTTCAATGTCTTTATCAACCACATACCAGGGTTCATCATTACCGGATTGTCGACCACCAATACCTAATCCCTGTCTTTGGCCTAAGGTGTAAAACATTAAACCCTCATGTCTTCCCAGAAATTCACCCAAACTACTTTTAATGTCTCCAGGTTTTGCCAAAAGAAATTCCTTCAAGAATGTCTTGAAACGTTTTTCCCCAATAAAGCAAATTCCGGTAGAGTCCTTTTTGGCATGGGTTACTAAGCCCAGCTGTTTTGCGAAATCTCTAACCTCAGCTTTAAGATAATCACCAATAGGAAACAAGGTCCTTGCCAGGGCACTAGGTTCCACTGCATGCAGAAAATAGGTTTGATCTTTTTCTCGATCTTTTGACTTAAGTAATTGACTAGTGCCATTACTGGTTCGAACTTTTGCATAATGGCCTGTAGCAATGTAGTCAGCGCCTAATTTTAATGCATGATTTAAAAAAGCATTGAATTTAATTTCTTTATTGCATAAAACATCTGGGTTGGGGGTTCTTCCATTTTCATATTCATTTAAAAAATGGGCAAATACGCGATCCCAATATTCTTTTGAAAAATTCACGCTATGCAGAGGAATGCGTAACTGATTACATACAGCTTGTGCATCAGCCAAGTCTTGAGCTGCCGCGCAATAACCCTCACGATCATCTTCTTCCCAATTCTTCATGAACAAGCCTTCTACTTCATATCCTTGTTCACGCAATAACCAGGCAGCAACGGACGAATCAACGCCACCAGACATTCCCACAATAACTTTGGCTTTCATAGGCAAATGAATAAAAAAAAATCAAATTCTACGCTATAATAAGGTATTTTTAAAATCCTCGCTCCATTAAAATTATGCGAATGGGAGTCATTTAAGGATTTCGCATCCAATCTTGCGTTATCACTGAGGTTTAATTCATGTATTATATAGCATTAATATTAGATTTATGGAGTTACCTTTGTGGTAAACCATATTCTAATAGTTGTATAAGGATTGGTCATGTTAGTTAATCTGAAAAATTTAGCCGCGCAGAATGAGGAAACCTCCGTTAACCTGGAATTAGAAGAAAGGCTCCCTCCGCAACTTTTGGGCCCTTGCCAGATAACCTGTCATTTCTCAGTGCAGCGTGTAGACAATTATTATGTACTGGATTTGTCAGTTAAGTCTAATCTGACGAGTGTTTGTCAACGATGTTTAAAAGAATTTAGTTATCCCTATGACAATCAGACCAGGTTGGCAATTGTTGATTCGGAAGCAATGGCCGATAGACTAATGGAACAGTATGAATGTGTTGTTTCTGATGGTTACCAGGTTAATTTAAAAGAATTAGTAACTGATGAATTACATCTTTATGCTCCACAAATGCATGATAAAATCAGTGATTGCGACAGTGAAATGAAGCATTTTATTGTCGGTGAGCATTAGAATAAGTACTATTTAAGCAAGTAGTACTTGGATTAACGTTAAAAAATGGGTAATATTCCGCCCCAATGAATGCAAATTGTTTAGGAGTGATACAATGGCTGTACAACAAAATAAAAAATCACGTTCACGTCGTGATATGCGTCGTTCGCACGATGGCTTAACACCACCTGCACTATCTGTGGATCCAGTAACTGGTGAAAAACATCTTCGTCATCATATGACGAAAGACGGCTACTACCGTGGTAGAAAAGTATTAGATACTGGTAACGCTTACGAACAAGAGTAATCGCTTGAAACCTATTACCATTGCAATTGATGCGATGGGCGGGGATCATGGTCTAAAAGTTGTGATTCCTGCTTGTGTTCGTGCTGCTCGACACAATCCTGACTTAAAATTGATATTGGTTGGCGATCAAGGTCAGGTTAATGCGCATCTAAAAAAATCAGGCGTGAATAACAACCATCAGTTCACAATTGTTCATGCCTCAGAAATTGTGGCTATGGATGAACTGCCGTCTCATGCTATGCGCAACAAAAAAGATTCTTCCATGCGTGTGGCCATCAATTTGGTGAAAGAGGGTCGTGCCCAGGCTTGTGTGAGCGCAGGAAACACCGGCGCTCTTATGGCTACAGCTCGATTTGTGCTTAAAACGCTGCCAGGTATTGATAGGCCTGCTATTATCGCAGAGCTACCTACAATGCAGGGAAGAACACGCGTTATTGATTTAGGCGCTAATGTTGATTCTTGCGCTGAGCATCTCTTCCAATTTGCTGTAATGGGATCGGCATTGATTCAAGCTGTTGATCAAAAAAATAATCCTAAAATTGGCCTGTTGAATATTGGCGTGGAAGAAATCAAAGGCAATGATCAAGTCAAACGAACCGCGCACATGTTGGCCGAATGCCATCTTATGAATTACATTGGCTATGTAGAAGGTGATCAATTTTATTCAGGCCAAGTAGATTTGGTTGTTTGCGATGGTTTTGTCGGTAACGTTGCTTTAAAAGCTAGCGAAGGTTTGGCAAAACTAATGATTTCGGTCTTAAAAGAATCCTTTTCTCGCAATATTTTTACCAAGCTCGTAGGTTTGCTTGCGATGCCTGCTCTTGGCCATCTTAAAAAGCACATGGATCCTGCACGATACAACGGTGCCAGCCTTTTGGGTTTAAATGGCATTGTGGTCAAAAGTCACGGTGGAGCAAATGAACTAGGCTTCCAACACGCCATTGAAGAGGCGGTATTGCAAGTAAAAAATAATGTGGTCGATTTAGTGCGCGATCAAATTACGGATTTTTTAAATCAAGGTTTATTGCTATGAAAAATGCCATTATCAATGGAACAGGCAGTTATTTACCTGAGCGCTCAGTTAGTAATCAGGAGCTGGAATCTCAACTTGATACAACGCATGAATGGATTTATTCAAGAACAGGAATTAGTAGTCGTCATATTGCATCAGAGCATGAAACGACTTCTTTCATGGCTTCAAAAGCTGCCATAAATGCATTGGCTTCATCCGATATTAATGCTGACGATTTAGATCTAATCCTTGTTGCCAGTTGTACGCCAAACCACTTTTTTCCAAGCATGGCTTGTCATGTCCAAGATGCTTTGAAAATAAGCAAACCGATTCCTGCCTTTGACATTGGGGCTGCTTGCAGCGGTTTTGTCTATGCTCTGGATGTGGCAAGACAATACATCGCAAGTGGTACTGCCAAACACGTCATGGTGGTCGGAAGCGAAAGTATGTCTCGGGCACTTGACTGGAGTGATCGCTCAACTTGCGTTTTATTCGGTGATGGTGCAGGAGCTGTGGTTTTAAGCGCCAGCGACAGGCCAGGCATTCTAGGCAGCACCCTTCATGCTTCGCATGATTTCGATGGTTTATTAACCTATCCTAATTTCTCCTCCCTGGACAACGCTGCATACATTGGCATGCGCGGCAATGAAGTATTTAAAATTGCTGTAAACATCATGGGTGATGTTGTTGATGAAATTTTGCAAACTTGCCATTTGCAAAAATCAGACATCAACTGGTTAATTCCTCATCAAGCGAACATTCGCATAATTCAAGGCATAGCTAAAAAACTTAATTTACCTATGTCACAAGTCATTGTAACTATCGAAAACCAAGGCAACACTTCGGCGGCTTCCATTCCACTTGCTCTTGATTATTCCATTCGTGAAAACCGCATCCAGCGAGGGGATTTGCTTTTGCTGGAGTCGTTTGGCGGAGGAATGACTTGGGGTGCCATGGCTATTCGTTACTAAACTGACAGGACCGGAGCATTTAATTAATTATGACTAATTTTGCTTTTGTTTTCCCAGGCCAAGGTTCCCAGAATATTGGCATGCTGTCTGAGCTTGCTGAACAGTATCCAATTATTCAGGAGAGTTTTGCACAAGTTTCCAACCGTCTGGGTTATGATGTTTGGCAATTGACCCAAGAAGGTCCAGAAGAAAAGTTAAATCAAACAGAAATTACTCAGGTAGTCATGTTGACCGCCGATGTGGCTGTGTTTAAATTGCTGCAAAAAAACACATCAGTAAAACCTCAAATGATGGCTGGCCATAGTTTAGGTGAATATGCGGCCTTAGTCTGTGCTGGTGCAATTGAGTTAGCAGATGCCGCTCACCTTGTGGCCCGTCGCGGTCAACTCATGCAAAAACACGTTCCACTTGGGCAAGGGGCTATGGCTGCCATTGTCGGTCTTAGTGACGAACAAGTTAAAAGCTTATGTCAACAGGCCAGTAATTCAGAATTTCAAGTTATGCCGGCTAATTACAATGCCATCGGTCAAGTTGTTATTGCTGGGCATACGGTTGCTGTTGAAGAGGCTATAAAATTGGCTGAGGACATGGGGGCTCGTTTGGCCAAAATTATCCCAGTAAGTGTGCCTTGCCATTGCCCTTTACTGGAAAAAGCCGCTGCAGCTTTTGAAGAAGACCTGGCTAAGGCTAATTTTCAAAAACCTGAATACGACGTCATTTCAAATGTGAATTTAAGTGTCTATCAATCTCCTCAAGAAATCCGCGCTCTACTTAAGGAGCAACTCTATCGGCCAGTTCGATGGGTTGAAACCATTCAACTTATGAAGCAAAAAGGCATTGACCACGTGATTGAATGCGGACCAGGTAAAGTGCTAAGTGGTCTTGTAAAACGCATTGATAAAAATTTATCGGCAATGAGCGTGAATGACGTTTCGAGCTTTCAACAAGCTGTAACGCAGTTGATTTAAATTGATTATATTTGAGGATTAGCATGTCAAATTTACAAGGGAAAATTGCACTAGTAACCGGAGCGAGCAGAGGGATTGGCAAAGCCATTGCCTTAAACCTGGCTCAGAAAGGTGCGTATGTAATTGGAACTGCCACAACTTCCGAGGGTGCTCAAAAGCTAACGGATTTATTCAAACAGGAACAAGTAGCTGGTGAAGGGAAAGTGCTTGATGTAACTAGCAAGGAAGGGGTTGAAAATTTCATGACCCAACTGGCTGATGCAGATAAAAACCCCGGGATTCTTATCAATAATGCCGGCATTACCTGCGATAATCTATTATTAAGAATGGATGACGAGGAATGGTATAAGGTTATTGAAACCAATTTGAATGCTATATTTCGAATAACCAAAGCTTGTCTTAAACCTATGTTTCGAGCACGATGGGGCCGTATTATCAGCATTGGCTCTGTCGTGGGCGCCAGCGGAAATACTGGGCAGGCCAATTACACAGCTGCTAAGGCAGGGGTTGTAGGTTTTAGTAAATCTTTAGCCCAGGAAATTGGCAGTCGTAATATTACAGTAAATGTTGTTGCGCCAGGGTTTATTGATACTGATATGACCAGTGCATTGCCTGATATGGTCAAAGAGGAAATGCTAAAGCGCATCCCACTTAAACGATTTGGTAAAGTTGAAGATATTGCTGAAACAGTAGCCTTTTTGGCTTCGGACTATGCAAATTATATTACAGGTGAGACCATCCATGTGAATGGTGGCATGTATATGGATTAAATGGCTTGCGTTCTTTGAATAATTGAATAAACTAGCCTACAAGACTTTTTTAACCTAAGAGGAAATACAAGTTATGAGTACAGTTGAAGAACGAGTTCGCAAGATTGTTATTGAGCAATTGGGCGTTAATGGAGAGGACTTAAAAAACAACGCATCCTTTGTTGATGACTTAGGTGCTGACTCTCTGGATACTGTTGAGTTGGTGATGGCTCTCGAAGAAGAATTTGAAACCGAAATTCCAGATGAAAAGGCTGAAAAAATCACCACTATTCAAGAAGCGATCGATTATATTGAATCAAATCTTAATAAAGAAGAAGCTTAATAACTTCAAGGAGTTTTCCGTTGACTAAGCGGCGTGTTGTTGTTACCGGCATGGGGATGGTTACCCCTGTCGGACTAAATGTAGAGCAAACCTGGCAAAATATTTTAGCTGGTAAAAGTGGTGTTGGTATGGTTGAAGGATTCGACACTACTGAATACCCTACTAAAATATGGGCAAAGGTAAAAAACTTTAATATAGAAAACTACTTGCCGCTAAAAGACGCCAGGAAAATGGATGTATTCACTCAATATGGTGTTGCAGCCGCGGATGAAGCTCTTGCTGATTCTGGTTTAGTCATTAATGATGAACTTGCATTGCGCACTGGTATTGCTGTTGGTGCAGGTATCGGTGGTATTGAAACCATTACCAACAACCAGGATAAACTGGTAGCCGGTGGCCCTCGCAAGGTGTCTCCGTTTTTTATCCCTGCCGGTATCATCAACATGGTGGCAGGACAGATTTCCATTAGGCATAAGCTGAAGGGACCTAATATTTCCGTCGTTACCGCTTGCACTACTGGAACTCATAATATCGGTTTAGCCGGACGTATGATTGCTTATGGTGATGCTGACGTTATGGTATGTGGTGGGGCTGAAATGACAACCACTCCGTTGTGTCTTGCTGGTTTTTCTGCAATCCGTTCATTATCCAAGCGTAATGATGAGCCTGAAAAAGCCTCAAGGCCTTGGGACAAGGATCGAGATGGTTTTGTCATGGGCGAAGGTGCTGGAGTCTTGATTCTTGAAGAATATGAACATGCTAAAGCCCGTGGTGCAACCATTTATGCTGAATTAGTTGGCTTTGGTATGTCAGGGGATGCTTACCATATCACCGCTCCTGATGAGGATGCAGATGGTGCAACCCGTGCTATGGCCGCTGCTATTCAGGATGCAGGTATTGATGTCAGTGAAATTGATTACATCAATGCTCATGGTACATCCACCTATTTGAATGATTTAAATGAAACCAAAGCTGTCAAACGCTTGTTTAAAGAGCATGCTTATAAATTGGCAATGAGCTCAACAAAATCCATGACTGGTCACTTGTTGGGTGCGGCTGGTGCGGTCGAAGCCATTTTTAGTATTCTTGCCATAAAAGATCAAATAGCACCACCTACCATTAATCTAGACAATCCTGATGAGGATTGTGATTTAAATTATGTCCCTCATCGCCCCCAAGAAATGCGCATTAATTATGCATTAAGCAATTCACTGGGCTTTGGTGGTACAAACGGAAGTTTAATTTTTAAGCGGGTATAGATGAAACGCCCGCTTAAATTAATTCTATTGGCTTGCTTTTTACTCAGTTTATTTAGCGTTGTTGCTGTAGGATATTTTTTTTATAATTTATTCTCGCGGCCAATGCTCCCTGAGGGAGCACAGCCTGCAATTGTAACGATTGATAAAAACACTTCCGCCTCAACCTTCGTACATCATTTAAAAACCAGGCATTTGATCCCCTCGAGCCGACTACTGCTTTATTGGATTAAGGTGAAAGGGTTGGCACCTCAATTAAAAGCAGGGATATATGAAGTCAAACCTGGTGAATCAATCAGTCATTTTTTAACAAAAGTTGTTTCTGGTGAAGTATTGGTTCAGTCATTTAGCATTATTGAAGGAACTACTATTAATCAGGTTAAAGCGAATCTGGCGAATGCACCATTTTTGAAATCTGGTTTAAACGATTGGCAAGGAATCCAGGCTAATTACTTAAGTCCCGAAGGGCTTTTGCTCGCCGATACTTATCAATATGATGCAGGCAGCGAGGCCAATAATTTGCTGAAGCGCGCCAATCAAAACTTATTGCAGTATCTGGAGTATTGCTGGAAAACCAGGGATCCTGATTTACCCTACCAATCTGCCTATGAATTACTGATTGCAGCCTCCATTTTAGAAAAGGAAACCTCCATTCCTGCTGAGCGTAAATTAATTTCCGGCGTTCTTGTTAATCGCTTAAAAAAACATATGCTGCTGCAAATGGATCCTACCGTTATATATGCTTTAGGCCCTAGCTATCGCGGTAAATTGAGCCACGAGGATTTATCAGTGGATTCGCCCTACAATACCTATCGCTATCACGGATTACCGCCAACCCCTATTGCAATGGTAGGAAAAGGGTCCTTGGATGCAGCAGCTCACCCTCAAAAAACCGACTATCTTTATTTCGTAGCAAAAGGGGACGGCTCGCATCAGTTCTCCGTTAATTACGAAGAGCAAAAAAAAGCCATTTCCGAATATCAAGGCAAGGGATCCTAATATGATGAGGCAGGGCCGTTTCATAGTGGTAGAGGGCTTGGAAGGAGCAGGGAAGTCCACGGCTGTGCAAACAATTAAAGAGTATCTGGAGAATTGTCTTCCACAGGTGATTATCACCCGGGAGCCAGGTGGAACTCGTATTGGGGAAACGGTGAGGAGTCTCATCAAAGAAAAAGTAGATCATGAAATCATTGACCCAAGGGTTGAACTGCTGCTGCTTTATTCGGCTAGAGTACAATTGCTTGAGGAGTTAATTAAACCGGCATTAAATCAAGGAACTTGGGTTTTGGGTGATCGCTTCGAATTATCGACTTATGCTTATCAAGGAGGAGGCAGGCATCTTGATCTGGAAATGATCTCTACTTTGTCCAGGTACTGTCTACAGGGCTTTAAACCCGATTTAATTTTCTTTTTAGATATTGCTCCGGAACTTGGTCTCAGTCGGGCAAAGAAGCGCAGTGCTGCAGATCGGATTGAGCAAGAATCATTGGCATTTTTTACCGATGTTGCAAATGCCTACCATAAAATGATTAGCCATATGGATAATGTGGTTTGTATTGATGCAGGTCTGCCATTGGAACAAGTGCAAGAATCCATCGTTGAGCACCTTAAACTGTTTATAGCTAAAAATGCAGTCTTCTAAAATTCCTCAATTTTCAGCTGATTATGCAAAATGGTGGGAGCGCTTTTGCAATATTTACCGCCATGAAAGATTGCCTCACGCTTTTTTGTTGGTTTCTCCTGCGACCATGACTTCTCTCGATTTTGTCTATACCATGGCTGCTGTATTGCTTTGCAATCGAGAAACCAAGCCTTGTGGCGAATGTCAATCATGTCGCTTAGTTTCCGCTAAAATGCATCCAGATTTAAATGTAATAAAACCGGATAAGGCGGGGGGCATAATAAAAATTGATCAGATTCGTGAGCTACAAGACCTCGCTTACCATTCTCCCCAATTGGGAGTAAGACGTATAATTTTGCTGCAACCTGCAGAAAAAATGAATGTGCCAGCGGCCAATGCGCTGTTAAAACTTCTGGAGGAACCTCCTACTTCCCTCACTTTCATATTACTTGCAGAGCACATTAGCACAATTTTACCCACCATATTAAGTCGATGCCAGCAATGGCATCTCCCTTTAGCTCAAGATTGGACTGCCTTGTCAGCGGAAGGGGCCGCGGATAAAAGTGAGCGGGAAAAATTGCTTGCTGAGCGCGAGGAAATCATTCAAGAGCTCATTAGCTTGGTTAAGGGTAATATTAGCGTTTGCGCTCTGGCTTCAAAATGGGCTATTCACGGGTTTTCGGATCTCATTTGGCTACTCTCTTTAATCAATGCCCAAATGCTTAAATATCTGCTGGCAGGCTCAAAAGAGGAGCACAGTGAGGCTCAGTTATTACAAGAGTTGGCAAACTGCTTTACTCCACCAATCTTATTTCGTCAAATGGATGAGTTATACAGTATTGTTAAAAAATTAAACAAAAATCTAAATATTAATCCATTACTCACCTTGGAAAATTTGCTCTTGGGTTATAAGTCTTTCCCTGGTTAGGCATTCAAGCTAAACTTCATTTTAAACTGATTAGAGACCTAAATATGCTAGTTGATTCTCACTGCCATCTCAATTTTATTGATTTAACAGAATTTAATAATGATTTAGGTAATCTTCTTGAGAGGGCGAAAGAAAACGGCGTCCATCATTTTCTTTGTGTTTGCGTCGAATTAACCGATTATCCCAGTTTACGTAAGTTAGCTGAGCATTATGAAAACATCAGTATTTCAGTTGGCTTGCATCCAAACAGCGAAGTCAATGAAGAACCAAATTCAAATATTTTGTATGAACTGGCGCAGCATCCAAACTGTATTGCCATTGGTGAAACGGGTCTGGACTATTATAGAACCGAGCACGCGGATCGGATAAATAATCAAAAAGAACGATTTAGGACTCATATTCGTACAGCTTTAGCATCCAAAAAACCTCTAATTGTTCATACTCGACAAGCGGCGGAAGATACGCTGCAAATTATGGCGGAAGAAAAGGCGGCTGATGTAGGTGGAGTAATGCATTGCTTTGCAGAAAATTGGGATGTTGCCCAAAAAGCGATGGATCTTAATTTTTATATTTCTTTTTCAGGTATTGTAACGTTTAAAAACGCCACGCTTTTGCATGAAGTTGCAAAAAAGGTACCGCTAGATCGCATGTTAATAGAAACTGATTCACCTTATTTAGCACCAGTACCTTATCGGGGAAAACAAAACCATCCAGCTTTGGTGAAATATGTTGCTGAAGCGATTGCAGATTTGCGTCAGACCAGTTATGAGGAAATTGCACACCACAGTACTCAAAATTTTTATCGCTGTTTTAACCTTAAGCAATAACCATTATGAATGAAACCAACGGCAAATCAGGTGAACAATTATTTTTGGGGTTAATGTCCGGCACCAGTATGGATGGTATAGATGCGGCATTGATTGATTGCAGCACGCATAATTTTATAGCAGGAGTTACCCGTCCTTACAGTAAAGAGGCAAAATTAAGTTTAAATGAGGTTGTCTCTGGCGAGAACCAGTCTCTGAAGGCAATTAGCCAATTAAATCGGATATTGGGTCTGGAATTTGCACAAGCAGCTATAGAACTACTTGACAAAGCACAGATTCCCGCGGAGCGAATTAAAGCCATTGGAAGCCATGGGCAAACTGTTTGCCATGATGCATATGCCGATATTCCCTATACTCTGCAGTTGGGTTGTGCACATACGATAGCCGAAGCAACCCGCATTAAAGTTGTTGCTGATTTTAGGACTCGTGATTTGGTGGTAGGAGGGCAAGGTGCTCCTTTTGCTCCCATCTATCACCAGGCTCTTTTTGCTCATATTGAACATCCGCTGATACTAGTTAATGTCGGTGGTGTTGCTAATGTGACTTGCTTAATGTCTGGCGGTCATGTCTATGGCTATGACTTAGGGCCTGGAAATTGTCTTATGGATGCCTGGATTAAAAAACATCGAGAATTGGATTTTGATAAAAATGGGGACTGGGCGCGTTCTGGACAGGTGATCATGCCCCTTCTTGATCAGTTATTAAGTGATCCATTTTTTAAAAAGCCGTTCCCGAAGAGTATTGGCAAGGAATATTTCTCATTGGAGTGGATAAATCCATTCCTCCAAACTAATTGGGCCAATGCGGATGTACAAGCCACACTACTTCAGTTGACTTCCAGCATTGTGGTCGAAGCGATGACTAAAGAAGGGATACAGGCGAAGGAGGTTCTTATTTGTGGTGGCGGGGCTCATAATTTGGCTCTGCTTGATTCGCTTAGCAAACTCTTGCCTGACACGAAGGTTAAAAGCACCAGTGCTTATGGGATTGATCCTGATTTTATTGAAGCTGCGATGTTTGCCTGGTTGGCAGAAAAGACATTATCTAACATAGCTTTAGATCTTTCTCAAATCACAGGAGCCAGGCGCAAAGCCATTCTTGGTACAATCTATCCTGCAGGCATTGACAAATGAATTTCGCTTGCGGTGTAATGTGCGTTTTTGAATAGGCAAAGATATTATTTTGAACGCTCAGCACTCAAATTATCACCATCCTGGTAAATTTACCGCGTACATGATTTTTTTATTGTCCGCCTCATTCTACCTGTACGAATTTGTTTTGCAGGTGGCTCCCAGTGTCATGGCTGAGTCTATGATGAAAACCTTTAAGGTTAGTGCCGCGGGTTTTGGGATTGTCTCTGCCTTTTACTTCTATGCCTATGCTCCCATGCAACTACCAGCTGGTCTTTTATTCGACCGCTATGGGCCACGCAAGTTGATGACATCTGCGCTTACCCTTTGCGCGATTGGTTCTTTTTTCTTTGCTTCAACAGATAGCCTCTTTACCGCTGCACTGGGTCGCTTTCTAATTGGTATTGCCTCTGCTTTTTCCTTTATCGGAGTGCTTGTTCTTGTGTCCCGTTGGTTCCCACCACAACAATTTGCATTCCTGGCTGGCATTGCTCAATTAATGAGTTCTGTTGGTGCGATGTTTGGGGAGGTTCCTTTAGCCGCGCTAATACAGCAAGTGGGTTGGCGTAATGCGAGCTTCATATTGGCCTTAGTAGGTTTAGCATTAGCTGCTTTAATCTGGTTTGTTATCCGAGATTATCCTGATCAACCTACGCAACGTCCGCCAAAAAGACAATTCATTGATGAATTGCATCGTTTAATTAGTGTTTGTAAACGCTCTTACACTTGGGTTATTGGTGCTTATGCTTTTACTATTTGGACACCCATAGCGGTATTTGCCGCATTATGGGGTGTTCCTTATCTGCAACAAAAATATCAAATTTCTGTAATCCTGGCTTCTGGTTTATGCAGTATGATTTGGCTGGGAATTGGTATTGGCAGCCCCTTTTTAGGGTGGGTAAGTGACCGTTTTTACAGTAGGCGGCTAGCGCTTGCTTTAAGCTCGATATTCGGCTTGGTAGCAACAATTTGTCTTTTATATATTCCTAATGTGCCGATTTCGTGGATGTATGTTGTATTGTTTGTTTTAGGATTTGGAGCAGGTGGGCAAACCGTTAGCTTTGCGGTAGTCAAAGACAATAATCCTCCTGAATTAGTGGGAACAGCATCGGGTTTTAACAATCTCTCCGTCTTGGTGGGTGGGGCTATTTTCCAGCCTCTCGTTGGAGTTCTCCTTCATCATAGCGAAAATTTGATGGTGAATGGCATTCCTGTTTATACGGTGGCAAGCTACAACAAGGCTTTACTGGTTATGCCTCTATGTTATTTACTCAGTTTACTAATTACTCTTTTTGCTATGAAAGAGTCCCACCCTGGACGGATATAAGCATATAGATCTCTGCCTAATGGGAGGGATCTATCGTTTAAACGGGCCTTGTAAGATGACTCGCCAATATCGTTTGCTCTCATTATCTTCCTATATTTGATGTAGTCGCACTGGCTTAACGGATGTTCGTAATCTTTGCTATGCTTGAGTTAAACCATTTTGAATCTACTGTATGAAAACACAAGAAGGATTAGAAGTAAGCACGACCTCAGTTGACGTCATCAACAACCTTGATCACTTTTATCATCAGATACTGGGCTCAGGCAAAGAGGCTGGGACAATTTTGAATGCTGTTGAACGATATCCTTCCAATATTCTCTTATTGAGTTACGCTGCTGCTTTTAATTTATACGCTCAAGAACATGCAGCCACTGAAGTGGCCAATGATTACCTGGTTCAAGCTGAGAGCCTGTTTAGAAGTGCTAATTTACGCGAGAAACTAACTTTTCAAGCCATTAAAGCATGGTCTAATCTTGAGTATGAAACTGCCTTAACCTTCTTTGCAGCCATTATTGAGTTATTTCCACAGGATCTTTTAGCTTTGAAATTTGCTGAGTGGCTATATTATTGCACTGGTCAGGCTTTTCAGGCTGAGCAATTTCTGGCACTTTGCTATCGATGTTTCAAACCGAATGAAAATAATCCATATTTTTTAGCAAGCTTTTCTTTTGCCCTCGAATTATCAGGTCATTACCAAGAAGCAAAAGCCTCTGCTGAAAAGGCCATTAGCCTTGAACGAAATACCCCCTGGGCTCATCACAGCCTGGCTCATGTTTATCTGTTACAGAGTGACATTGAGGGGGGAATAAAAGTCTTAAAAGATTTACAGCCTACTTGGGAGGGGATCTTACCCCTTTTAAGAGGGCATAACAGTTGGCATTTGGCCTTGTTTCATTTAGCCAATCGGGATGAATCCCAGGTTATGAATTTGTATCCAAAGATTTTTGGCAGTCTGCCCAATACGGCTTTGGAACAACTGGATGCCATTTCTTTACTCTGGCGAATGGATATGGCTGGTATATCGCAGGAGCAACGGTTCAGAGACATTTTGCCCCATTTGGGTTTGCATCCTTTTGAGCAATACATTGGTTTTAATAATGCCCATTTTATTTATTGTCTAGCCAGGGCAGGCGAGGAGGAATTGCTGAAACGTTCACTCGCTGACGCTTCAGATTATGCTAACAAGCTTCCTCCCGGCTACAAACGGGATTTGTGGCAAAAAACAGCATCTCCCCTGTTGGCTGGAATTGCTGCCTTTGCCAAAGGGGATTATTCATTGGCTGCAGATTTAATGGCTACCTCTTTTCCCTATGCATTTCAAATGGGCGGCAGCGATGCCCAAAATGAATTATTTACTCAAAGTTACTTTCTAAGTTTACTCAGGAGTGGGCAAACGAAAAGAGCGCAGGAATTTTTTAATCATTGGTTATCCCATTATCAAAATTCAGCACTAGCTGATTATTGGTTCTCCAAAAGTATTTAGCGTTTGGCTGTTTCTGTTGACAACTCAGAACGAACAATGAACGCTTTGACCAGGTGAGGAAGATTGCCCAATAGCCATTCAGCCATGGCTTTTTCCTGAAGCAGCAATTGTTGGCAAGTGATTTTCATATCCAACTCCTCGGCACTTTCGGCAGCAGAGATTAATGCTGTGTAATAGGCGATTTCCATGTTTTCAAAAACGTAGATGTCCATAGCACCTTGCACAACCTCATCTGAGGACAACATATGTCCTGCTACCTGGCTCAATCCAATTATTTTTGCAGAGAAGTCTTTTAACATTGAGTGATGACCCCCTAGCTGCTTTATGCATTTTTCAAGTTGATTTTTCTGAAAAATAGTTTCTTCCAGATGGTGCTTCATATGCTTTCTCAAACGAGGATAATTTTCTAAGCGAGCAATTTGGCCTTTGAGCATTTGTTCCGATTGCTTCTCCATTGCATGAGCATCCCGCAACCAATGCATTAATATACCCTTACTTGTTGTCATAATATCTCCATTCTAGTGTCCTAGCGCACAGAGATAATTCGCAAGATTACAGATACCAATGCGCCACGAATCATTACAGTGGGTTGTCCATCTTTATCTTGGTACAACACCAAAAATTAACAAAAGAATGAATATAATTAGCAAAACGCCAACAATTCCTGATGGTCTATAACCCCAACCAGAGCTATATGGCCAGGCTGGTGCTAGTGCTGCTAGCAGTAGTATAAGGATTAACAAAACAATTAGGCTCATTTTAATACTCCCTTTAAAAGAGTTAACTGTATTCATTTAAATTATAGTAAATAACGTCCTTTACAACTTGTCGGTGATTTGGCCAACTACTCAAATAGAATAAGCCTACAATCCTACGCATCCATCTTTTTGCTAAAAGATGTTTGATATAAACGGTGCAGACCCTTGCATTTTCAATAAACTTGCACGAAGCCGTTATCGTAAATTACGACATTTGTTAAATCATAGAAAGCAAATAAAGCGCACCAATTATGAAGCTGTTTCTCCAAGAACCTGCATCAGCGAGATACATCTATGTCAGTCTGTTGTGAATCTGTCCACGACGCCAACTCTGTTAACCCACCACACTCACGGAAATTAATTAACAACATCGGCGGCTACTTGCTGCGGTAACAACTATGGATGGAGTGGGTTAGCAGGAGGTGATTGAGTTCATATTTAAATCTTTATGGCATTTAACAATAAATTCACTCGAAATTTAATCCTATTTGCTATACTTAAAACTAAGCTTTATCACAGAGTTGTAATTATTAATGGACTACAGGAGATAATAATGGACATGAAAAAACCAGAAACATCCAATAGACCACAGGTTTCTTCTGACTTCTCAAAAAAGGGAAGCATGAGAGAATCTGGATTGGGTGATGCGACTAATACCTTAATAAACGATAGTAAGCGAGTTGCTAATGAGCTTTATCAAGAAGGGAAAAGCAGAGTAAACGAAGCTCAAAGCAACATCAAAGAGTACTCCGATCAAGTGGCCCAAAAAGTGTATCAAAGACCTTTGATGTCATTACTTATAGCAGGTGGTGTGGGCTTTATTTTATCTGCCTTGCTTCGTCGCTGATAAAATTCAAAGAGCATGTTGATTCAACATGCTCTTTTTTTGTGACTATTGCCATTTTTGCATTGGAATAATTTTTTATTACCAGCGAAATCCACAGCCATACCGGTTAAATGCCTTCCAATTCAATTCAGCTCTCCTTATATGATATATGAAGAGATTATTTCATTTGGGTTTTGCTCGCCATAGTGAGTTTACAAAATAGTTTTGTGAATCACTGAAATTGTTTACCACTTCAAAGTAACTTGTTTGTGCTAAATGTTCGATTTGAAACAGAGTGTATTTGTATGAAGATTCCACATGTATGGGTTCAAATCGGTCAAAGAAAAAGGTTTTATTTAATGACCCAATATGAACCGTTTGTTCTGCCCGACTGACAATAAAGCTTTCCATAGCTCCATCAAGCACGTTGTAATTGCCGTAATGTTCGAAAGATTTTAAATTAAAATCCGCGTTTAGTTCTCGATTCACTCGCTCAAGGAGATTTAAATTAAAGGCACGGGTTATACCATCACGATCATTGTAGGCGCGAAGAAGAACGTCAATATCTTTTCGTAGATCAAAACCAATGAGCATGTAATCTCCTTCTTGCAAGGATTGACGTATTTCTTGTAAAAAACACCTCGATGTTGAAAGATCGAAATTGCCTATACTTGAACCTAAAAATAAAACGAAGTTCTTTTCTTTGGAGGTTTCACCTAAGCATTTAATGCCATTAGAATAGTCGGAATTGATTGAAATAATGTTTAAATCAGGTAATTCCCCGTTTATTTTTTGTGCTAACTGTTCCAGGTACTGCGTGGAAATATCAATCATGCAGTAGCTGAAAGAACGCCGGTCTTTAATAAATTGATCAATCAACAACCTGGATTTAATACCCTCCCCAGGCCCTAATTCGATCAAATTAAAAGTGGTCTTTCCTAGTAATGCGGATAACTCTTTTCTAATGGTTGTAAGAATATCAATCTCACAAGCAGTTAAATAGTAATCTGGATGTTTTGTGATTCGATTAAACAGTTCGGAACCGGTCTCATCATAAAAGTATTTCGACGGAATGGTCTTTTTAGATCGAGAAAGTCCTAATAAAACATCTCTCATAAATTCATTGTTAGCCTGATTGTGGGACTGATGATTCTGTATAGCTTTTAATAAGGCAGCCATGCTGAGCTCCTATAGACTAGTTGCTAAACGAATTCCGCTAAATTGCCAGCGTTTTTCTGGCTGAAAAAAATTGCGATAGCTTAACCGGATGTGTTGTTTGGGAGTCACACAGCAACCTCCACGTAAGACATATTGATTATTCATGAACTTGCCATTGTATTCTCCTAGACTACCCTCCAACATTTTATAGCCGGGATAAGGTGAGTAGGGACTTGCGGTCCACTCCCACAAATCACCTAAAAACTGTTGCGGTAAATCTGGCTGTTCTGATTTAGGGTCTTGTGGGTGATAGTGTCCGCTTTCCATAAAATTAGCCTGTTCTAAAGGAAACGCGGCCTGACTTACATAGTGTTCCCATTCTGCTTCAGTAGGAAGACGATAACCGCGCCATCTTGCGTAGGCATCTGCCTCAAAATAACTGATGTGGGATACAGGCTCGGCTGGATTTAATGCCTGCAAACCATTTAGTGTAAAAAGATGCCATTTACCTCCCATATCATGCCAATACAAAGGAGAAGAAATCTGGTTGGCCAAAACCCAATCCCAGCCGTCTGATAACCACCATCTGGAGTTACTATAGCCTCCGTCTTCCATGAACTCTTGGTATTCAGCATTACTAACCAATAAAGAAGAGATTGCATAGGGATAAAGAAAAATTTTATGTCTTGGCAATTCATTATCAAAACAGAAGCCTTGTTCTGAATAACCAATTTCAGTTAGTCCTCCCGTGATTTCCAGGTTGGGGATAGATTGAGGTTTGACTGTTTTCAATGAGCTTGTTGCCGGGATTTTATTGTAAGCTGGAAAATCTGGATCCAGAGACAGATTGAATTTTATATCCATAAATAATAGTTCTTGGTGTTGCTGTTCGTGCTGCAAGCCCAGGACAATTAAATCCTTTAGTTGGTTTAATTCATCTTCGGTTTTTCCATCGAGTAATTCCAGCAAATGCTCGTTGATATAATGACGATAGGCGTAGACGATTTCCGCGGTGGGTCTTGACAGCAATCCTCTCTGGGAGCGTGTAAAAGGTTTACCTATTGTTTGGTAATAGGAGTTGAAGCGATAAGCAAATGAGCCATCAAATAAACGGTAAGAGGGGGAATAAGGTTGTAAAATAAAAGTCTCAAAGAACCAACTGCTGTGAGCTAAATGCCATTTGGGTGGACTTACATCAGCCATACCCTGAATGACATAGTCTTCTGCATAAAGAGGATGGCAGATTTGTTCTGTCCGTTGCCGTACTTGCTTAAAAGTACGAGCAAGTTCTTCCTTTAGCATTATATTCCCTTATATTGCATAAAAGAGCTTCTAGAAGAATAGTATAGCGTACAAAATAAACGGCAGTTACTCCATTGAGTAGATGGCATTTGACAAGATGCGCCAAGCGGCTCCATGTCAATAGACTTAATCGCCAACAATGAGCTAACTTGTACAATTGAAGGGGCAATCGCCTCCATTTTACCAAAACCACGCGCAAATTGTAGAATTATAATCCGCTCCGTGAGTGTGGATTTTATTATGTGACTTGCCATATCCAATATCAGTATTGATCGGTGGTGAAATATTAGACCAATGGCATAGATGTACTAGCAATAAATGAGGTTTGTATAAGGAGTTGCGCATTTCAATCAAGCCTCTTCTATATTGCTGTAATTTGTCCAGAATGGCGGAGCTGATTTCGTCTATCCATTACGCCGATGAGTATTTTTTCCTCGATTTTAGTAGAAGATCTTCATTTTCCTTGCAGGCCTTTTTCAACCAATATAAGAGAAGCGAGTCATCGTCCAGTTGCTGGATTTTGGCTTTATTTCGTTTTACCCAGCTGTGCAAACGTCCTTGTTGCCACCAAATTAACATCCCTGGATAAATATAATTTTTCTGGCAGACACTGGTTGTGTGGCCTAGTAAATCGGCAACCTCTTTGATGGTGCTTTTTAAATTTTTTGGGGTTGGGGGCTCATTGGAAAGACAAATTTCTACCAAGCGGCAGAGAGTTTCCCGGCAAGCTATCCAGGTCCTAAAATCTTTAGCGGTGAAGGGTTTTTTGGTTAGGGTTTGTAAATAAGCATTAATTTCCTGAGAACAAACGACATTTAATGCGCCATTTTCATCGTAATATTTAAATAATTCATAGCCGGGAATTTCTTCACATTTTTTTAAAATTTTAACAATTTTTCGATCCTTTAGATCAATATGCCAAATTTTGGAGCTCTTACCCTCAAAATCCAACATAGCTTTATTTTCCTCAATGGATAAATGTTTCTTCCGCAGAGTAGTTAAACCGTAGGATTTATTTTCGCGGGCATAAACCGAATTACCTATGCGCAAGCAAGCATTATCTAGCAGATAAATGATGGCGCATATTATTTGTTCTCTGCTTAATGTGGCAGGTTTTCTGAGTTCACGATTAACGTGCTCACGTATAGCCGTTAAGGCTTTCCCAAAGGAAATCATCATGTAAAATTTTTGTTGTTGTCGACATTCTTGCCATAAGGAATGGTAACGATACTGTTTTCTGTTTCTATCATCTCTTGCGGTTGCTTGAATGTGGCCGTTTGCATAGGGGCAAATCCACACGTCGTGATAGGCAGGTGGAATGGCTAAGGCATTAATCCGCTGCAGCACTTTTTCCTCGAGAACTTGTCGACCGTCGGGATAATAATATATAAAACCCGCTTTATTTTTCTTTCTCGAAATACCAGGCACTGAATCACTGACATAACGTAAAGATGCAGCTTTCGCCATTTTTTCGCAGGTTTCGGCAGAATAAAGTGATACTTCCAAAAGAGCCTCCTTTAAAAAGGCTTCATCACCATTAGATAAAATACTATTAACAAACTTATAAAAGCAGGCCATCCTAAGGCAAACCACCATTTAAAATAGGTATAGTATATTTCTGGTAATGCTTCTTTGTTTTGCCAGGCTTTGACGGTAATGTCTCGAATCCTTATTTGCAAATAAACCACAGGAAACCAGCATAGAGCAGTGATAATGTAACCAGTGATTCCGCCCCAAATCCATAATGAGGTGAGTGGATACTTGGCAATATAAACCATAGTCAGACCGGTTATTGCCTGGATAAATCCGGATGTTCCCGTAAATAGCCAATCCACCAAAACGACGTACCGATTGATGATTGCCATCGCTGCAAGGTCTTTAGTCCAATGGCCATATAGCATCACACAAGCCGTACCAATACCTGTACCGAATAAAATGGTGGAACTCAAAATATGAATGTATTTAAGCCATAAATACAACATTAGTTTGACTCCATAACATATAGCATCAAAATGCTGACGAATAGGGGTATATTTTTAACAACAGGACCAAAAGGCTCTAGCCACAAATAAGGGAGTTTGACTGTAATAATCAAACTGTAAATCAGCATGACCACAATCTGGGCGAGGCAATTAATTTTGGTTTTGTAATTGGCTAATAAAGATAATCCGATTAGAAAATTTAAAAAAGTGGCTCCGTATAAAAACAAGGGTTGCCAAAATTCAGTTATACCTACTGAGGCCAAAAGCTCGTAAGACTCATGTGCTGGATAAAGCACACCACTGGTTAAAGCGCTGGCTAGCCACATAAAAGCCAAACTAATTCTAAGGGCAGGTCTTAGGAAAAATAGTCTTGAGTACCAGAAGTCCTGCCTTCCACTTGGAATGAGTTGTGTGGCCTCTTTAAAGTTGCTGGGAATAAAGCCAATTGCTCGCTGAAATTCTATACTTTCGGATTCGTTGCTAATATTTCCGTACTCAAGCATCTTTATGGCATCTTCATTAACCAGCGAATTTGAAAGCCTGTTCCCGAGTTTACTGATAAACCGTAACAGAGCTATAGGGATGGAAATAAAGAAAGGTTCTTTTAAACCCAACCAGTAGCGTAAAGTGATAAGCATTCTTTTTAAGCTGATTGGTTGGGGAGACACGGCTGCTAAAGTGAGTGATTTTTCAAGCTCTTCTTTCTCCAGCAACTGTTTGACTGCGTGAGCTAAGTCTTCTACGAAAATAGGTTGAAATTGCTGTTCACCGGTTCCAGGTAAAAAAACCACAAAAGGTAAAGCTGCCAAAGCCCTAATTAAAGCCAGGCCTCCCTGAGCACCAGGTCCATAAATAAAGGAAGGCCTTAAAATGATGTGTGGAATATTTAAAGATCGCAAACAATCTTCAGCGGCTTTTTTGCTCTTCGCATAATCCGTATCATATTGCTCAACAGCCAGTGCTGAGAGTTGAATAATTTGTTTTACACCTGCTTGTTTAGCGGCCATAAAAATTGCTTTCGCAGTTTCGTAATGTAAACGCCAGATTATTTCTCTATTTTTATGGTAAAAAATCCCCACACAATTAATAACACAGTCCATAGTTCTTAACCGTGGTATCCAGACCGATACAGAGTTATCCTTTAAAAAATCACAATAAATGATTTCCGCCTGGGGAAACAACCGCTGTATCCGCTCGGTGTCCCTCACGCCACAAAAAATTCGATGATCGCCTTTTAAAAGAGCAGAGGTTATCCATGTGCCTGCAAATCCTGATGCACCTAAAATGAGAATGTTCATGTTTGATTATTTTTTTTAAAAGGTGAGGGAGGTTTTCTGTATCCTAAAATACCACCTATAACACTCGCGCAAGCACCTAGCGCAAACAAGATGAAAGTAAGCAAGGCATTTAAAGTCAACACTTTTTTGTTGGTCTCAATATTAATACTCAAAGGTGTGTTCTGCTGAATGTCAGCAGCTGTCTGCGTTAGCATAGGTGCATTATTTGTTAGTTTTATAGCAACCAAATTGGAGGTGAAATTTGAGTGGAAAGCGGAATATTGGATCATGTTTGTTATAAGAATAATGGTAAAGATGAGAAGCAGGCACCAGGCTAAAAACCCATAAAATGCGCCCCATCTTTGACTTAAAACACAGGGGCTAAGTCTGCCGGCAATCCAGCCTGTAGAAAACATTGAAATCATCGCGGAAAGACAGAAACAGAAGAATCCTGCCAAAGAAAACCTTGTTTCGCCTTGAACGCTTATTGAAAAACTGGAAATGCCTAAACCAAGTGATAATAAATTCAATAGAAAATTTAAGCCTACGCCGATAATTGCAGCGGCTAATATGGCTGACCAGGAAATGTAACGTTCTCTTTTAAAATTGGCTTCCATTTGAAATCCCGTTAAAAATGGCTCAAAGCAAAGTAGAGTAGAAGAATGAAACCGGCTACAGCAATTAAACCATGCCCTAAAGCCATGGATTTTGGTACTTTATGACCCAAGATATCCCAGCCGAACATAAAAAAACCACCCAGTGCAGCC
>NZ_LR134383.1:2357500-2605000 GCF_900637635.1 Legionella jordanis
TATGAACGAAGCGGGTAATGTTGTCCAGATTCAGGCTTCTGTCTTTAAGGGACAGAAGAGGTCGGCCAAACTTGTCCCTTGAAATTTTGTCCGCAGCCACCTCTAGAATATCACTTTTACTGACATAGGCTGCTACATAAGCCTCATTTACCCTGTTTGTTTTTGATTTTATATGATTTATTACATCTTGCTCATTTTCATAGATGGGCCGAGAGATCATCTGCCTTGGTAGATTGGCCAAAATGCGTTCCCAAGTTTGTAAAGTATTGCCATCCATTGAATAAAGACTAATATACACTTCTTGCTGGCCGGTCCGCTCCTTTTGATTTTGGGCATCGGCGTTCTTGCTTTGCACCTCATGTTGGTTACTTAACCCTAACTGATTGGCAAAGTTCTGGCGAATTTCCCGCAGATTTTTTCCGATCACCCGCAAAAAGTTGGATTCTTCCCAAGGACCTTTGGCAATTGCCTCATCCAAAGCTTGTAAAATGGCTTGAGTTTGTTCTTCTGTTAATCTGTCTTTCATAAAGAAAATCTTAACACCATAAGCTGGCAAATAACGGGATAAATAAGAAAGAGTATAACAGTATTCAACCATAAACGTTGAATACTATTCATACTGTGTTTATTAAATGAGGTTAAGGAGCACTTTGAATTGAAGTAGAAGAATGGATTTCTTCTTGCTCTGCTTCATGATGTTTTGTGGAGATGTTTTGCATTTTTCCAATTAGATCTGCAAGATTCCTTTGGGCCTCTAAATTGTGTGCAGCAGAGTTATATCCACAAATACCAGCAACTTTGGATTCCAGCCCTTGCAAGGAAGTAATGATATTTTGCAAGGTTTCAGTTGTTGCTACTTTATGAGCTCCCCCCAAGATTCCGAAATTACGCAGCAAACTTGCTGTTGATTTAGGGATATTAGCCATTTGTTTTTACTCCACTACTGCTTTCATGAATGTAGGTTATCATTCATAAGCTTAAGAAAAACTTAAGAAAGCGCAAACTTGCACTTTCTTTACAAATTACTAGTCATACATTAACTCATCAAGGGGAGTGTAGTCACGACTAGGCCCTCCTTGAATCAATTCATTTAAAACATCGGTCATACAAAGCAGTCTTAAGGAATTGGGAGTAACTTCGTCAAACACCACCCTAATGCCTAACATTGCATTTTCGGCCTCATCAAAAGTAACACCTAACCCATACCCTAAGCAAAGAGAACAGAGCTGATCGGCCCGTCTGGCAATTGCAGGCAATAATCCAGTGTCGGCAAACACTTCTTCAAAACTCACGAAACGATCATTCAAATAAAACTTGGCGTTCATATTGGCAGCGATCAATGCCATGCCCTTACGTATATCTATATCCATCAGCGCCACCAGGGTTGAGAACTTTTAAGAGGGCCTGCAAAAAAACTTCTTAACCATCTTAAGAATACTGGCACAGTAAATCCATAATGTTCAATGATTCCAAAAAAAACGGCAGAAATCAAAACCAGAATGCCAGTCCACACGCGAATGTGCATTAAAAAAAGGAAGATTGGGAATGCTGCACGCGCATCAACCATAAAAAAACGAGCACTTCTTGCGGAATCGCGCCAGTGCGCGGTGTCAGCGAAGCCTCCAGCAGCCATACAAACCTCACCTCAACTACTTGATTGATATATTAACAGTATATCGTTCAGAAATGAGAATTCAAGAGACAGCTAGAGCCTATGCGACTCTAGATAAAAATTGTAAGAAAAAAACTTAAGATTGCGGCGTATAATCATGCTTGTCTTTCTTAGTGAGACAATCATTCACGAGATCTGAAAAAGACAATCCGGTAGTTGAACTCGGGGCAATAACTTCTTTCGCAGCGACAGGAGAGGTTTTTTGTTCAACCTCTTTGCTTTTAGCGACGGAACTTAAGTGGTTCAATTTCGCCAGTATGTGGTTCGTGCTATTTGCCATAACAGCCTCCGGCAATCAATTCTTAGCTTGAAGCTTAACAAATTAAAATTAAGGCTTTATTAAGGGTTTATTTTTTACCGTTGATTTTACGAAGTCATGACGGCTTAAAAATAACCACTAACTTTTAATCTGCCTGAAATTGCAATAAATGACAAGCAAAAAACATCATAAAAAACCCAATTTATTGTTAACTCAATTATTTCTCTAAAGAGTTGATGCAAAAACTTACAATATCTTAACGATTGGGCAAAGGAATTTGAGTTAAGATTTAGTTGAATGAATTTTTTACTTTTGGGTCAAACATGCTCCGATACAATCATGACAGCCTGCAAATTAGATTTTGGAAGCGCGAGCTTGAGCAAACAATAACGGACAGAACGGTCTTAAAAAAAGAATTACTGGATTTACTTTCCGATAATGAGAAGCTTCCCTACCAATGCCTCTACAATTTTAATAAAAAAAGGAATGCTTTGTTAGGCGATGAACATGATCAAGGTTGGAGTTGGACCTCACACTTTGATTGGTTTTGGAATTTTTTATTGTACTTAGGCTTTATAAAAGAAAATCCTATGGCAGGATCTAAATTACGCCAAGTTTTGACTAAAACACCTCCTGGAAGACTCGTTATTTTAAATCCTGCTGAATTGGCTGAGAGAGAAAGCGGGGATAGCCAGGACTTCAAGCTGGATAAGGATGAGGATTTTGAGCAAGCCCTGTTTTCTGATTCTCCCGAAGCTTTACTTGATGTAAGCAATCGTATAAGTACATTGGCAAAGCTGGAAACCGGCTTAAGACCACATCCTGACTTATATGAACTCCAAATTGCCGAACTCCAAATTGCCCTTAAGCGACTTGAGGCAATAAAATACCGCTTGGCACCTGAACATTACCGCCAATATCTTGAGGAGCTATTTGATAAAGCTCCCCAAGTCTGCCTGAGCTTTTTTTACAATCTTCATAGGGAGGAGAGAACTGAGGATTTCACTCAACCCCATGAATATTTTGAATCCTATTACATGACTCGAGCTTTGCTTGACCAATTCGTTGCACCAAGGGGAGAGATTAAGGAAGACCCCATTAATGCTACGCTTTATGAGTTACTGTATCTTATTGCTGTTCTGGTTACTGATGAGAATCAATTTCAATCTCTAATCAATACTTCAGGAGAGGTTAATGCCCTCTATAAATCACATTTAAAAGTGAAAGAGAAAATCTTGCCAATGCTTGAAGCAACAATGGACCAGACAAGATTTAAATCAAAAGACTACGACAACCCACTGACTCTTGTAGAAGATATCTTTACTTACCTAAATCCTAGTTCTTCCACCCTGCTTCGACAGATCGCCAGATTGGCCACTGAGCAATTAGCAATTACCTTGAAATCCGCAATAACCCATGACAAAAGGCAAGATTGGTTTCCAAAAAGCATTGCCTATTTGGTTTTACAATTTTTAACTACTAACATCACTGGAACTTGGAAACAGTCTTCCCATAAATTTTTTGAAGAACCGTCTGCCTGTGATGCTCTCGTTTCCCCTTACTCTTATGGGTCCAAAGTACCCAGTCTTTATCAACGCGCTGAGCGCTGTGCCACTGAAATTTTAATTAATGGCGCCATGAGCGAGGGCAAACGACTAGGTTTTGTAAAAGCACGAGAGATCTTGAAGGATTATATGAAAGATCCCAAGCCTTATGAAATGGATTGGATTTTTTCGAGAATCAAAGCAGTGCAACCCGAACTCTTACCTCCCATTGAAGCATTGTTTAAAAATCCACCGCATTATTATAATGAAGAGATTCTGAAACTTTGGTCTGACTCGGCAATTCCGCAAGAGAATACTGAAGATTTGTTTAATAAAGTTCATCAACTTGTAAAACAAGCCTATGAAGCCAACCTTCGTTATGACTTGAATATTGAAAATGAATGCAATCAAGAAGCTTTATCCCTTTTTTACCATTTCTTGAAACGTTCAGATCTCACTCCAACACAAATTGCCTCTGCCTTATACGATTTATTACCTACATTTAAAGAGACCTGCGCCAGGGATGTTCTTATCAAGCTCTGGGAAATTGAACTTCGCGAGCTGCATAAACGAAGTTTTCACTGGTCCCTAGAAGAAGTGAAACCCAGGATTGATAAGCTTGAGCTATCAACAGAAGCTAATCCCCTGGAAGTTGCGAAAGAATTGCATAAACAAGCCAAAGAAAGGCAAAATGACTTGAATCAGGCAAGTTCAAAAATAGACTATGAACAGCGCCTGCAGGAACTTAAGGAACTTTCACAAGAAGCCGTTTGTTACTTTGCTTTGTTTGTTGAGCAAACCGATAACAGATCTTCTTCACACTACGCAGATGCACAAGCATTTTTAAATGAATATTTATCGAGTTTTTTAAAAGAAGAACAGCTTTTTGCATGGAATAAAGCTTTATCTAAGCTAAATAGCCCTGCATCCGTGCACAACCTGACCACCTTCTTTTCCCCTCTTGCGGAAAACTCCCAAATTGGTTCACAAATTTCTAAAGAGCCTCAGGAAAGCGCTCCTGAAAGCTATGCAAAGGGGCAAGCTAATTCTTAGCCCCTCCCCTCAAGCTTTAGCCACTTGAATCAATGCAGCTTGCTCAAACACATAGTCTGTAATAAAGTGATGAGCATGCCGCTAACCTATAGTTTTTAATGAGAGTATTCTGTACAGCACTGGCTATTGCTGCCTTCATTGCTAGCGCTTATCTTTTTCAACAAAATGCGCCCTCTATTTTGAATGCTATCAAGCATCTAGGCTGGCTTGCCCCATTTTTATTCATCGTAATCTACGGAATAGCTACTATTCTACTTTTACCCACCATGGTTTTAACTTTAACAGGTGGTGCCTTATTTGGACCCACATTTGGAACACTATTAAATTTGATTGGTGCAAGTTTTGGTGCGGCCTTGGCCTTCCTTATTAGTCGTCATCTGGCCACCGACTGGTTCTCTGGAAAAAGAGGGCCACGAATGAACAAACTCATTCTTGGTGTTGAAAACAATGGTTGGCAATTCGTAGCCTTACTTCGTCTGGTGCCCATTATTCCATTTAACTTGGTCAATTATGGTTTAGGATTGACAGGGATTAAATTCAGTCATTATCTCATCACCACTTTGATTTTTTTAACTCCGGCCGAAATTGTATACACCTATTGCGGCTATGCCGGCATGGGTGTTTTGATGCAACAAAATACTTTATATAAAAGCTCAGGGATCTTACTATTGGTTTTTTTAATTATTGGTGTGATGCTTTTCAAGCTGGTTCGACATTACCAAAATAAGCGAATGAAAATGGACTAGGATCCTAGGCATAACTGTCCTTAGCCAACAGATCTTGCATCAGATTAATCAATGGGTGATCAAGCCTGAAGCAACATTCGTTAAAGCTCTCAACATTGCGAATTCCCTGTAAAGAATTGCAGATAAAAATGGCATCGGCTTGTTCAATGTGAATCTTGTCTAACTCACACTCAAAATGTGCAATAGCATTTGCCTTACTAAGTGCTAGTAAGCGCTGCCTGATTATGCCATTTAGCACGCCACTTTCGAGACTGGGGGTGAAAATTTGATTTTGTTTAATGAGGAAAAGATTAGCTATTGAGGTCTCTGTGGCATGTTTATCCAGATTAAAAAATACCACATCATCCGCCCCTTGTTTTTCAGCCTCTCGTCTAGCTAAAACGGCTTCCAGGTAACACATGGATTTGATGCGGTAGATGGGATTATTGCTATCCCTAAGCCAGGGAGCACTGATCAATTTCAGAGCTTTTGCATTTTTTGCATATTGAAAAGCATCAAATATTAATCGTGGCTGCTCGCTGGATTGCGTCAACCCCCGAGGTGCGCTACCCCCGCTTAAAGTAACTTTTATCCCTCCATGTTGGAGTCGATGAATCTGGATGCACTCCAGGAGTTTTGCCAACCATAATTCAAATGAAACATCGAACTGAATATTTAAAAATTGCGCCGCCTGCTTGATTCGTTGCCAATGCAATTTGGGATAACAAGGTTTAGCATGCGCTATGCGCAAAGTTTCAAAAAGGCCTTCCCCCAGGAGAATCCGGTCATCCATAGGAATAAGAGCCTGCCCATTTCTATTAGTAAAAATGAGCGGGGTCATTAAGAATTAATCATCAGCAAAATCATCAAGCTCATCTCGTAATTGCGCCATCAATTCTTTTTCTTCGAGCATTTTTTCAAGGCGCCTTCGAGCACTCAAAGTAGAGCTTTCACCAGACTCGGCGTTGATTAATTCTTCCTCGGGATCTACGAAGGGCTCAATTTCATCTAAATCTTCGTCATCATCAAATATATCACTCATACCCATTTCTCTTAGGTTAGTCCGTCATTTCATGCCGTTAAGGCTGGCCTTAAATCAACCCCAAAGCATCTGTGTAATTCGACAGCTATATACCTTATTTTTGCAATCATGACTAGATTTATTAGAAAAAAAAATTCTTTTCTAAACAAGGCGAGTAAACTAGTATAACTTGGGCTTAAAGTAGAACTGAGATATAAACCAATGACTAACCGTTTTAGACTTGCCTTAAGACGCAGCTTAAAACAAATTCGTGCAAATTTATCTTCCGATTACCAACAAATTGCCTCGGCTCAAGTTTCCAAACACATCAGTACATTGGATGAGTATCGTTACGCAAAAAATATTGGTCTCTACAAACCGGTAAAAGGGGAAATTGATTTAAGAGGCTTATGGCGTTCGGCCTCGTCGCATGGGAAATATTGTTACTTTCCAGTTCTCAATGAAAACAATACATTGTCCTTTTTACCAGCCACACCAGCCACATCCTTTATTGAAAATCGCTTCGGTATTCCTGAACCCGCGGTCTCCCGGGATAAATCAATAGCCATTGGAGATTTAGATATTATCTTTATGCCCTTGCTGGCTTTTGACGATCGTTGCACCCGCTTGGGAATGGGTGCCGGCTATTATGATCGCACTTTAGAAAATGAATCCCACCCGCTGCTAATAGGCGTCGCTTATGAGTTTCAGCATATGTTTTATATTGAGCCTCAAGCTTGGGATATTCCCTTATCGGCTGTTGTAACCCCTAATGCAATTTATTGGAGTAAAAAATGACTCGTTTTTGGTTGATGAAATCAGAACCCAATTGTTTTAGCATTGATGATTTAAAAAAAGCACCTAATCAAACGACTCAATGGGATGGTGTCCGTAACTATCAGGCGCGAAATTTTATGCTTAATGAAATGAGCCTAGGTGATCAGGTATTGTTTTATCATTCCAATTGCACCCCCCCTGCTATCGTCGGCATTGCTGAGGTTGTGCGCGAAGCTTACCCGGATTACACTGCTCTTGATCCCGACAGCGAGCATCCTGACCCCAAAAGTACTCAAGACAATCCACGCTGGTATATGGTTGATATCCAATTCAAGAGAAAATTCCAACAACCAATTTCTCTGGATAACTTAAGGCAATACCCAGAATTGGAAAACATGTTGCTCTTACGCAAAGGCAATCGTTTGTCAGTTTTGCCTGTGGCGGAGAACGAATGGAATTTTATTGTTAATCATTTAAGCAACTGATTGCCTGCATTCAAACCATGAAGCATCCATTATTACAATTATTGCTGTCTTTCAGCCTATGGTTATCTGCAGACTCTGATGTCTTTGCCAAACATTCTGCCGTTGAATTTTTTTATTCCAATAATCAGGGAACCATCAACTTTACCAAAGCCTATGAACGCCTAAAAGGCAAAGAACAAATCAACCTCGAAAGAGAAGCAATAGAAGTTTTGCAAGCACAGCATATGGAGCAAGGAGAGCTTAAAAATCGACTGGGAGCATACTATTTTGCTAATAAAAAACAACAAACGGCAGAAAACTCCCAAATCTTTTATTCCTCGCCTTTGCAAATTTTATCAAGAAAAAAAATATTTGCCCTTGCCATTGCATTGGCAAAACAATTAAATCAGGAATCCATTGCCGTTTTCATTCCAAACCAATCCCATACAATCGGGAAAGCACAATTAGTATTCATCACTCATAAACCTACTATCCCTGAAGCTCTAAATATGATTCGCATAAAATTACCCGCTTCCTATCAACATGCGTTTACATTGCAAGTCACGACGGATAAAAGCAGCTATCGCTATGCACAAGTCCAATCAATCGTGTGGTTGGGTCATCATTTAAAAAAGGAGATGTTGCAAAAGAAATTTCCTTCCGAAACATTAAAATTTCGACAAGGGGATGCCTATTTGTTGTTTAGAAAAGGAACTTACAAGCTTTTGTAATGATCAGCTAAGAATTCCAAACTGGGTATTCTTTGTTCCAGCCAATTGAACATCCATTTTTGGGCTTCTTGATTGGCCACATCGATGCTTTGCATGCAAATGAAAGCCACATCCTTCTTTTTATCTGCTTGCGATAACCTTTTTTTGATTTTGTCTAATGAATGACAGGCGCCATTTACTGTTATTGCCTTAAGTGTTTTGTCCAAAATTATCGGCTTATTTTGCAGTTCTAAATGCATAAGCAGGGAAATAGGCCAAAATTGCTTGGCGTTTCTGAATTTATAGGAAATATTACTCGTCAACAAGTGTGGATGTTTTAAAAAAAATTGCTCAAAGACATCCCTTTTAAGTGCAAAAGGAATATGAGGCAAATGAAAAAAGCGCTTATTAAAACCCGCCATTTTTGCGCTATTCTCTTGCAGCCGCCGATGCTCATTAAGTTTTTCAGCGCAAGATAATATTGGAAGACAATTTTTAATGCGCGACCGCCATTTTCTTTCTGTTTGGATCTTCCATTCGCCACGTAGGACAACACGGTTTTCTCTAAAAAAATCGCTCTTGTTTATTGGTCGAATAAGAGAACAATCATCATTTAAATAAATAAAAGAATTTGTAAGGTTTGGAATGCGCCAAAGAACCGACTCAATGGACAAGCTATTAAAAGTTGGCAAATACTTCTCATCATCAGGAAATATTTCCTGATGATCAATAATCTTAATTTTTTTTGCCAAACAGGTGCCAGACACCTGTTTGTATATTGAAGGGGTTTGGCTGTCTGTGACAATGTGAATGGTTCTTAACCAAGGGGCGAAAAAGAGCAGTGAACGAAGGCAATAATCAATTTCTCCCTGTTGATTAAACCGAGTGGGAAGGGCCGCTTCGTCATTTCTACTTAGACCTGTGAGATTGAGAAAGTGCTCTACTTTTTGCCTGTGCTGCTCATCATGTCCATCTACCCAGGTAATTACTGCATCAATCGCTTCCTGATTCACCATTACCCCTTAACCACAACCATGCTCCTCGGAAAAACTTACAGCGCTTCTTCACCAACTTCCCCAGTTCGAATGCGGATGGCCTGCTCCAATTCGTATACGAAAATTTTACCATCCCCAATCTTTCCTGTGTAGGCGGCCTTACAAATTGCATCAATGGCTCGCTCAACCATATCATCAGCTAAAGCCAATTCAATTTTTATTTTGGGTAAAAAATCCACTACGTATTCCGCCCCGCGATAGAGTTCTGTATGCCCTTTTTGACGCCCAAAACCTCGCGTTTCTGAAATAGTAATTCCTGGCACACCAATTTCCATAAGCGCTTCATGTACATCGTCTAATTTGAAGGGCTTGATTATCGCTGTGAGCATTTTCATAATGATTCCTCAATTGTCTCAGATAAACACATGACTGAGAGCATTAACTTTTGTTAGACTGTGGCCATGTAAAACAAAACACGCAGGAGACTTGCATGTTTGACACAAAACATTTTGACGATTTAGCTAGAAAACTCTTTGCCACACTACCGACAAGTCTACAAAACTTTGAAAAAGAGATTCAACAAAAATTCAAAGAAGTTCTCCAATCCGCTTTTTCGCGACTTGATCTGGTGACTCGGGAAGAATTTGATGTGCAAACGAAGGTGCTGGCCAGGACACGTGAAAAATTGGACCATTTGCAACTGGAAATTGACAGGCTAAGCGCCGAACACAAAAAAATTAAATAAGCACTGGTCAATTGGTTTAAACAGCGTAGAATAGCTTCCCATAAAAGTCCAATCCATTCAGGAAGATAGATGAATCTCGCTGTGAGCAAGACGCGCAGTGCATTGGGTATTTATGCCCAACCTGTTTCTGTAGAAGTGCATTTGTCCAATGGCTTACCCGGCTTTACCATTGTTGGCCTTGCCGAAGCCGCGGTGAAAGAAAGCAAGGATCGCGTTCGCAGTGCCATCATTAACAGTCAGTTTGAATTTCCATGCCGCAAAATTATCGTCAATCTAGCCCCAGCTGATTTACCTAAATCAGGAAGCGGCTTTGATTTACCGATCGCTATCGGCATATTGGCTGCCTCCGGCCAAATACCCCTGCAAAAATTAGCTTCACATGAGTTCATAGCCGAATTGGCTTTAAGTGGTGAATTAAGAGCAGTTCCGGCCATTATCCCCATTGTATTGGCGACGTGTCGAGACGAACAAAAACTCATCATTTCAGCAGCCAATGCCGATGAAGCCTCATTAGTGGGCTATGCTGGCGTTTTATCAGCTTGTACTTTGCGCGAAGTCTGCAGCTATTTATGTCAAGACAGCCCCTTAGGGAAATTGTCCCCAAGACCCTCTTGCCAAACCCATGAGGAAAAACTGGATTGGTCTGACATTAAAGGGCAACAGCATGCAAAACAAGCCATGGAGATCGCCGCCTGTGGTGGCCATAGCGTTTTACTAAGCGGACCACCTGGCAGCGGTAAAACCATGCTGGCCAAGCGCTTCAGTACACTTCTGCCTGAGTTAAATGATGTCCAGGCTTTGGAATGTGCAGCCATAAACTCCATTCGCGGCAGCCGCTATGATTTTAAAAACTGGAAGCGCCCTCCTTTTCGCTCCCCACATCATACTGCCTCCCCTGTAGCATTGGTTGGAGGAGGTAATCCACCGAAACCCGGGGAGATTTCTCTGGCGCATCATGGCGTGCTATTTCTTGATGAATTACCCGAGTTTCACAAGCATGTTTTGGAAACATTAAGGCAACCATTGGAATCAGGGAGCGTTTCAATTTCCCGTGCGGCCATGCAGATGGAATTTCCCGCGCAATTTCAACTGATTGCCGCCATGAATCCCTGCCCTTGTGGCCAGTGGGGTAATTCGCAAGCCAACTGCATATGCACACCGGAGCGAATTAATCGTTATATCTCCAAGTTGTCCGCCCCTCTTCTTGATAGAATTGATATGCACATAAATGTGCAAGCACTCCCGCAGGAAGAACTGATTAAAAACAATGGGATTCCAGAATGTCTAAGCCCCAAAATTCGTGACCGTGTAACTCATATTCGCGAAATACAGCAAACGCGGCAAAACTGTTTGAATTCGCAACTGCATCCCAAAGAATGCGAGCTGGTTTGCGCTCTTGGTAAAGAAGAAGAATTGTTTTTAGCCTCAGCCTTAAGCCGGTTAAAATTATCGGCCCGAAGCTATCATCGCTTGTTAAAGGTAGCCAGGACAATAGCGGATATGAACAATGAACCAAACGTAAACCTTAAAGCTTTGCAGTTTGCATTCTCTTTTAAACAAAATTTAACCATGCCTTAAATTAGGTGATTATTTTATACAAATTGTTAATATAAAGTTAAGCTTTTAAAGCTATAATTAAGCCATCAGTAAAATTAGAGTGTATAGGGTCTGCAATGCCTGGCTCGGAAATCCCCAGTAAAAGAGAAGCGCACTTTAAAGCCTTTTTTGAAAAGTGGCGCGGGAAAAGTATTGCCGAAAAAGAAAATGCCTATATTGCTACAGCCTTGTTGCTTGACAAACATATGGATAAGGTTGAGGACATCAGTCAACTATTAGACATCCATGAAGAAGATTTCAATACCTGGGAAAAATACCAAAAAAGAACTATGGGAGCCATTCTCTTTGGTAAACTCAGCCTGGACTATTATCTTGAACAGCTTGCAAATAAAGAAGGGTCGGAAGCCCGATTAATAGAGGAATCCAGTAAAATCCTGGGTTGGTTCTACAAAGACCTATCCATGTGGAAGATACCCCTTGCACAAAGTCAAATAACAGCGCTTCTTGGCTTAACTGAAAGCTGGTTAGCACAGCATAGCGGGACTAATCCAAAACAAGCATTACAGCTCTGTCTGGACTTGTATTTGACTATAAAAATCATCCAGAAAAAAGTTCAAAAAGATTACAGCTCATTTGCCGGTTATGTGGATACAGATGCCCTGCTAGGCAAGATTAAACACACTGCAGAAGCCCTGAGTCATGCCATTAAACAAGGCCAGGACTCTCAAGGCCAAATGCAAGAAAGCTTACATGAAGGCACAGGGAATCTCGTTGTTGAATCCAGTAGAGAAGAAAATAGCGTCTTGCAAGAACACAATATTCCTCCACTTAATGCAGAAATTAACGCTTCTGTGGCTTCCCCCCAGATTCAAAGCCAGCCTGAAATTATTTCCGAAGAAGAGGTGAGCGAAGCTCCTAAACCTCTTGTTGAACATGTGAATGAACATATTTTAAGGATGCTGCAACCCAGTGAAATTTCCATTTCAGAGCGTGTTCACAATGTCATTAGCGAATTAAATATCCTTAAAACGCAATTTGCAGCTCTCATGGAGGCGCGCAGAATAGCTGAGGAAGCCCAAACCCAGGTAAAAACGCTTACAAACAGTATTGCCGATGCACAACGCTTTCAAGAATCCCTGAAAGCGAACAAGCAATATTTCTCTGAACTAAAGCATGAAAATCCTAATGGTTATAAAGCGTTAATCAGTACTGAGGCAGCAAAAGATTTGATTAGCAATGTTAACAATTTGGAAAATTCTAATTATCAATTTCCGGTAAGGGTAACCGGTCGTTTGCTATCTTACGTCAGTTCTTACCTGGTATCAGAGGAACGATTGCAAACTGCCAGACAATATTTACCTGATTCCTGGGAGAGTGTCTGTACAAAGGCTGCATTAGACTGTGCTCCTAGCGCTATTACCCAATTACAGGACAAATTAGCAGCAGCCAACAGGAACTTAAGCGATAAGCAACGAGCTTTAGCCTTATTAAGTAAGTCCCTGGCTGATTACTTGGGTGATGAAGCAAGTGAGCAACAACAGAGCAGGCTTGCAGAGACCATTGTTCATGCTACAGCTGAAGAATTCACGGCAATTCAGCAAGATATTGACGGTAAAATGAAACTTCTTGAGGAATACCATCAATTGTATGAGCACGTACAACGCCTTCATGATCAGCTTGCTGCCATAGACCGATATGGCCAGGAAGTAGATGAGATAATTAGAATCAATGATGGCTTATTGAATCGACTTTTAAACTGGCTTGCGCAATTCAGTTCTTTCTTTAAAACAGAAAGGGTGCAAAAAGTTGAGAATGCCTTTATAGCCAAACAAGAACTTGAAGAAATGAAAGTGGCCTTCAATCAAGCAGTGGATGGAGCCATATCGCATTTTAGGGAGCAAGAGAATCATTCCGCAGTGAGAGCAATTATAGCTGATGCCAAAATAGAGCCTTCCGCCGATGAGATTGAATTTCCTTCCTTCGAAAAAATTATTGAACCAGCTCGGGCGCCCAGTAAGTTCAGCACCGTAAAAACTTTGTTTTCTGCTGCTGCCAGTGAAAGATCATCGCAATCCATTGAGAATGATTTAACTGGTGAAGAGCAACGAAGCCTTAGAAACTAATAATCGCAATCGCTAGGCATAACCACCAGATCACGAATGCATATTCTTTGAGGCAAGCGCCAGCAAAACATAATGATTTCAGCGAGCTCTTCTGGCATGATAAAACTCGGATTGCCTAATAATTCGCAATATTTTTCGAAGCTAATTCCCATTTTAGCATGGATATTGGTTTTAATTAGGCCGGGAGCAATATTCATCACCCTAACATGATTTTTTGCTTCTGCCATCTGCAAACTTTCACTTATTGAACGGACTGCGTGTTTACTGGCGTGATAAATAACGCCCTGCGCTGCGGGTTTTCTATCGCCAATCGAACTGATGTTTATGATTGTTCCCGATTTCCTGGCAGACATATCGGAGAGAACAATTTTTATGCCGTTTACCACTCCCTTGAGCAATACATCCATTTCATAATGAGCTTTTTCAATCGGCATATCCCTAAATTCGCCAACATGGATAAGTCCCGCATTATTGATAAGGCATTCCGTTTTACCATAGCGGCTTTCAGCCTGCAAAACAGCCGTCTTAAATTGTTCATAGTCACAGACATCAAGCTGGGCATAGGTGACTTCATAGTTTTTTAATTCGGGCAGGGGTTGAATATGACGGCTGATAAGAAGACAAGGATGGCCTGTTTCGGCAAATTTCCCGGCCAATGCACGGCCAATCCCTTCGCTGGCTCCTGTAATTACAACAAGCGGCTTTTTATCACCCATGGTCACAACTCCTTTGTGAAGACCTTCCTTAACGTTATGGAAGCGATTGAATTAAGCTTTCGATTATGGCCATTCTCATAAACACGCCATTGCTCACTTGCTGCAAAATAAATGATTGTGATCCATCCGCAACATCGCTGTCAATTTCAACACCGCGGTTGAGAGGCCCGGGATGCATAATCATTGCATTGGGCTTCGCGTATTTAAGGCTGTCTTGGGTTAGCGCATAAAGCTTGCGGTAGGTTTCCAAGTTTATTTCTTCATTCTGCTGCAGGCGCTCCTTCTGAACTCTTAAGCCGATGACGACATCAGCATCATTCAGACCTTCCTCCAAAGAATTGCTCACTCGGCCATGATGAACAGTTAGAGGTTGCCAAATGTCTGGGGCAATCAACCGCACATCATTGATACCTAGAACAGAACAAAGACATTGAAGAGAGTTGGCTACTCGAGAGTGACGAAGATTGCCGACAATGGCAACTTTTAGCTCTGCTAGATTGGGTTTTTGCTCATAAATAGTCATTAAATCGAGCATAGCCTGACTCGGGTGCGCATGCTTACCGTCACCAGCATTGATGAGATGCACATTATCTGCTAAGTTTTTCGCCAGGTCTTGAGGGAGGCCATCAAGGCTATGCCTAATTACGAAGAGATCAATTCCCATTGCAATTAAAGTTTGCAATGTATCCTCAATAATTTCGCCTTTGGCTTCAGAAGAACTTTGTAAATCAAGATTAATTACAGTTAATCCCAGTTTTTTTGCAGCTAATTCAAAGCTCACACGAGTCCGGGTGCTGTTTTCATAAAATAAATTGGCCACGGTGTGTGAGGAGTAATCAGGATAAACCTTAGTCTGTTTAAATTGAAGTGCCCGATGCAGCAGTTGTTCAATGTACTGCTTGGAGCATTGACTAATTTCTAGAAAGTGATTCATGTGTCTTCATGCGGATGTTGCAGCCATTGCTCTAAAATAATACAAGCAGCAAAGCTATCGACCTGAGATTGTTTGATTTTACGATATCCACCTTCTGCAAACAACTGCGCCCTTGCTTCAACTGTTGACAATCTTTCATCAACCAGATGAGTCGGTAGAGAAAAACGTTGAGCTAACTCTGCTGCAAATTCCCGTGAAGCGGCTGTAGTATACTGCTCGCTGTCATCGATACACCTGGGCAAACCAACAATTAAAGCTTCAGGACGCCACTCCTGGATTAACTTGTTTACCAAATCCCAATTTGGGACTCCTTCTCTTGCTTGCAAAGTAGTTAAAGGACGTGCACTGGAGGTAATTTTCTGGCCAACTGCAACGCCTATGCGTTTATAGCCAAAATCAAACCCTAAATACACATCTTTCGGCATTCAAAAACTCCAGCGTAAACTTTGTTCTTAAGCATGTCCTGCAGCGGCAGTCATTTGGCTCATCTTAACACCAATGAGTGAGCCGGCGTATTCCCAACGTTCAGCAAAAGGAACCTCGTACAACAGTTCGGGTGTGTATGGACATACTAACCAACTGTTGTTCATAACCTCTTCTTCCAATTGATTTTCACCCCAACCACAATAGCCTAATGTAACCAAAACATCCTTTGGTCCTTTATCAGCTGCGATGGCATGGATGATATCATTGGAAGTGGTTACAGTCACGTCGTCGCGCAACGCCAAGCTTGAGCGCCATACGCCAATCGGCCTGTGAATAACAAACCCGCGTTCTGGTTGCACTGGTCCACCAAATAAAAGCGGTTTTTGGTTTTGCTCGCTACGTGCAGGCTCAATTTGCATCTGCTCAAACACCAGGCCCAGGGGGTATTGCATTGGTCGATTTATGATTAATCCTACAGTACCTTGAACATGGTGTTCACAAATGTAAACGACCGCTCGATTAAAATTAGGATCAATCAGTGAGGGCATGGCTATCAATAGGTGATTCGCCAATGAGGAATTAGTTGTCATGGCACACCCCCTCACACACAATTTAGTTACTATAAGTATATACCAATTAAATCTTTAACAGAGTTCAAATAAAAAAAACATCCAAGCTCCTGTGGATTGTGTTTTCTTAACTGTTAAAACAAGGGTTTTGAACAATAACACATCTAGTATTCTTATTTTTAAACCATATTTTGCGCCTGAGCTTACCCCTCGCGGGGTGGTGCAAATTCCTTAGGTCAGAACAACAATAAATGACGTTAGTAATCTCCTTGGATGCTGGCCATTGCAAGAAATCACCTCACTAAATCATTCGTGCAAAAAAAAATTATTATAGACTAGAATGAATGGATAGGTTTTCTGCCATTGCGGCCCCTTGCATGATTTCTGACTCACATTATGCCATCATTAATAATTAATTGGTTTAGCGCTTGCATAGGATTTTATTGTGGAAACGATTGTACTTAGAAAGAAAGACGTCTTTTTTTTACGTGCGATGGAAGTTGATGAGCTCGTTCTTTTGCTTCTTATTGTCGCTCTGGTAACATTAGTCCTTTCTGTTTATCTTTGGGATAGATCGCAAAGAAAGCATGCGGTACTGCGCAATTTCCCCGTTATCGGACATTTTCGTTATTTCTTTGAATTTCTCGGTGATTTTTTTAGACAATATTTCTTTGCCAATGATCGCGAGGAAATGCCATTTAATCGTGCTGATCGCTCCTGGGTTTATCGCGCAGCAAAAAACGTCGATACCACCATAGGTTTCGGTTCTACTCGTCCTCTCCACGACACCGGCACGGTGTATTTTGTCAGTGCCCCCTTTCCACCCTTGGCTACCGATGAAGCTCCGATGCAGCCCATGGTCATTGGACCTTATAGCAGACATCCTTATTCTTCCACCCATATCTTTAATATTTCAGCCATGAGCTATGGAGCCATATCCAAACCGGCAATTCGCGCCTTAGCTCAAGGGGCAAAAAAAGCCGGCTGCTGGCTAAATACGGGGGAAGGTGGAGTTTCTCCCTATCACTTGGAGGCCGGCTGTGACATTGTGGCGCAAATTGGGACAGCAAAATATGGTTTTCGCGATGCGGAAGGACATTTGTCTGATGACAGGTTACGTGAATTGGCAGCCCTGGATTGCATAAAAATGTTTGAGATTAAACTGAGCCAGGGAGCGAAGCCTGGGAAAGGCGGCCTTCTTCCTGGGGTTAAAGTAACCGAAGAGATTGCCAAAATCCGAGGCATTCTCCCAGGTGTAGATTCCATCAGCCCTAACAGGCATATCGATATCAGCAATGTTGAAGATTTGCTTGATGCCATTGAACACGTACGCGAAGTAACCGGTAAACCCGTTGGCTGCAAATTTGTACTGGGTAGCTATGACTGGGTTTATGATTTGTGTGAAGCCGTGCATAAGCGAGGGATTAAGTATGCCCCGGATTTCATCACTTTAGATAGTGCCGATGGTGGCACAGGTGCTTCACCTCAGGGGCTCATGGATTACATGGGTATTCCCATACAAGAATCTTTGCCCAGATTGGTAGACATTTTAGTCATGTACAATTTGCGCCAAAGGATACGAGTCATTGCCAGTGGTAAACTAATAACCCCCTCTGGCGTTTGTTGGGCTCTTTGCGCCGGCGCTGATTTCGTCAATTCTGCTCGTGGATTTATGTTCGCACTAGGTTGTATTCAAGCCATGCAATGTCATAAGAATACTTGCCCAACGGGTGTAACAACACACAATCCCCGACTTCAGCGAGGATTAGTCGTCGAAGACAAGGCTGAACGTGTATTTCATTATGCCAATAATATGGCTCATGAGGTAGCAATAATTTGCCATTCTTGTGGTGTCGAAGAGCCAAGGCAATTGCAGAGAAAACATGCCCGGATTGTTCGGGAAGATGGTTTTTCTGTGTCTTTAGAAGAAATATTCCCAAATCAAAAACCACTTCCCCAGTTCGAATAACTGGCCACATCACGTAAATCATTAATTAATTGAGCGGCAACCCCAGGCGAATAAACCTGCTCTTTTTCTAAGGGTTGCCAAATTCCATGGGGCCATGCCAAATCCGCTTCGAAACGACCTACAACGTGAATGTGAAGCTGGGCAACGATATTCCCTAATGAACCTACATTCAACTTATGAGGGTTAAAATAAGCCTGTAATACCCTGGAAGCCTCAGTGATCTCATCCATTAATTGCCTGCGATTCTCTGAGGATAATTGATGGATTTCTGTTATGTTTTTTTCCCGTGGAACCAGAATCAACCAGGGGAAATGGCTGTTGTTTTTCAGAAACAGGCGAGATAAAGGCCAATCCACTAAGAAAAAACTACTCTCCTGAATGCGACTATCGACTTGGAAACTCATTTTTATTCAAAATAATGACTTGAAACTTATTGTAAGCAGGATTCATTTTAACAGGAAGAACAAAAATAAATTCATTCTGAGATTTGCTTTCTTTGTTAAAAAGTGCAAAATTATTGATTCACCAGGTAAAGAATTCTATTTTTTTATAAAAAACTATTGAGACTTATCCTGGTTTTAAGATATGTTGAAATAACCCGAAAAATTGGGTTTACAATTGTCATTTAGGGATGAATGCAATTGCTCAACCGCTTTAAGCTGTTGACGATTGATAGGCTTTAGCAAAAGGAGGGATGTTATGGCTATCGGCGAAGTCAAGTGGTTTAATAACGCCAAAGGATGGGGGTTTATTATACCAGAAGGTGGCGGTGAAGACGTGTTTGTTCATTTCTCGGCGATCAGTGGCACAGGCTATAAGACGCTTGTTCCTGGACAGCAAGTTAGCTATGATCTCGAAAAAGGTGATCGTGGTTTGCATGCTTCAAATGTAATCGCATTAGTCAGTGAAGAAACAAACGCTTAAACTTTACCAGTAATACAGCAGCTTTTGCTGCTGTGTCGTTTTTATGACCCCTTTGGTCCTGATGTTTTATGATGAAAAAAGCAGTTCTGCTTATTAATCTTGGTACCCCAGATAATTTTGATAAGACTTCGGTCAGACGGTATTTAAGAGAATTCCTTGCTGACAAAAGAGTAATCGATTTACCAGCGCCTCTTCGTTATGCTTTGCTATATGGCCTCATTTTACCTTTTAAGCCTAAACAATCAGCACATGCTTATCAAAGCATCTGGTATGAGGGTGGGTCTCCCCTTCTTGTCCATAGCATTCGCCTTCAAGAAAAATTACAAGAGAAGTTAGGGGAAAATTACAAAGTGATTCTTGGAATGCGCTATGGCAGGCCTTCTATCCAAGAAGCGTTAGAGGAAGTAAAAACTTATGAGCACTTAAGTGTTCTGCCTTTATTTCCCCAATATTCTTCGGCAGCAACCGGTTCTGCGATTGAAAAAGTATTGGAACTTCTTCTGCCAAAAAAAACTCTCCCCCATTTACGCATCATTCGCGATTTTTACCAACAGCCCGCATTCATTAAAGCACAAGCGGCTCTCATACGACCTTATCTAGCCGATCATGACTACTTACTGTTTAGCTATCATGGTATTCCCGAACGACATCTTATTCATAACGGTTGTTCATCCATATGTGCCGGAAGCTGCCCAGAGATCAACCCAGCCAATCAAACTTGCTACAGGGCTCAATGTTATATGACCACCAAAGCCTTAGCACAGCAGCTTAATTTAAACGAAGCTGACTATGCAGTTGCATTTCAATCTCGTCTTGGGAAAGCCGCTTGGCTACAACCCTACACGGATGTATTTTTGCCGCAATTAATTCAAAAAGGCATCAAACGTGTGGCCGTTACTTGCCCCTCTTTTGTAACTGATTGCCTTGAAACCCTCGAGGAAATCGGCATTCGTGCCAAAGAACAATGGCAGCGCCTCGGTGGTTCAGAACTAACCCTTATCCCCTCACTCAATGAAAATGAGCTCTGGGTCAGTGGCCTTGCCGAAATACTAAGCGGGCAGCAAGCTTAATAAATTCTTTTTTGAAAAATTATAGCCCCTTGATTATTTACAAAATTTGCAAAAAAATATAATTATGCTATAGAAATAAAAACCAAACATCATTTGAGGTGGCCATGCCTAACAAACAATTTTCTGAGCGTCTAAATCGAGAGCTCGACAATATTGGTGTTCCGCCTCGTAGTGAAGAGCGAATTGAAGCTTTTGCCAAATTGGTTAAAATTCCCAAATTCAAAGCAGAGGCTTTTTTGAATGGTGTGGTCGTACCCGACAGTAAGTTGTTAACCGTAATAGCTGAAGAATTGGAAGTTAGTGCTGATTGGTTGACTGGTAAGAGTGAACAGAAACAGAAAAAGACCAGAGCCTAATCCCAATCATCAATGTCCTCAGCAGGCAATTGCAATTCTTCATAATTCTCAAAAACAGCAAGATGAAAAATAGCATCCCCCTCATTGACCAGAGGAATGTTGGTTTTTCCAATGATTACTCCGTTGCAGGGGGATTTAATTTTGGTTTCACTATCACCCAGCGGGTCGACAATAACACAAAGTATTTCTCCCTTTTCAACCTTTTCTCCCAAAGCCTGTGTTCTGATCATTACTCCGCTTTCAGGGGCTCGAACCCAAAAGGTTGACTCTGCAATGGCAGAAATGAACTCTTTTTTTCTTCTCCTAACCTTACGCATTGAAGGGGAAAACATTTCGAGGTAAGTCATTACATTCAATACTCCACGCACACCCATGCGTATGGAAAACTCATCAAACCGCAAGGCTTCGCCGGCTTCATATATTATCATTGGAATATTCAAATTGTCTGTGGCTTCTCGCAGGGAGCCGTCACGCATGGTTGCAGCTACCCTCAAAGGAGCATCAAATGCTTCCGCTAGTTTCGCCGACTGCGCACACTGATGACTAAATCGAGTTTGTGGATAATTGGAGCGATGAATCGCACCCGTGTGAAGATCAATCCCATGAGTTGAATGCTCGACAATTTCCGTCATGATTAAATTGGCAAGCTTAGATGCCATGGAGCCCTTTTCTCGTCCTGGAAATTGGCGGTTTAGATCGCGGCGATCAGGAAGATAGCGAGAATGCAAGAAAAAACCATAAACGTTCACTACCGGGATTGTAATTAAGGTGCCACGTAAGCGTTTTATTCTCGGGTTGTGGTGCAACCGTCGAATAATCTCAACCCCATTAATCTCGTCTCCATGGATGGCAGCTGTCACAAAAAGAATAGGCCCTTCTTTTTTACCATGAAAAACATAAACTGGTATATCAATGGCTGCTGATGTATACAACATAGCCAGTGAGAGTTTAACGCAGCGCGCCTCTCCGGCCTTGACTGTTTCATTAGCGATTTTAATTGCTGGCCTTGTTTTCATCCTTGGAACCGTTGATGTATTGTCTTGGGTTTAGCATGTTTTTCTATATATTGTATAATTTTAGCTGCAATATTGATGTGTGTTGCTTTCTCTATTCCTTCCAAACCGGGAGAGGAGTTAATTTCCAGCACTAAAGGACCATGATTGGAGCGAATCAAATCCACTCCGGCGACTTTTAAGCCCATGGTTTTTGCTGCTGCCACCGCAATTGCACGCTCTTGTGGAGACAATTTTACCTTTATGGCTTTGCCGCCTTGATGAACGTTCGCCCGAAACTCCCCCTCCTTGGCCTGGCGTTTTATTGCTGCAACCACTTTATCACCAATGACAAAACAGCGAATGTCAGTGCCCCTTGATTCTTCAATGAACTCTTGCACCAGAATGTTGGTAGACATTTCCTTAAAAGCATTGATAATACTGACCGCTGATTGATGACTGTCCGCCAATATAACACCCTTCCCTTGTGTACCTTCCAACAACTTAATCACTAAAGGAGCACCCCCCACCATATGAATTAAATCTTCTGTATCATCGGGCGAGAGTGCAAAACTGGTTCTGGGTAAAGGGATGCCCTTACGAGCCAGTAATTGGAGAGCACGAAATTTATCCCGCGAACGCGAGATGGCAATGGACTCATTCAGAGTGTAAATACCCATTGTTTCCATATGGCGTAATAAGGCTGTGCCATAAAAAGTCAAGGATGCACCAATTCTGGGTATAACCGCATCGTATTTAGGTAATGCATGACCACCACGATAATGGACTTGCGGGTTTGAAGTCGCAACATTCAAATAACAATACAAAGGATTAATCATGTGGATTTCATGACCTGCCTCCTCTCCGGCTGCTTTGAGCCGTTGATGTGAATAAAGTTGAGGATTAGTAGATAAAATCGCAATTTTCATGAATCCGGTTTTCCTTAAATTATTATTTTTGATATAGAAAAGCCTAGCTCAAAATTTGAGCTTTGTTGAGTCTAAAAGAAAAAATCTATGCCTCATCATCAAGCTTAAATTAGATAAAAGTATCCTTCAGTCCAGATACCTTTATCCTTATTGAATCTTAAGAAATTAACTGTAGGTAATCTTTTGCCAATAAATTCGCCTGATGAGGAGTTGTAAAGAACGCATTCAGTTCACCTTGAGGATTAAATAGCATTACTGCACCACTATGTTGAACATCATAACTTTTAGGATCACTGCTGTTAGGCATCGCAATTTTACTGTAAGCAATCCCAAGTTCACGAGTCATTTGCTTAATCATTTCATCAGAACCACGAGCACCATAAAAACGAGGATTGAACGCCTTAACGTATTTATGCAATTTCTCCAAACTGTCTCTTTCAGGATCGATTGAAATCATGACCACTCTTGGCAAGGGCTGTACACCCTTTTCCTCCAGGATACGCTGCATTTTGCCCAATTCAGCCATTGTGGTTGGACATAAATAGCCACAGTTGGTAAAGCCAAAAAAAATCATCGTCCATTGACCTTGCAGGCTCTGGTTATTAAAGGGTTGATTATCGATGCCCACGAGGGAAAATTCATTCATTTCGCGGGGAACCTCCAGGAAAGTTCCATTAAATTGACTTGGATCAATCTTCTTTTTGGATGATAAATGTTGAGCCAGGGCTATTCCTCCGGCAATAGCCACAATGGCTAATACAAAACCCATTACTAACGTTAGTCGATTCATTTTGGCAATATACATATGATCCCCTTAAAAATAATGATCAACCAATAAAAAGGCAAATAGCGACATTAAATAAACAATAGAAAAACGAAATGTTCTCATGGCAAAGACTGCCTGCTCCCTACGCCATAAAACTACTGCCCAGTAGAGAAAACGCCCTCCTAACACTAGAGCGCCAATCAGATACAACTTACCGCTCATACCCACAATAACAGGCAAAAGACTGACTACCAGTAATAAAATGCTGTATAGGAGAATATTCAATTTGGTAAAAGCAATACCATGGGTCACAGGAAGCATAGGGATTTCAGCGTTTTTATATTCTTCAAATCGATAAATGGCCAAAGCCCAAAAATGAGGTGGAGTCCAGGTGAAAATAATTAAAACCAACAATAAAGCTTGTGGGTCCAATTGATTGGTAACGGCTGTCCAGCCTAACATGGGCGGTGCAGCTCCAGCTAAACCACCAATTACAATATTTTGCGGAGTAGCACGTTTTAAATAACCGGTATAAATACCGGCATAACCAATAAGACTAATAAAAGTCAGCACTGCAGTGAGGCTATTTACAAAAACAATTAAAACCATCAAACCCAAGCCACCAATCAGGCTTGCAAAATAAAGCGCTTGTTTTACAGAAACACGACCTTGGGCAATGGGTCTTTTTCTGGTTCGCGCCATGATGGAATCAATGCGTTTATCCACCAAATGATTAATGGCAGCTGCACTTCCTGCGCAAAGGCCAATGCCTGTAAGTGAAGGCAGTAGGAGAGAGAGCGGAATCCAATGAGGCGTAGCTAAATACATACCGACAATGACGGTTAATAACATTAGTGCTACGACCCGTGGTTTGCAAAGCTCTAGGTAATCACGCCAGTTTAAGTGATAACTTGACTCAGTTGCAGCAGGCATTAGCAGGTCTCCCTTGAGTGAGGTAGAGCATCATCAGCATGGTCGCCAGCAACAAAGCCGCTACCCCATTATGAGCCACGGCAATTCCTAAAGGCAGTAAATAAATGACATTCAGCACACCCAATGTAAATTGAATTAAAACAAGCAGTATGGCCAGGATTGCAAAAACCCTAAAACTTGTTTTTCTCACTTTAAAAGCGGATAGGATGGCAATGCAAAATACATAAGCAGCCGTAATCATTGCTCCTAAACGATGAATGTATTGGATAGTCATTCTGATGTCATTATCCAATAATCCCCCTTGGTAATTTTCCCCAACAGGAGAAAATAAATTAAATCCTTGCGCAAAATGCAAAGGCGGCAACCATTGCCCATTGCATTGGGGAAAGCCAATGCAGGCTAGGCCAGCATAATTGGAGCTCACCCATCCTCCCAAAGCTATCTGAATAAAGACGATTGCTACCCCCAAAGCTAGCCAGAAACGCCACTGCGGAAGGGCAAGGGGACGAACAAAACTTAATTGCAAGCGCAAGCGCGCCAAACAAGAGAAAATCAAAATGCCACCCAGCAAGTGCCCCATTACCACCACGGGCAATAATTTCAAGGTAACCGTCCACATTCCAAGAGCGGCTTGAAAAAAGACTAGAATGAATAAGACTAAAGGCAGTTGCCAGGGGAATCTGTCTTGAGGATTCCGCGGCCAAAAAGCATAGCCTGCAATAATAAAAATAAGTAGTGCCAGACTTCCCGCGGCATAACGATGAGCCATCTCGGTCCATGCTTTCCGGGTTTCAAGTGGAATTTGGGGGAAAGTATATTGTGCTGACTGCAGTTTTTGCTGATCTTTTGGTAATACCATATGCCCATAGCAGCCTGGCCAATCCGGGCAACCCAAGCCTGCATCGGTTAATCGAGTATAAGCCCCAAGCATTACAACAAATAAAGCCAATACAACTGCAACTGTAACCACTAAGCGTATGAATTTTCCTTGTACAGGATTAAGCATTTCTCTTGTCCAGACTTAATAAATGTTTGAGATCATGAAATATGTCATCCGGTTTGGCATTGGCTTTATAAGCCAGAACAAGATAATCATCCGGATTGGCAATGAAGATTTTTGCCTCTGATTCAAGCATGGCCATTTCTGTTTTGCTTTTTGCATTCAAGCGTAAAACTGCAATGTCTTGCTCCTTCAGGGTACTTGCAAACTGAGGACTTAAAGCGGCAGCCTGTTCATCTAAAATTAGCCATTGCTCCACTTGGTATAGCCGACGGCCCAGAGCCAGACGGATGCGAGCAACTTTATCCAACTGCATCATGCACTCGCTGCTGCAATCTCCAGGATTCCAAAAAATCAACCGCCATTTGGCATTTTGACTCATGGCTAAAAATTTGGGCGGTGGTGTCAGCAATTCACCTTTATTCGTTTGGGTGCTACCAAGCCACTGCGGATGGCTGTAGCAAATGTAAGCTATCAGACCAGGAGCAGCAAATAGCAACAGCAACAAGAATAAAATAAGATAGTTACGCTTTACTGTGTTCATGTGTTTTCTTCAAATTTAAAGCAACGAAAAGCACTAAAGTGACAAAAGCCATGGCAAACCATTGAAAAGCATAAGCATAATGACGCTGAGGGGTCATACTGACGACCGTCCAATCACGCACATAGCCGTTTGCCTGTTCTTTGCCCATGCGAATGATAAACGGATAGACATTTTTATGCAAAACCTGGCTGATTGTCTTCGTTTCAATTCGCTCAATAATACTGAGCGAGGCTTGCTTTTTTTCAATTACTTGGCCAAGAACCCAGTTTTTTGCAGAGGGAAAATAAGCGCTTCCATGAAGAGTTATGTTTCCTGAGGGAATAACCACCTCGGGAAATTTTTGTCTGGTTAGATCACCGTCAATCCATCCTCGGTCAATTAAAATTACATCCCCTGAGGAAAGTTCTAAAGGATTTAAAATGTCATAGCCAAACTGATGCTTATAAAATTGATTATCCAGTAAAAACGTTTCATTTAATAAAGTACCGGTGACTAAAATTCTTTGCCCTTGTTTGGGAAGTGGGCTATGCTCATTCCAGGGTACGGGAGCGACTGAACCCAAGCGCGCTTCAGCACTTAAAATGTCCTTTTTCTCATAACCGCGTTGCAACTGCCAAAATCCTAAACGCGTGAATAGGAACATGGCACACATGGTCAGTAAAAACATTTTCCAATTGGGCGTGAAACGGTAATTGAAACAGGTTAAACTCAACATCTTTTTATCTTTTGTCAAAAATAGCTGTACGATTTTCAATTTTTTGCTCGCGGAGTATAACAAATGTTTACCAAAGCCATTATCTTGATCGTAATGTTAATTATTCTCATTGCCTTAGGTAGCAGCCTGATTTTTCTGGTGCGTGATGAAGGCAAAACCAAACGGACGGTCAAAGCACTAACTTGGCGTATTGGGTTATCTTTACTTTTATTTTTATTCTTGTTCTTAGCATTCAGCATGGGCTGGATTACTCCACATGCCGTCTAAAGTCGAATGCTGATTTCTATCGGTTAGCGGGCAAGAAACGTCTTGCATTTATAATACAGAATTCCCACAAAAATTGACAGGAGGTCACCATGTATATTTTATATTCGTTTAAAACCCCAAACGGCATTAAGCCCACAATCATGCTTGAGGAAATTAAATCCACTTATGAAATCAAGCTGGTGAATATTTTTGAAGGGGAGCAATTTAAACCCGAATTTTTAGCCATTTCCCCGAATAATAAAATACCCGCTCTTTATGATGAGGAAGATGATTTTCATCTATTTGAAAGTGTGGCCATTCTGCAATATCTTGCAGAAAAACATCAGCAGTTTTTACCCATAAAGCGAAAAGAGAAATTTACGGTTCTGCAATGGTGTTTTTTTCAAGCCGCCCATATTGGGCCAATGTTTGGTCAATATGGGCATTTCCATCGTTATGCTCCTGAACCAGTGCCGTATGCCCGGAAGCGGTATGGCGACGAAGTTCAGCGACTTATGGGGGTTATGGATAAGCAATTAACAAAACATAAGCATATTGCACTGGAGGATTACAGCATTGCGGATATGGCTATTTGGCCCTGGCTTTATTGCTATGAACAATTCTATCAAAGCCCCTTGGATGGCAAGCAGTTTCCCAACTTAATTAAATGGTATCAAACACTTGCCGAAAGGCCAGCGATTCAAGCAGCACTCGCTGTCTATCAATAAACACTGCCGATTTAGCTATTAATGCCAGCTCTTTGGCTGGCTTTTAGCAATACAGCTCAAAAATTAGCTTGTATTTTTATAAAAATTGTCCAAAATATATTCATTAGTTGTACTTTAGTTGTAACTTATGGCAGTCACCCGTCATTACCTTGTCAGACAAATTTCCTCTGACAAACCAAAAACCTTTAGAAACCTTCTTAAGACTTCTTTGAATAACCCAGAAACCTCAGCCCTGCTGATTGGGGAAATACATGGAGTTAGTCCCAGTTATGAGGCCATTCTGGCTAATATTGACTTATTAAGCCACTCCAAACGCAAAGTGGTATTGCTTTTCGAAGCCCTCAACCAAGAGGATAATCATAAAATGGCCAAAGCTTTCGCCAAGGCACAGCAAGAGCATTCAAACCCTTTAAAGTCAGTTGCAGGATTACAAAAATCAGAAGTGTCTATTAATTTATACACGGTGATTTTGGCAGCCATTAACCATGGAATTAAAGTTATGGGTTGTGAAAACGTGATTAGCAACCCTTTTTGCAATAAAACGGATGCAGATTACAAAGATCCGATGGAGCTTGTTCGTGGAATGGAAAAGTTCCAGCGAAGTGCGGATCGGATACGCAAGCCTAACGAAGTGTTTTCTTCCCTTATCAATTCACTGATCGATGAGAAAGATGTATTTTGCATTTTCATAGGGGGCGCAGCCCATCCTGTTGAATTGAGAAATGAGGCGGATGAAGTATTTGATGCAGGTATGAAAAGGAGAATTCATGCGCAAAATTTGTCTGTTTTCTTAATCGAAAATAAAAACTCCTCCGTCAAGGAGAATGAAATACGTGAATTCACCGATAGGCATCTTTATGGTGTGTATGACTATGCAGTTGGCACCAATAAATTTGACCTGTATAAAGACAGCTTTCAAAGTCAGCCACAAGTGATGGATAAAATTAAACTCCTCAACTTGTTTTGCCATAATTTAATCACAGGTTACCTTTATTTTCATAAACAATCTTTTGAACTTAAGCAAGAAATTGCCGATGTGATTAGCTGTTTTGAAGAATCAGTAGATAAAAAATTCGAATTCCCGGCTTTACATGAATTTATCGACAAGATAATAGAATTATCAAATACAACAAAGCCTGAAGAACGCAAAAACACTTTCTTTAAGCAGGAAAGAAAACGGTATTCGAGGGACGAGCTACACACAAAAATTCATCACGATTTGTCTGAGTTTGTCATCGAAGAATTTAAAAGCAGTGTTGGTAACTCTTATTCAAATGAGTAAACAATACTTAAGCAGCATGAGCCGTCTATCTAAATCCATAAGACCGCTAAAAATGAAGTCGGAGTCGCGCTTCAGATCGTCGTCAAAGAATAAAGCTCTTGCCTGCTTTAAGTAAAACTTCAATTCAGTCAGTATATCTTCTTGTGCTTCATCTTTTTGTGGTAGTCGCGCAACATTCGCCTCCTTAAGGAAACATCCAACGGCACAGAAATATGAAAGCAAATGTGAATAAACTGACCCATTTGCTGATGCAGTCTTCCTAATAAAGGGAGTAGGTCTTAAGAATTACTGGTTAACAGGATGAGTCACCTCATTTTGAGTTTTAAGTTCAGCTAAGACATAAGTCAATTTATCATATTCCGATTGAGAGTATTCTTGGCCTCTCTTATACCATTCAACATAATCAAGCGGAGCTTTCAAGATTTCGTCAAAATCATCCCAAGAGATAAGCATCGAATTAGTTCTCAGGCAAGCAAGCTTGCGAGAGTGGATTTCCCGGCCCTGATATACCAGGATGCTAGTACTCTGGTCATGATCTTAACTTATTGGTATACAATATAAAAATTGTTAAATGCCGCTTGACAGTGAGAATTTTTCGTCTCTACACTATTCACGCTGGGGACCATTAACTGGTTCAATCTAGGTTATCATTAAACGAAGGAATTGTTATGAACAAAATCAAATTAACTGGCGCAGCATTAGCTGTGGGTGCTGCAGCAATGTTCGCTATTGCTCCTGTTTATGCTTCTGAAGCATCTTCTGATGCACAAACAGTCCAATGCAAAGGCGTAAATTCTTGCAAAGGTCAAAGTGCTTGTAAAACCGCCACCAACTCCTGCAAAGGTCAAAATTCTTGCAAAGGCCAAGGCATCAGCATGATGACCAAGGACGAGTGCCAGAAAGCCGGTGGTACTGTTGTGACTGATCATTCCGATCACTCTGATAACTCCGACAACAGCAGCAGTTCAGACAATTCCGACAGCTCCTCACAATAATTAGGAGAGATTAGCCAGACGATGTCTGGCTAATCCATTAATCTAAATGACGACTTCACTTGAAAACGGTAAATTGCCTTTCTTGGGTTTTGGACTTGGGTTACGGCCTGAGCACTATGAAGAAATTGTGCAACAAAACCCAGCCGTAGAATGGTTTGAAATAATAACTGAAAACTATTTAATTCCAGGCGGTAAGCCGCTCTACTACCTTGATAAAATTCGTCAGGATTATCCTTTAGTGATGCATGGGGTTTCTCTATCTATCGCCAGCAAAGACCCTTTAGACTGGGAGTATTTAAGGCAAGTAAAAGAGCTGGCAAATCGTATTGAAGCAAAATGGATTTCGGATCATCTTTGCTGGACAGGGATTAATGGTTTAAATATGCATGATCTTCTTCCCGTTCCTTATACCGAGGAAGCAATCGACCACATCATCCCAAGAATTCGAAGTGTTCAAGACTACTTAGGCAGACCCATTCTAATTGAAAACGTTTCCAGCTATTTAAGCTTTCATGAATCAGAAATGACTGAATGGGAATTTATTGCAGAAATTGCCGAACAGGCAGACTGCCATTTGCTATTGGATGTTAATAACATATACGTGAGCTCGGTTAACCACCAGTTTAATCCCCTTGATTATCTGCGAGGAGTACCGCGACAGCGAGTAGCGCAAATTCATTTGGCCGGACATTCAAATTATGGTGACTACATTATTGACACGCACGATGCTCCAGTATGCCAGGAAGTTTGGCAGCTTTATGCGCAATCTTTGCAATATTTCGGAGTCATTTCTACCATGATTGAACGAGATGATAACATTCCATCTTTAAATGAGCTGATTGCAGAACTTAACCAGGCCAAAGAGATTGCCACCGCCTTTTTAGCCAAAGAGCCCGCATTATGAACGAATTAGGACGTCTGCAAGAATCCTTTCAAGCTTATTTAATGACCGGCGAAAAATTAGCTCTAAGCCAGGCTATTGTTGACTCAGGGATGATTACGGTCACACAACGTCTGGACATATACCGTGACGCTTACCGAAGCCGGTTAATAGAATGTCTGAGCAGCAACTATCCTGTTTGCCGTCAGTACTTCGGTGATGAGCAATTTTTGCAATTAGCGCATTCCTACATTGATGCCTATCCATCTTTCTTTCGTTCCATTCGCTGGTATGGTGATTGTTTAAGCACTCACTTGGCTGAATGCAGCAGCACTCAGCCGCATTGGGTCGAACTTGCACAATTTGAGTGGCAGCTAAATCTTGCTTTTGATGCGACTGACGCTTCCGTCCTCTCCATTGATCACATGACTGCCATTCAGCCGGAACACTGGGCTGAGATGACATTTTCCCCCCATCCGTCCCTGCATCTCCTGAAATTTGCTTGGAATACAGTAGCTATTTGGCAAGCTATTGCTAATAATAAACAACCAGAACCAGTTCAGAAAAAGAATGAATCGACGACTTGGGTCATCTGGCGCCATAATTACAGCAGCCGTTTTTATTGCTTGGCAGAAGATGAAAGTTGGGCCTTGAATGCCTTGGTCAAAGGCGCTAATTTTGCTGAAATTTGTGCTGGATTAAACGAATGGATGGCAGAGGAAGAAGTTGGCCTTCGGGCGGCTTCGCTGCTTAAGGGCTGGATACAATCGGGATTATTATCACGAATAACTTTCAAGGACGGAACAAATGAGTAAAACAGATAAATTAGTTGTTGCAGCGATGACTTCTTTTTTAATGTTAACAACCACACAAGCTTTGCAAGCCAATGAACAACAAGATAACCAGGCAACGGAGAAATGCTATGGAGTTGTTAAAGCTGGGATGAATGATTGTGCTACGGCAACTTCCTCTTGTGCGGGTTCATCAACAAAAGACAACCAAGCAGACGCTTTTATTTTTCTTCCTAAAGGCATTTGTGAGCGCTTGGTAGGCGGTCAACTGACCGCAAAAAAATAACCAATGATTAATCAGTAACTCTACCTCTGGAGCTATTATGATAAGGAAATTGAGCCGTTCATTCGTCTTCATCCTGTTAATTGCTTGCACATGGTGTTCCTATGCAGCAGCAGCTGCAGCAGAAAAATTCATCCTTGACAATCAACACAGCTATGTGGCTTGGCGTATTCAACATTTAGGATTTTCCACTCAAACAGGCAAATGGTATGCAAGTGGGACTTTGCTGCTGGATCAGGAGCACCCTGAAAACAGTAAAGTCGAAGCAAGAGTTAATGTCGCTGATGTGATCACCGGTATACCTGAGTTGGATAAGCATTTAAAAGACAAGTTGTTTTTCGACGTTAAAAATTATCCCATGGCCACGTTTGTGAGTAATAAAATTGCAGTTCTGTCAAAAAATTCAGCCAAAGTGGAAGGTGTCCTTAATCTTCGCGGCATTTCCAAACCCGTCACTTTGAATGTAACGTTCAACAAAGCAGGAAAAAATCCTATTAATGATCGAATAACCGTCGGCTTCTCAGCCACCGCCAAAATAAAGCGTTCCGATTTTGGCATGCGTGCTTTTTTACCCAATTTGGGTGATGAAGTGGATATAGATATTCAGGCGGAAGCTTACAAGGCGGACGACACTAACAATCAATCGATGCAAAATCATGAAACTCCGAAACAGCAATGAGCGGTATGGCCTGGTTAGCATCAGCCTTCACTGGCTGATTGCTGGCTTAATAATCGCTTTGTTAATCATGGGTTTTTACATGACAAACCTGCCGATAAGCCTGCAAAAGCTAAAATGGTATGGGTGGCATAAGGAATATGGTTTTTTAGTGCTGGGATTAGCCATTATCAGAATATTTTGGCGTTTAATGAATGTTCCTCCAGGCCTTCTTTTGCCCACTTGGGAGAGAATTGCAGCCAAAACGGTTCATTGGGTTTTTTATGTCTTCATGTTGGCCTTGCCTTTAAGCGGGTGGGCTATCACTTCAGCGGCTGGATTACCAGCTTCATTCTTTGGTTTGTTCACTTTACCCAATCTGCTTGCCCCCGATGAAAACGCCAGGGCCTTATTTGAGGAAATTCATGAGTATCTGGCTTATGGCTTAATCGCGTTTATTGTTTTACATACGGCAGCAGCTCTTAAGCATCATTTTATAGATAAAGACGATATTTTACGGAGAATGCTTTAATGAATACAAATAAACTAATGAAATGTTTTCTTTTTTCTATCTTCTTCATGCACTCTTTCTTCAGTCATGCGGCGCTGTCGGAGTGGGAAATCATTCCTTCCGAAAGCAAATTGACCTTTACCGCAGTACAGAATAATGCTCCTGTCTCGGGGGAATTTAAGCGATTTTCAGGAAAAATTATAGCTGATCCTGATGATTATAAAACCGGAAGTATAGATATTATTGTAGATATGGCGTCTTTATTCACCTCTTACGCCGAGCTAAAAGACACCTTGGTAACAGCAGATTGGTTTAACATAGCCAAGTTCCCTAAAGCAGAATTTAAGGCAAATCAATTTAATAAACTGGGGCAGAATGTTTATGAAGCCGATGGCATGTTAAACATTCGCGATAAATCTGCCCCAGTCAAATTAACTTTTAAACTGGAACAACTGTCAGGCGACAAAGCCACTGTAGAAGGAGATACCACCATAAAGCGTAGTACTTTTGGAGTAGGCCAAGGAGATTGGGCCAGTACTGAAGAAGTGAAGGACGATGTGAAAGTACACTTCAAAGTTGTTGCTAAAAAGAAATAATACATCCAATTTCAGTGCAGTTTATTCCGCAAATTTTACGGAATAAACTGAACGAACTGCGAAAATATGCAATTTCAATTTAGTTATTTTCTAACGATGATATTATTTTGCACGAATTTGACACCTGGAACTTTAGCAGCTACATCAGCGGCTGTGTCGCTTTGACGGATCGTTTTTACATAACCGCTTAACACAACGTTTCCTTGATGAGTTTCAACATGGACAGGAGCATCGCTCAAAATTCGATTATTCACAAAAGCTTGATGCACTGATGTTGTAATGGCGTCATCAGAAAGACGGGGAGTAAAAACAGGTCTGCCATTAGTAAAGCTGCAGCCCACCAAAATAAGACCAATTAAAGCAAGTAGCACGATTTGCACATGTTTTCTCATTATTTCTCCTATTTCTGACTAAGTAAATTTTCCAAACGTTCAATTTCTTGCAGCAATTGCAACGCTAAAGCAGCACCAGGGAAGTTCACCCCTAAGTCCTGATGCAAACGCAAAACCATGCGGATTCTGCCAATGGCTTCACTATCAAATTGCAACTCCTTGTTTTCATTGAATTGAGTTTCGACAATTCCTTCATCAAGGATATCAAAAATTATTTTTTCGGAAACTCCAAAAGAACAACTAACTTGTTGTAATGACAAGTAGAAAAAATCCTCACCTTCTAAAACCCCTGACTCTTTATTTTCCCTAGTCATTACTTACTCCCAAATGCGCCCTTGGATTAAATTTACTCACAGAAGCCAATTGTTCATAGAGCTGATTTGCCTGCTCATTTTCAACTTGCTCAATTACTATCTGCAATATAATGTATTGATCTCCGGGTGGGTTACCTGGTAACCCTCGACCTTTTAACCTCATTTTTTTACCGGACTGTGAAAGTTTCGGAATTTTTAAATTAACCACTCCACCCAGGGTTGGAACCTTGACCGTAGTCCCTAAAGCGGCTTCCCAGGGAGAAATCGGTAGCTGCAAATGAATATCTTTCTTATGCAGATGAAACCAAGGGTGGTGATTGAAGTTCACTTCAATGTATAAATCACCTGATTGGTGGGGACCTTTTCCACCCTGGCCCTTTAATCGAATTTGTTGTTTATTGCCGATTCCTTTCGGTATTTTTATTTTTACGACACGCGGTTCATAATGTACTTGGCCCCGTTGGTCCACGACAGGAGTTTGCAGCTGCAGAGTCTTCTCCGCGCCATGATAACTGTCTTCTAAATTGATATTAATCTTGGCATGTATGTCTTCTCCCTGATCAAAAAATGAAGAAGTGTTATCCTGATGAAAGCGCTCACGAAAAATGCTATTTAAGAAATCCTCAAAACCTGCCATATCTTCAGGATGAAACTGTTGATACTGTTCTTGGCCCGGAGGGCTCTGGCGAGCTTGTCCTTGTTGCTGCCAATATTGTCCATAACGATCATATTTGGCGCGCTTTTCCTTGTCTTTCAATACTTCATAGGCCTCACCCAATTCTTTAAATTTTTCTTCGGCACCTACTTCTTTGCTGACATCAGGATGATATTTGCGCGCCAATTTGCGATAAGCCCGCTTGATGTCTTCTTGACTGGCATTACGATCAAGTCCCATTATTTTGTAGTAATCTTTATATTCCATAATTGCCGACTTAAAATGTTATTTTCCATTTGTAACGGTTGCCAATCCGCTTGTCAAATCTGTCATTTGGAATTAGCCTTGCAAAAGAATCGCTTCGGCTTCATCAAGATAATCTGGTAAACCGTATAAGATTAATGTATCCCCCGCTTGCAGTCTTGTGTCTGACTGTGGCTTTAAGTGAAGGTTTTCTCGACGGATCGCAACAACCTCTATTTTAGATAAATTCAATTCATCAATGCTCCGAGCAATGGCATAAGCTTGTTCAGGAAGATATACTGGTCGTAAATGCTCATAGATTAATCCGCCCCCCATCTCATTTAAAAATGAACCTGGGTAAAAGTGGGACATAATTTTATAATTATTTGCACGCGCATGCTGAATGACATGCTGAATTTTTTCTTTTGGTATGTGCAGAATTTGCAGCAGGTAATTCACCAATGTCAGGCTTTCTTCAAACACTTCCGTAACAATTCGTGTAGCTCCCTTGTCGCGTAGTATTGCAAATTCCGCTTCGTCCTTGCATCTGACTAAGATAGGTATTTTGAACTGCTTTAGCTGATGCAAGAGGTTTAGAGAGGTTTGCACGTCATCAAAACTGATGACCACAGCCGCCGCTTTTTGTGGTTGTGCTGCAGTGAGAAGCTCAGGATGGGTGACGTTGCCATAAATGACTGATTCTCCCGCTAGTGTGGCATTGTGAACGATGCTTGGATCCAAATCGAAAGCCACATAAGGGATACCCATTCGATTTAAAAAATAAGCTAAATTTTGCCCCACACGCCCAAAACCACAAATAATCACATGGTTATTTAGCTTTGCGGTGAGTTGTTTAAGTTCATAACCAGTTTCTTCTTGATTCCAGGCGGAAGCGCTCGGTAAAAACCATTGGGCTATCTGTTGGTTGTGGCGAATCATAAAAGGAGCGAAGGCGAAAGAAATGATCAAAGAAGCAAGCACCACTTGACCATAATCCACTGGAAGCAGATGACTTGTCAAAGCCAGGCTCAATATTGCAAAGCCAAACTCCCCTCCCTGCCCTAAAACAATTCCTGTACGTATTGCATTGTACCCATCGAAACCGGATAGACGGCATAATAAAACAACTAGCATGGTCTTACCGAACATCAAGGCAGACAGCAGCAGCACAATCCAAAACCACGCATCAATCCAGTTTCTTAAGTCAGCCAACATGCCAATGGAAACAAAAAATAAACCTAAAAGCACATCGCGAAACGGACGAATTTCCTGCTTAATTTGATGGCGAAATTGCGTTTCACCCAACATAAGGCCACTTAGAAAAGCACCCAGAGCTAAAGTCATGCCTAACCTGGCAGTAATCCATGCTGAACCAATGGCGACAAACAATACACTTAAACTAAACAACTCAGTCATGCGGGTAGCCGCAATCGTATGAAATAAGGGTCTTAACAACCAACGGCCAATACTAAGGATAACCGCAATGGCAATTACAGCTTTGCCCAGAGCTATGAGCAGAAAATAGTATAGGGCTCCCAAATAATGACTTGTCAGGCTGGAAATGATGACCAAAATTGGGATTACAGCCAAATCCTGAAATAATAAAATACCTATAGCTGTTGAACCGTACTTGGTATGAATCTGAAAATCTTCATTAAGTAATTTTACCACCAAAGCAGTGGAAGACATGGCTACCACGCAACCTAGGGCAATGGATTGCATGAAGGATAAAGTTAATCCTAAACCAATTGCAGCAGTGATGAGAATGCTTAGTAAAACCTGCAAAACACCGAGAACAAACACCGCATATTTTAAAGCCAGCAGCTTGGTAAAGGAAAATTCCAAACCCACCGTAAACATTAGAAATACGACACCAAATTCAGACAGAGAATTAATGGCTTTTGAATCAGGAATCCAGCCAAATGAGTGAGGACCCACTAAAATACCCACCACCAGATAACCCAGGATTAAAGGTAACCGAAATAAACGGAAAGCAATATTCACTAAAAGAACAGTTAAAAGGACAATGAGAACAGTTTCCAGGATGGGGTAATTCATCAATCATCATTTAACTTGGGAGAATGTTTACTATTATTCACTTTATTTTTATCAGAAGCGATGTCTTTCAGCAGTTTTTCTATCTGGCCTAATGGAAGTGGTTTACTTAAAAAATAACCTTGAACCTCATCGCAGCGGTGATTTTTCAGATATTTCATTTGCTGTTTTTTTTCTACCCCCTCAGCTAAAACTTTGAAATTAAGACTGCGAGACATGGCAATAATGGCCTCAATGATCACCTCATCACTCCGGCATTGGGCGATATTTTTGACGAAGGATTGATCTATCTTTAATCTATCAATGTGAATTTGTTTCAAATAATTTAAACTAGAAGTACCGGTACCAAAGTCATCCAGCACAATCTTGACGCCAATTTTATTCAGCTCCTGAATCATTCTTTGAACATCAGGATTGGTAATCACTACATTTTCGGTCACCTCTATTTCTAACGATTCAGGATTTAAATGATGTTCCTGCAAAATCGATTTTACAGTTTGGGCAAAATTGGCTTGACGCAATTGCTGCGTGGCTACATTTACCGCAACTCGACCATAAGGGAGTCTTTTCTTCTGCCACTTCCTCATCTGATGGCAAGCTTCACGAATGACCCACTCCCCTAACGGAATAATAAGCCCTGAGGCTTCTGCAATTGGAATAAACTCCATGGGCAGTATCACTCCCTTTTTTGGATGTTGCCAGCGAATTAATGCTTCCATACCGAGCAATTGATGCGTTTGCATATCAAACTGTGGCTGATAGACTAAAAAAAATTCCTGATTGGCAATGGCGTGGCGCAATTCTGATTCACGTTCGAGCTGCATATTGCTCAGCTGATTCAGTTCGGGGGTATAAAACTTAAACTGATTTCCTCCTTGCTCTTTAGCCTGATACATCGCCAAATCAGCATTTTTCAAAAGACTATTGTTATCTCTGGCATCATTCGGATAAATACTGATGCCCATGCTGGTTGTGAGGATAAACTCATGTCCTTCCACCAAAAAAGGTTCGCTGAAAGAATTAATTATTTTTTGGGCAAGGGTGACAACATCTTCTCCCTTTGCCAAATCAGGAATAAGCATGACAAATTCATCCCCTCCAATTCTTGCCAAAGTATCTTGTGCCCGTAAAGAATTGGATAATCGTTTTGCGACATCAAGCAGCACCTTATCGCCGAATTCATGACCCAAACTGTCATTGATTAATTTAAAACGATCCAGGTCAAAAAATAAAATAGCAAAGCAATTTTGTTGTCGTGAGGCAGTTGCAATGGAGTGATGGATGCGGTCATGGAGTAACACTCGATTCGGTAGGTCAGTTAATGAGTCATGAGTAGCTTGATGCTCCAATTCCTTTTCAAGATAAGCGCGTTCAGTAATGTCACGAAAGCTCCAAACCCGCCCTACTGTTATCTTGTTGATGCGATGAGGCTGAGAATAACATTCAATTATTTTATCTTGTCGAAATTTTACAACCTGAATGCTGCTTTCATTGATCTTTTCATGCAAACGGTCAACGAGCCCCTGGAATTCCTCTGGTGCCCTTAATTTTTCCAACATATATTCGAAAAGCAAATTTTCTTTTTTTGCTTTTAAAATAACCTTGGGTATTTCCCAGATTTTAGTAAATTGCTTATTGTAATCAACGATGTTTTGCTCTAAATCAACCACCAGAATACCGTCTGTCGAAGATTCAATCGTGGCACGAAGCAAAGATAAAGACTGTTTTAGGGATTGGGTTTGCTCAGCCACAATTTGTTTTAAAGCTTCGGTGTGTTTTTTAGATTCTTTGGCTAAAAGCCACTTACGAGTTAAGGCACAGGCAAGTTGTCGTACAGCCACTTTGTCAAAAGGCTTTTTCAAAACCAATAAATTATCACTTACACCCAACTTCTGTACTGTTTCTTCCCAGGAGTAATCCGAATAGGCGGTGCAAATCACAACCTGAATCTCTTTATCAATCTCCCACATATGTTTAATGGTCTCTAAGCCATCCCAGCCTGGAGGCATGCGGATGTCTACAAAAGCCAGGGCATAAGGTTTACCTTGTTGAGCTGCATTTTTAATTTTCTCAACACCTTCTTTGCCTTGATCAGCTGTATCAATCTCAAATTCGGGTAGCAGATCCTGCTCAGCAGTTTCATTGTTTTCACCAAATAACTGTTTATCCAAATCATTAAAGACTTTGGATTCTGAAGATGCGGTGAGTACCTTAATAAAATCCTGATGTATGGCTGGATTGTCATCAATGATCATGATTTTAAGTGCGAGCTCACTCATGCAAAACCCTCCCAGATTTCGTTTTAGCAGGCAAAGTTAAGATGAATATAGCGCCCTCTTTCGGCCCCTTACTGTCCGCTTTTAAAGAACCGTTCATTTCTTTTGCAGCCAGAGCACAGCTGTGTAACCCAAAACCATGGCCGTGAGGTTTTGTGGTAAACCCGAAGGCAAAAATCCGTTCAAGATTTTCAGGGGAAATTCCAATCCCATTGTCACTGATTTGAATTTTAATATGACTTTTACTCTCTGGTTTCACTTCGAATTTAATTTTTTTATCTTTATTGGTTGATTCATGAACGGCATCTTTAGCGTTTTGGATAATATTGACTAAAATCTGCAGCAACTTCGATTTATCAGCAAAGACAAACTAAGAAACCATGAAGTTTTTTTCAAAATGAATTAATTTATCTTTACCTGGATTAGCAGTGATTTGCAGAGCGGTTTCAATCAATTCCGGTATGTAAATTTTTTCAATTACCCCGGAAACGCCACTGAAAGTTTGTTGCATCGAAACAATATCTTTAATGTGTTGCAAGTCGTCTTCAATGCTGGTTAGTTCTTCAAGATTTTTATTTCGCTCCTTTACCAGCACCTCACCTAAGGCAATTAAGTATTCTGCTATAAGTTTCCCTTTAGGATCTTCCATCAAGAATTGCACTAGGTTTTGTTGATTGTTTCGAATCATTTCAATGACTTTGAACAACTTTAAGTAATAAGATTCGAGGAAACTATCCTTAAGCATATTTAAGGAGATGTTTAGGCTGTTTAAAATATTGCCAATGTTATGCAAGACGGAAGTGGCAATTTCCGACATGCCTGCTCGATGGGCTGTCATCAATAATTTCTGACTTAATTCCTTAATTTTTTCTTCATTTTTCTTATCGCGATCAATGTCGATTAATACCCCTGATAATTGGTTACCCTCACCCTGGCATTCTGCAATGGTCCGAAACCACTGATATTGCCCGGAAGTATCCAGCAAGCGCATTTCATAGGTATAGTTAACCCTGTCCCTTAATGCCTTAATGACTAATTTTTGCAATTTTGCCCTATCATCCGGATGTACTAATTTTAAAAATTCGACAAACGTTTGCGTCTTCATTGAATCCAGTTTAATTAAACTATGGATTTCCCTGGACCAGATAATCTCATCATGTTCAGATGAGTAAAGCCAGTAACAAAGGCGAGCCACATGTTGGGCACGCTCCAGTTTCTCATTCAAAACCATCATTTCTCGAGATGATATTTCCATTGACCGCTCAAGCAGGTAACGCTCCTGATCAGCCTCTTGATAAGTTTTGTTAATCCTAAAAAGAAAAGCCTGCCATTTGTCTAAACTGTCAGGCAGTTCATCAGGTTTTGTTTCAGCCCGGGCAAGCTGCCTGAGTAGAAGTTTATGATATTGGTTTTCCATTGCTTTCTTCTAAGATTCAAAATAGGTCGTTAATGTCATAGTCTGGTTATGCAGTTTGCAATCTCCCAAACCGTAAGGAGACAATTCTCCATAAGAATAAAAACCCACTTGGATAGCTTTTGAAGGAAGGGCTTCCAATGTTGATTCTGTTTCTTCCTCAGTGCGCTCACCCAAAAGCAGACGTCGCCCGACGCAACTAATGCTTAGAGCCAGAAATGGTTTTTTTTCATTTTCATCAACATCTAATAAGCTTTCAGTCGCCAGCTCGCCAGCTTCATTAGCGCTTGTGATGAGTCTATCAAAATTGGCCCTCATTAGTTTTGCGTAATAACCAGTGGGTATATCGCCGGCAAAAATAAGCGCTTGTTTTTCCTCATCAATCCCTAAAATGGTTCTCACCAGGGACACTCTGTCCTCGCTGTTCATATCCTGAATTGCTAAAGGATAGAGAAGTCCTGACGCCGGCAATTCGGAAGCGCGTTCCCCAAGATATTCTTTGTATAATGCCAAGGCGGGTTGACTGTCGAGTTCATAAAGAATATTTCGTTCAGAACGAGTAATTCTCCTGGCAGGGCCAAAAATATCCCAACCGCCTTTCGAACCATGGCCGACGTGAATACGCGAGCCATAAAATGCTACAGCAACGACATGATTGCTAAAGAGTTCACCATTAAAAATGGTCCAGGTGTCTTTAAAACGGCTGCCGTCCCCAGCCAATCCTCCAGTAATGAGCGGTTTTTCTCCACTGTTAAAAGGTGCATTTAAACCATTAACCAGCTCAGAGCCATTGACGTTTAAGCCTTCTGATAAAACAAAAATGCTCTTTATATCATCAGCCATCAATTGTTGTGTTATGGATTTCCCCGCAGAAAAGGAGTCATCAATGGTTTTTACTTCGGCTTTTGCAATTTGAATTGCAGTATGCTGAAATTTTATTACGACTACCGACAAGCTTTTATCAAATATATGGGGTCCAAAAATTTCCCCAGCACTTGAGCAACCAATTAATTTTGCTTTTGGATAAGCCTGATGCAATTCTTGGATTGGTTTTGCATTCCTGGCAAATTCTGGGGCGGCAAAAACAAGGATCAGAGTATTCTCAGAATCCAGATCCGGAAAAGATTTAAGGCTCCAGCCGCTACCATCCAGGTATTGAAAAGCTTCCAATTGCATTTCTTCCCTCTGACTTCTCCTATTTTTTCTCTTTTAAATATAGCTTCAATTTTTTGACAATGCTTAAGAACAGCTTGGTTGATTTGATGTTTGCATGGTTTTAATTAAGATCAAATAGATTATTATTCACCCACTTCGTATATGATTAATAATAATCAGGGATGGAAATGTTAAAACAGAGGGAATTCCTGCTTCAAGTTGCTGAATTAGTTGGAGAAAAACAGGCTGTTATTGGAGAAAGAATTAACTCAAACGCTAATTAGGCTCAAGCCGAAATCATCAGCTGGGATGCAATTTAGGGAAATTTGCCATGAGTAAACGACTTTACAGCATTGGTCATTCGAATCGAACACTGGATGAATTCCTTAAACTCCTGCAGAGTTATGAAATCAGTCATTTAGTGGACGTACGCACTGTTCCGAAATCGCGACATGTGCCATGGTTTAATAAAAACGAACTTGCATCCTCCCTGAGGAAAGTAGGAATCCAATATACCCATATGCTTAACCTTGGTGGTTTGCGTCCTGGCAGCAAAAATTCAATCAATACAGGTTGGCACAACGCCAGTTTTAGAGGATATGCCGATTACATGCAAACCAAGGAATTTTTTGCTGCCCTCAAAGAATTAAATACCTTGATAGCCGATAGTAAAACACCTGCCATAATGTGCGCCGAGGCGGTTCCTTGGCGCTGCCACCGGTCTTTAATAGCCGATGCAGAAATAATTCGCCATATTCCGGTTTACCACATTATGAATGAAAATACCGCTAACAAGCATAAACTGACTTCGTTTGCTGTGGTCAATCGCAATCATCGCCCAATCCAAATTTATTACCCACCTGAAAACCCTGAGGCAAAATGATGTGAGTATTATACTTATAGGAGAGTTATCTCATAAACAATCGCCATGGATAAGACCAATAAGGAAATCGCTGAAAAACTGTATCAATATTCCGATTTGTTGGAAGCCTCTGGCAGTAACCCTTATCGAGTTCGCGCCTATCGTCGAGCGGCTCGCTCCGTGATGGCTTTATCCAGCAACCTGTCTGAACTGCTTAGCAATGAAAACTTCAAACTCACGTCCATTCCCTGGATAGGTGAAGGAATTGCTTCTGTCATCAAACAAATTTTTTTTGAAAATACACTTCCACGTTTAAAAGAGCAAGCAACCAAAAACATTAATGAACTCCCAAGTCTTCCAGGATTAGGCAAAAAAAGAGTCGAAATCCTGAACAAAAAATTTAACATTTATAGCGCCGAAGAGTTGCTCAGCGCTTTTAAAGAAGGTCGATTAAATGAATTGGCCTGGCTTAGCCAAGCGATCATCGAGCGTATAAAAAATTACCTAAAAAATCCGGTAAATCCTAAGCAGTTCCTAAGATTATATCATGCCCTTCCTGTGGTAACTTTGCTGCAGGACCGTTTGTTGAGTCTCAAAGAAGTTGATTTTGTCCTCTGCTGCGGCGATTTTCGCCGCCGCTGTGAAGTGGTTGAACAGCTACATTTTATCATCTGCAGCCAACAGGCTGAAGGAGTCATTGAGGAAATATTGAATTTTCCACAAGTGATTCATCTTCTTTCACGGGAAAAAAACTGCATCAAAGTCAACCTTTGGTGCGGTATAAATGCCATCTTTAACTTTGCGGGACTTGATCTTCTAGGTGCCAATTTATTGTATGCAACAGGTAATTCTCATCACTTGAGACAATTGGAGAAACTCGCAAAAGAGCAAACATTTAATTTAAATCCACAAGGACTTTTCAAAGCAGGGAAAGCAGTCGCCCAAAAAACAGAGGCAGAGATCTATAAGCATTTAAATTTACCCTATATTGAACCTGAGCTTCGCGAAGGACTGCATGAAATTGACGCGGCAAAAACACTCAATCTGCCCAGCTTGATCGAATTAGCAGACATTAAGGGGGATTTACACTCCCATACCAATGAAACGGATGGCAAGGAAAGCCTGGAAGCCATGGCCAACGCAGCGTTTGAACGCGGCTATGAGTACTTAGCCATCACTGATCACTCCAAACGACTGGCTATGACCAATGGTCTTGATGAAAAGCGTTTGCTTGCGCAAATTCGCCAAATTGATCGCTTAAATCATAAAATGAATGGTTTTCTGATTCTTAAATCCATTGAAGTGGATATTCTTGAGGACGGTTCACTGGATTTATCCAACAATGTGCTGAAGGAGCTTGATGTCGTTGTCTGCTCTATTCATTCGCTGTTTCGCCTCAACGAGCAAAAACAAACCGAACGGATTTTAAGAGCAATGGACAACCCCTATTTTAATATTTTGGGGCATGCCACGGGTCGTTTAATTAAGTCACGCCCTCCTTATTCAATTGATTTTGAACGAATTTTTTGTGCCGCCAAGGAGAATGGTTGTTTTATAGAATTAAATGCGCAACCCTATCGTCTGGATATTAATGATGTGTACTGTAAATTAGCAAAAATTAGAGGGGTAAAGATAGCCATTTCCAGTGACGCTCACAGTACTCATGAATTAAATTTTATGCAAATGGGCATTTTTCAAGGGCGTCGAGGCTGGCTTGAAGCCCATGATGTCATCAATAGCTATCGCTGGCCGGATTTACAAAAATTACTAAAAAGAAATTAGCTGTTTCCAAGTCCAAAATCCTCAGTACTATAATTAATAAAAGTAATAATTCTGGCAGGAGGCATTATGGACACCTCAAATCCCATTCATCACATCCATAACATGCGCCAACGCTTTAAAGAAAACGTGGATCATCTTCGCGAAGACATTAAAAAAATTAATGACCCCCAGTGTAAAGCGATGTTTGAAACCAGTGCTGAAGTATTGCTGGGATTAATTAAGGCTCTGGATGATTATGAGGAAAAAAATGAAAGCGCATGGCAACATTAAACTGATTAATCCTGTAAAGGCTTTGTAAACTGCTTATGTTAAAAGCACATCAATGGTTTGCCATTAAATCCGAGGGTCTTTATTGCATCCCCGGAGATTTCTATATTGACCCCCTTAGCCCCGTTCATACTGCCATCATAAGTCATGCTCATAGCGATCATGGGCGACCCGGGCATAAAAAAATCTTGGCAACCCGTGAAAGCCTTGCGATTATGCGGTTGCGATATGGAGAAAACTGTTTCGAGCAAGGACAAAGCCTGCCCTATCGCCAACCCTTGACCATTAATCAGGTCCAGATTTCCTTTCTTCCTGCCGGACATGTTCTTGGCAGCGCTCAAATTGTAATGGATTATTTAGGTAATCGCGTCATTTACTCTGGCGATTACAAACGTCGGTTTGATCCGACCTGCACGGAATTTGAAACAATGCCCTGTGATGTTTTTATCAGCGAGGCGACTTTTGCTTTACCAATTTTCGTGCAGCCTGCTATTGAAGATGAACTAGCAAAGTTATTTCAATCGCTGAATGACTTTCCTATAGGACATTTGATTGCTGTATACCCTCTTGGCAAATGTCAAAGGTTGATAAAATCCCTTCGCCTGCTCAATTACACAGAACCTATTTACCTGCATGGAGCTCTAATCAAAATGTGTGAGCTGTATGAATCCCTTGGTATTGAGTTGGGAGATTTAAGACCTGCCAATGTTCTAAATGCCAAAGAGTCAGCTGGTAAAATCATTCTTTGTCCACCGAATGCATTGCATGATCGTTGGACAAGACGTTTTGGGGAAGTGATTAAGGCTTATGCCTCCGGATGGATGCAGATTCGAGCACGTGCCAAGCAAAAAAACGTCGACTTACCCCTTATTATTTCCGACCATGCTGATTGGCCCCAATTGTTGCAGACTATTGACGACATTGCCCCCCAGGAAATTTGGATAACCCATGGTTTGGAAGAAGCATTAGTCTATCAGACTCAACGAAAAGGTTACCGGGCTAAGGCTTTGCATTTGCTCGGTTATGAAGAGGACGAAGATTGAAATGAAGGAGTTTGCCATTTTATTGGATCGTCTCTATTTTACTTACAGCCATTTAGCTAAGCTTGATTTATTACAAGAATTTTTCAGAACGACCCCTGATCCGGAGCGAGGGTATGCAGTAGCCATTTTGGCCGATACTTTAGAATTCCCCACTTTTAAACGTTCACTGATTCGTGAGCTCATTGATGGGCGAATTGATCCCTACCTTTTTGGACTTTCCTGCGATTACGTCGGCGATTTATCCGAAACAATCGCCCTTCTTTGGCCTGAGCCTGATTTTAAATCTCACCATTTACCCAGCTTAAGTGAAATAATTCATAGCTTTGCACGATTACCCCCTAATTCTATGGCGACCTACTTAATTGAATTGCTCAATTGCAGCAATGCGATAGAACGCTGGACTTTGTTGAAACTAGGGACAGGTAGCCTTCGAATAGGAGTATCAGCACGTTTTCTAAAAAAGGCCTTGGCTCAATATGGGCAAACAGACCTCAAGGAAATTGAACACGTTTGGCACAGTTTAAAACCTCCTTATATTGAATTATTTGCCTGGCTGGAAGGGAAGCAAACCCTTCCCAATACTTCCTTAACCCCTTCTTTTCACCCCGTCATGTTGTCCCATCCACTCAAGGAAAAAGATTTGGCGCTTATCACTCCCGATAAATTTTTTGTTGAACACAAGTATGATGGCATTCGCGTGCAAGTCGTCTCTACTCCCCAAGGAAAGGCTTTATATTCTCGAACCGGAGATGAGATTAGCGGTTCTTTTCCTGATGCTTTAGCTGAGGTCAATAGTCAAATTGTTTTGGATGGGGAACTGGTCATCCAGGGAGCGGATGCCATTGGCAGCTTTAATGATTTGCAAAAACGATTAAATCGCAAAAAGCCGAGTAAAAAATTATTAGAGGAACAACCGGCAGCTATTATCTTGTATGACATTCTTAAATTAAATGGACAGGATTTGCGAGCTTTGCCTCTTAGAGAGCGACGTAAGCATCTAGAAATCTGGTTCGCAGCGGCGAATCCCGGCAATATGATGCTTTCAGAGCTCCTCCCCTATGAGCAAAGTCAAAGCCTTATGCAGTTAAAGGAGACTGTCCTTGCCCAACAACACATTGCCGTTGAAGGACTTATGTTAAAACGTAAAGACAGTGCATACATAGCGGGTAGACCTGTAGGCCAGTGGTATAAATGGAAGCGTGATCCGCATTTAATCGATGCGGTTTTAATGTATGCTCAAAGAGGTCATGGAAAGCGTTCTTCATTCTACTCGGATTACACTTTTGGTTTATGGCAGGATGGAATGCTTCTACCCATCGGCAAAGCCTATTTTGGATTTACAGATGAAGAACTGTATCAATTGGATAAATGGATTCGCCATCATACCTTGCAAAAATTCGGTTCTGTTCGCGAAGTTGAAAAAGCTTTGGTTTTCGAGATTGCTTTTGATGCCGTGAACTGGTCTAGCCGCCATAAATCGGGAGTGGCCTTGCGTTTCCCACGCATTAACCGTATTCGTTGGGATAAGCCCGCCCATGAAGCCGACCACTTGCAAACTTTAAAAGAATTGGTTAAATAGTGGCTCAGCTGTTCGATAAAATGATACAGCATTGAAATTTCTTAATAATTCATTAAGTTTGTCTTTCTATAATTGCGGCATTTCACTTGGCAAAGTTTTAAATTGGCTACTTTAAGCGACGATTTGAGCTGTATTCTGGAATATTTAAGCGGGGCTGATTCACATCTCCTCAAAGCCCACTTTGAATATTACAGCGAAAGATCTTATGAGTTAAAACGCAATTATCACCATATTATTATTCTTAAAAATCCTGAGCTTGAAAGAAAAACTAAAGATATACTCAGAAATTTAAACATACCTGAGGCTCAATGGCAGCAATATCTCAGTTTGAGCATGTACAAGCTTTTACAGAAACTCAATCGCGAGGGTCATCCACAGATTGACTACATCTTGGAGTTAATAAAAAGAAAAACATGGAAAAGGTTTCTGCCCTGGTTACTTGCAGCAATTGGAGGAATTATTGTCTTAGCCGCCCTTCTATTTTCACCTCCGCTTGCCCCCCTACTGCAATGGCTTGAAGAAATATTAACCTCAGTTATTGGTTTACCTGTTTTAGGATTCTCATTTACCGTCCTGAGCACTGTTTTTCTTTTGGTGCAAAACCAAACCGATTCCAAGCGGAAATTGTTCAAAAGAAACCAGGACAGTATCTTTTTATTGCTTGGGGCGGGTATTAATTGTGCAGCTTATGTTCTATGGATAATGATTGCAGCTCCAATGCCACCCTTAGTCGCTGTATTATCCGTTATGGCCTCCGGGATGGATGTTATTAAAGAACTGTTTAATATTGGCCAAGAGTATTTCAGGTTTCACAATCGCCTTAAAATTCACGAAAGCACCAAAATGCTCGAGCATCAAGCCTATGCACGACACGTGTATGGATTTAATAAACATAGAAATGCTTTGCTAATTAATCTAGCCTCTTCCCTCTTGTTGCTTGGCATTATGGCTGCCTGGTGTTTTTTGCCCCCTGGATTGATTCTAACGATTGCAGCAGTCAGCGCAATTTGTCTGGTTTATACTCTTAAACGCTTTTTCTTAAAGGCGAATGAATCCAGGGCGAGAGCTATCTTACAAGAGGAATTAAGATTCATTAAACAAGAGTATGAAAAGGACCATAGAATCGAGCCTCAAGTCTCACCGGCCTTATCCCAACTGTCTAACTCGAACCCTTCTTCGCAAAAGGCGGCGCAGCCAGAAAATAACCCAAGCATAAAAGGGAAATCCCCTAAGCCTTGCACGGAGGTGGGGATAAGACAGACTTTAATTCAAATGGAACCCATGCCAACGCAGGAATCCCAGCTGCTGCACATCTAGATGGCCATACCAACCGTTTCTGCAGAAGCAACAAGAGTTTTAAGCCTTTCATGACATGCCAGCGATTTCACAGGCTTGAATAAAGTTGGCGCATAATTGCTTCTGAAATGATTCATCCGAGTAGTTTCCTGAGTGCCGGCACTGGTCACTGGGGCTTCTTCCTGTGGTCGTTCTTCTTGTTCTCGGGAGGCTTCTTCAGAAGATAAGCTTTCTTTTATCTCTCTAATAATGTCTCTGACTTGTTGGTGAAGTTTCGGGAACTCCTCAGCTAAAGCATCCTCGAAATTCTGATAATCACGTCTACCTATCTCCAAGAGACGGTTAAACGCAATTTGCGGTACTTTGTCGCAACCTAGGCTATCCACATTATCATGAATATCATACCATTCCAGTGCCAAAGTGTGCCTTAAAAGCAAATTGGCTTTTCGGGCTTCTAGCTCATCGTTCGTCAGCAAGCCATGGCGCTCATGAAAAGAGCGCTCAAGGGCATCGCAACGTTGCAACTCCTGAATGTAAATTTTACGAACAGTTTTTGCCGGTTCTTCCCCACCAAAACTATGAATCATTCGCGCATTCACTTGATATTCAGGAATTTCAAAAGCACCACCATAGTAGGACTCTCTCACTTCCTTATAGAGGCCCTCCTTAACCGTCACATACTTACTGGCCAGGGCTAAACCAAGGAGTATGGTGGGAATTAAAATCACAATAAAAGCAATTTCAGGAATGACAATTGAAGACAGCAATGCCGCAACCAGCACAATCATTAAAGAAACGATGATTAGAGGCATAACCGTTCTTACTATCTTCAAAACGGGGTCTTTCTCGTAATGAGCAATGTTGTAATATTCCTCATACAAAGGCCGAAAAGGACTGAGTAGGCTCGTTAAAATATCTTTGCCTTCTTTAATTTGATTCGCGGTGCGACCATAGTTATAAAGATCTAAAATTGCCAGAAATGAACTCTCATTTTGTGTGGAAAACCCTGTAGCTTGAATGAAAGCATGGGCATCACTCAGTCTGTTCATGAACTCTTTAAATCGTTCGGTCGCTCCATTTTTAAAAAGATAAGACAATGATCCAAGAATTTCTGTTTGCCCCTGAGCCACCGTTTGCAATTTTTTCCAGCGCAAAACCCTTCGTCCTTTCAGTGACTCTTCCAAAACTCTATTTAGTTCCTGTGCATAGTACTCTAACCATCCATCGAGATTAAATTTTCCACCCGATCTTGCCTCAAAATCAGTTAGCACCTGTTCAGCCAAGCTGTAGGCTACCAGCAAATTCAAATCTTCGAGGTCCAGATAATTAAACGGCAGGTTGGTTGAATCCTGAAAAATGCGGAATATAAAGTTACCAAGAACTTCCTTTTCCAGTTCCCGGAAATTAGGCTGTTGTTTTTCCAATTCATTGGAATAACCTTGTATTAACTGGGTACTTAACTGCTCTGAGGCCCGGGATGTAAAGAATTTTGCCAATTTTCCTGCACGGGTTTGTAGACGCTGTTTTCTTTTTTCCGCACTCAGAATTCTTTTTCTTTCAAGCTGTTCAGCGATGCTCGCTCTCAATGCTCTTGTTTCTTCACAAGTGGCAAACATTTCTCGCCAATGATGAGTGAACCTTGTTTTTTTCTGTTGAAGCTCTTCAAGTTTGTCTAACAAGGATTCAGAGCTACGGCTATACATTCCCTGCTGCTGGAACATTTCAGATTTGACTTCACCAATTTGCTGTTCAATGATAACTAGCTGCTGCAAAGATTCGCATATATCCATCCTTGAAAGCTGCAATTGCTCTTCCCTGTTTAGCAAGCCAAAATTTGGACAAATTTGCGGCAATACTTTGAGATAAATTTGAGCGACAACCTCTCGATATTCCGGGCTGTCTTTTATTAGTTCTAACAATGCCGCTCGAGTGGCTTCCGCATTTTCTTTAATTCTTTTTAAATCCGTTTCGATGTCAACTATAAAGGGGCGCCACCAGGGACTGGAATCTTTGTATCGCTTCCAGACGTCCGTAATGTTTTGCACAGCCTCAGTAAATTTCTTTCCAGCTTCGCTTGTTATAAAGGCATTTTTCCGTTTAACTGACAAGATGTGATAGCCTGGTATAAGAAAGTTAGCGACTTCTAAAGAATCCATATAGTGCTCAGTCAAAAGAAAATGGAATGATGCCAGCGAAAACTTAACGATTTATTAAGAAAAAAAGACATTTTAGCAAAAACTTTTACTAAGTTCCTCTTTCTGCTTTAATTTTGTAAGTAATTGCTTTGACCTGCGATGGCTCCTCCTCCTGAGAAGGGTTCGGGGAAATATCTCCTGCTCTTTCTAGAATCTTGTTAACCATTTTATCCATTTCCGCGTCCAAAGCATCGGTGTTTACACTACCTTTTATTCCGCTAAAAAAAAGAGAACGGTTTTTTTCTTTGTAATCCCTCTCATAGTTGGCGGTTTTTACAGCAGAAACGAACCGTTTTTCCTGAGTATGCACATGTAAAACATTGTTATAAGCTTTTACGTGGACGGTTTGGGAAAGCTTCGCTAAATGCAGCAAATCAATGATGTCCTTCAAAAGACAGGGCTTTAATTTTTTATATTCCCCTTCATCGATTTGAACATTATTAAAAAAGCAATAGATTAGTTTATTGTTTCGGTATTCAGAATGAGTCTTGCTGTAGGGTTTTTCCTGAGTAATGATTCTGGTTAAGGCAATGTACTCTTTTTGTGAGAGTTTCTCTTCACGTCCTCGTATGCAAGTCAAAGTCCCTTCTTTTTTCGGAAATGGAATTTTCTTTCCATTGGGGTAGATGGCCCTTTGCAATTTTTTACTCTCTTCATCCGACAGTATTCTTTGGAGTTGGTCCCCTCTTTTATTTTGAAACAACAGCACTTGATTGCTGGTTTCCTGAACCCAGACAAACATTTCCTCACAATTTAGCGATTCATATATTTTTTCATAGTGGCCGTTTTCAGGTAAAGAAGACATCAGTATGAGTGCAACCACTCCCGAGGGTTTGTTCTGACTTCTTCTTGCAATTAGCCGCTGATTAATTTCTTTTTCTTTGTCCAGTAAATTCGCCTTGGCAGAATTACAAGTCAGTAAAGTTAATCGACTGATGTTCGCATTAGACTTCAGAGTCTGTACAATTTCCAGATTTGACAAGCCCCCCAGTTTTCTTTGTCCAACAAAAAACGGATCATGACCTAAGACAACCAGGTTTAAATTCTTATTGGTCGCTAATAAATCCAGACAGTTTGACAGAAAATTGACATCTACGTGCAAAGTCTTGCCTACACGTTTTGAGGCATTGGCATAAACAAGATAGGAATCGCGAATCTCGGCATCTTCTTGCAGGGCTTGAGGTTTTGTCACTACCAAATGTTCGCACCGCGCCAAGAGTTGTTCAATTATGAGATGATAGGCTTCGTATTCAAACAGCAAAGGTGCAACCATAAAGTCCTTCAGAAGAAGTTCTTCCGGGCCAATAGCATCAATTATTTTTTGCCTTAAGGCAGAGGGAAGATACCCAATAGCTATTGCTTCACTTTTAACCCACTCCACACCGACCTTAAACATCATCCCTCTTGGCACATATCTCAGGTGTTCAGGGTTTTTCTTTACTGCATGAATAAATAATTCAGGGTTGCAAAATTCAGGCGGTATCCACTCCAGCAAGCTTGCATCCTGTTCAATGGCAAATGAATGTATATTTTGCGGTGAAAAAGGTTCTGGAAGTACCAAATTCAACTGAGTCCAGCTTTGTTTGAAGGCGGCAATTACTAAAGGATTATCCTTTGCTTCCTGTTTTAAATAGAAAAAGGCCCGCCAGTTTTTGTTCACGGCTTCAATATGAACTTCTTCATAAAGCATGCCTCCCGGTACCATGGAAACATTTTGCCAATTTTTTTTAACAGCATTCAAACAAATGTCCGGCGTCCGCAGCCAATAGGGAAGAAACTCAAGTTCTTGCACCCTTTCCTTAACCACATCTATAATTTTAGGAGTCAAATGCCCAGGTGACATTTCTTCAACGTAACTAAACGACTGCTCGAGGCAGGCGATGATTAAGTCATCGTAAATTAACTCTTCAGGAATAGTATAGATGTTTGGCCAATAGCCCTTGACCGCAATTAAGCACAGGGTCTGTTTTTCTACTTTGCTGAAAGTGGTTTCACTCAAAAACTCATTAAGAGACTTGGGATCCTCATCCAATGCTTTGCAAGCCTGATCAAAAAGCACGCTCATGGATACACCTAATACAAAACTGCTTAACATATGTAAATATAGGACATAATACCCCAAACAAGACCATTTAGGGTATTTTTTAATCAAGAGCTGTAACTATAAATTCAACAATCAACATGATATCCTGTAAATTCAGGAATTTAGGTCATAGAGAGCCGATTATTCAGCGGCACAAGAAGAATCGATGCTAACGAGCATCAGTATTCTTAAAGGATTAAATATGTATGTCTTCCGTCGCCTGGGCCTACACATTGTAAAATTTCTTCATTCTCAAGTTCTGGTTTTTCGTTTTTTTGGCCATTTATTTCATAGCTTAAAAGATGTGTTATTTGGAGAGCTTTCCATTACCTGGAATAATATGGTTGAAATTATGTATTATTCTGGAGCGCGATTAGTACTTCCACTGATGCTACTTTGCGCATTAATTGGTCTTTCAGTTTCACAAACCGCCTACTATCTCCTCGCCCCCTTTCACTTGCATCACAAGGCATTACCGGTTGCCCAGAATGTCATTACTCATGAAGTACTTCCTCTTATTTTGGGCTTTATTCTCTGCGTGCAAGCGGCCCTACACCTAATTAACACCAGACTGCGCAGGCACAGACAAACTCCCGAAGAAGTAATTTTAGATCATGTCTGGCCAATTATTACAGGAATGAATGTAACCTCTTTACTGTTATACACCTATGCCATCACTGTTATTTTACTGAGTTTTTATTTAAGCTTTCATCATGTATTGGGTTTCAGTATTCACGAATTCCTGCTCCACGCAACGAGTTCAACCACAATATTTGATTTGATGTATTGCGCGTTTAAGACTTTGATATTATGCCTCGTTGTGAGTTTTACAGCTGGCTATTATTATTATGAAGCTGCCATCAGGCAACTCTCACTGAGAAAAGCAGTCTCCAGGATTTTGACACGAGGTTCATTCTGGCTTGTGATAGCCAGTGTGTACATTACTTTTATGATTTAGGGATAACAATGCGGCATGAACGATTCTACATTCTAGTCGGTGTTTTTGTAGTAGGCGCCTTGTGCTTGATGCTACTGGGCGCCGCTTTTTTTTATGAAGAATATAAACGTTCGCAAGTGCAAACTTTTGTCATGTTTTTCAAGGGGTCATTGAAAGGCTTGGTAGCCAGCGCACCTGTAACTTATCGAGGGGTCAAAATTGGTGAAGTAAAGGTGATTGAGATCACAGAAAACAAAGCAAGAAATCAAGTTCGTATTCCAGTGTACGTGCAATTCTTTGTTGAGAAAACCTTTGGCTTTAGCCAAGATCCCATTCACCTCCTGATCAATAATGGATATGTTGCCAACATTAGCAAACCCAATTTTATAACCGGAGTCGCTGAGGTTGAATTGATTCAGTCTTCATCCCCACGTACATTTAAGCAAACTTACTATCACGGTTATCCAATCTTTCCAACTCAAAATACTATAGAAAAGTACACAACCCTGGATGAAGCGTTAAAGGCTGCCAAAAAGACTTTTGAAGACATCAGTGCCTTGGTTCGTTCAAAAGAGGTAAGGGACAGCATAGCAGCGGCAGAAAGAATGGCCCAAAGCATTGATCAGTTCACCCAAAACTTAAATCAGAGTGTTCCTGGGGTCATTGCCTACCTCAATTTAAGTTTGAAGCAAATATCCAATGCAGCTTATTCGACTCAAAATTTGGCGGATTATCTTTCACGTTATCCGGAATCCTTGCTGCGAGGTAAACGGTGAACATGAGCAAACTTGTCGCATTAATCAGTCTTTGTTTTATCCTTTTGGGCTGCGGGCGGAGCAAAGAAGCTCAATTTTATGTATTGAACCCCATTCCCCCAGCCAAAGAAAACCATCATCCCTATCGCGAACTGCGCATTGGAATAGATGAAGTCAGCACCCCCGGTTATGTGGAAAGACCACAGTTGATGATTCATTTTACCCCTTACCGCATGAAAATGGAGGAGTTCCATCAATGGGCGGAAGCATTAAACAAAAACATTAGCAGAGTCATTGAAACCAATATCAGCACTCTTCTTCCAGGTGCAGTCGTTGAAAGCCTACCCTGGGACAATCAATTCAGACCAAATTATCACTTGCAGGTTGAAATTACTCAATTGGATATTGATTTTCAAGGAAATAGTGTTTTACGTGCTGAATACCTCATTTACAGTGACCATGATCTTATAAGTAAACAAAACATTTATTATTGTCAGAAGGTTCAAATCATCAATGTCGAATCATTAGTCAGCAGTGTCAATTCAAATGTTACACGTTTAAGCCGAGATATTGCTCAATCCTTTCGAAGAATACATTAGCCAAGGCTATTTTGATGAACCAATTAAACATCGAACAACTCAGACAAGATACGCCTGGATGCTTACAAGTTCTGCATTTTAATAATGCCGGCTCGGCATTACCGACGAAAACAGTTGTTGAAGCGGTTAAAAACCATCTTGACTTGGAATTAAACGTTGGAGGCTATGAAGCAGCGGCACTCGTTGCCGATAAGCTCAAACAATTCTATCGTGTTGCTGCACAGTTGATTCATTGCGATCATGAGGAAATTGCATTTGTGGACAATGCAACTCGAGCCTGGGATATGGCCTTTTACAGCTTCAAATTTCATCCAGGAGACAAGATATTAACATCCAGGGCGGAATATGCCAGCAATTATCTAGCCTTTTTGCATCAAGCCAAGCAGAGCGGGGCCATCATTGACGTCATTGAAAACGATGACAGTGGTCAATTGGATGTATCGGATTTAACAAAGAAGATCAATAAGCAAGTTAAATTGATTGCCATTACACACGTCCCGACACAAGGCGGGCTAGTCAATCCGGCTGAAGAAGTTGGGCAACTCGCCAATGCAGCCAGGATTCCTTTTTTGTTAGATGCCACGCAGTCCATTGGCCAAATGCCCATTGATGTTAAGAAGATCGGTTGTGATTTTCTATGTGCGACAGGTCGCAAGTATTTACGGGGTCCCCGAGGCACTGGTTTTTTGTATGCAAACAGAAACATTATTGAACAGTGCAGTCCTCCCTTTGTTGATCTCCATGCGGCTAAATGGATTTCCGATAAAGCCTATATTTTAGAACCCAGTGCCCTTCGTTTTGAGACTTGGGAACAAAATGTAGCTGCTAAAATTGGCTTAACTGAAGCCATTCAATATGCGTTGACGCTAAATCTGGAAGCCACTTTTGCTAGAATTCAGCAATTAGCCAAGCGGCTTCGCGAAACCTTGCTGAATCTTAAAGGCGTGAAAATTCATGATTTAGGTCAGAAACAATGTGGAATTGTCAGCTTTAGTTCGACGCAAAAATCTCCTGCGGAAATTCAAGATTTTTTGAGAAAGAAACGAATGAATGTGTCTCTGTCGTTACAAGAGTACTCCAGGCTGGATATGGTTAAGCGAAACTTACCCGCTGTCGTTCGTGCTTCCGTACATTATTACAATACTGAAACAGAAGTGGATGTGTTTTGCACGGAACTCAGCAAATTTTTAAACAATTGAGTTCTCATCCTAATGATTAACCGCCCCAAGCCTGTCGCGTCGCTTGAGCAAGCCCTTCTCCCAGAAAACTCAACTGCGCTTCTGGATCCGCTTTCAAACGCAGCAAATGATCCAGCTCCTTTGCTTTGGCATTGACGAAATCTTCGTGATCTTTAAAAAACGTTTCGTGAAGGGATGTTGTCTTAAATTCTTTTTTGTTTAGCATTTCTTGTGCGGCGGAAAAACAGGGGGTAACAATGGCAATCTCTTTGATGCCAAATTTCATAAGAGCTGATTTTTCACCTAAAACTACTAAGGCAGTCCATAAATAGGGCAGCAATTTTTTATCGCCACCAAAAAGTAGGACAGGTTCCTTCAAAGAAGGTGCTTTATTTAGACTGAGCAACATACGGCTTGCCATCACCAAGGCATATTCAAACAAGGACTCTGGATCGTGGGCAACTGATTTCTCAACGGCGGTTAATTTAACCCCAGTCGTTTGATCACGAAATTTTTCCTCAATAAACATCGCCCTGGGAGAGGTTCCCGAGGTAATATCGACGTAATGCACGCGGCTTTTATTCTTTTCCAAAGCAGGAGCTAAGAACTCGCCCGTATCCCTGGAATCAGAGGCCATCACCGCAGGCTTGGGTTGGGCAATGGGGAACTGGTCCGCTTCTAATAGTTCCTTTTTTTCTTCAGCGAGAATATCTACATAACCATCAACATAAGGGATAAACTCTGGAGAATTTTGTATAATGTTTTCCAGAGCTGGCTTTGCTGATTTTGTATTTTCCTGCTCTAAAGAACTCTTTAAGTTTCTTTGTAACAATTGATATTGTTTTAATTTCTTTTGCAGGGATTCTGCTTTGCCTAGATCTTTCATTTTGGCAATTTCTTTTTCAAGCGCTTCAATGCTTTCTTCATTCACTGAAATTTGATGTTGCAGTCGTCGCTTGTTTTCAGCTTTATTACTAAAGAAATTGGGACGTATGCCATTGAAATTTAGCAAATTCCATAAAGCAGAATGTTTGAAATATTTTTGGTTCTTTTTGCAGGTGATTACTTGCTGAGTTAAAGTTTGTCGACTTTTACCATGTTTGCTATACCACTGATCCAAAGGCTCATTGGCATGATTAGCTTTCCAGTAATTATAGGCCCTCGCAGTCATGCGCAGGAAATCCACACCCTCATGTTTAGCGTCCAGATTATCGTGATATTCACACTCTCGCCAACCATTTTTATCATCTCTCACAAGATAAATCAGATCATTCATGATGGTTAAATTGATTTTGTCTCGGCTACGGTATTTATAATAGGTTTTAAACAGCTTAGTGCCATTTAAGCCGAGTTTAAAATAGGAACCTTGATAAACTTTAGATTCACATCCGATTGCACGATTATTCAAAGAAATCTGTTCGGGGTTGAATGCTTTGCTGTTCCAGGCTCGTGAATCCCCCATTTTTTTAACGGAGGTTTGAAAGCGATCGCGAAAACCTTTCTCCTCTCTTACTTCGGCAAATGCCTGGACAGCATCTAATTTCTCATAGGTTTCAAAATCTGCTTTTACACCACCTGGGGAGCGGACAAACGTATCCGGAATAACCAAACTCAATCGTCCATCTTCTAAAGCCGCATTTTTGACATGATTTTTAACAACGAGAGCTTTACTGTGCTCATGGAGGTTTTGAATCCCTTTATAGCCAACTGCCAGGGCAAATTGCAAAGCCATTTGCCGTGTTTGCGAAATTTCACGTTCAAAACTACCATCCACGGAAACAACATCATTGCCTCCGTCTTGATCCGTTTTTTGCAAAATATCTCGGTCCATGTGTTCAATAGCACCTTTGGCACCATAGGTTTTACCTGAACTGGAAGGACCACCCACCCATAAAATTAATCTTTTGGACCATTTTTTTCCTGGGAAATGTTTTAAGGATTTAAAAAAGACGGCATCACGAAACGCCTTACTTTTGCCCTCTTCTTCGACCGCAGCTTTGTAAAGTTTAAGACCTTCCTTTCCAAGGAAAGCTTCTAAATCAACCGTCTTTTCCTTCAGGGATTCATCGCGTTTAACATTTTGGTATTTGGTAGCAATAAAGCGAATAAACGCCTCACGGGCTTGCATAGGCTCAGGATCTTCATGGCAATCGGCATATAATTTTCTTTGAGCATCAGCTGTTAGGTAATGATCAATGGCAAAGCCCACATCAACTTGTTCCTGGGGACTGTCTTTTTGCAATTCATAATTGCCTATGCCATTAATCCAACTTTCTATTGTCTCATTTGCGATCATCTAGACTCCGACCCACAGTACTCAAGATCGGTTCCATCCGAGCCATTGCTTCCTTATTAAACAGTAGCAAATTTAAATTAGGGAAATATTAAGTTCATCCTCATAACCAAAAAATTTCAGGTTCTTAATGCGCTGAGGAAATAGAACACCATCCAAATGATCACATTCATGCTGAATAATTCTTGCATGAAAGCCTTGAGCCATACCTTCTATTGAGTTTCCATATGGATCAAAAGCCTTGTATTTAATCCAATTAGGACGGGGAACCAGACCTCTTAATCCGGGAACGCTTAGGCAACCTTCCCATGCATCATCCGTTTCCTTACTACACGCTTCAATGACGGGATTAATTAATATGGTAAAAGGAACCGGCCCTTCATTAGGATAACGGGGATTTGTTTCAAAACCATACATGATGACGCGCATATTGCAGCCAATTTGTGGAGCTGCAATTCCTACGCCGCAGTGTTCATGCATGCTGTCTTCCATGTCTTTAAGCAGATTTGCAAGATTAGGGTAATCCAGGCCTTGTTGTTCAAAATTGACAAGCGGAGAAGATGGTTTTGCAAGCCTTGGATTCCCCATTTTCAAAATGACTTGAGCCGACATCCCATCCTCTCCTGGAGTTAATTTCCTAAAAATATTTAATCTAACTTCCAATTATAGACTAAGACAATCCCAACACTATTTTAGCTTGCTCAACCGCTTGTTGCTGATAGGGTTCATCATCCCGCTGTTTAGGAAACATACTCATGACCTGTAATAAGCCCTCAGTCTGTTTAATTTTTTTGCTTGAAGCACGAATAGCAATCAGTTGTCCCGTGCTGCCATGCTCATCATAGCTCGCTTGTTTACTGATACCCATATAGACCGTTTTATAACTTTCAGGTTTACTTACTGCCTCAATATTTTCCTTTCCTTTCGCCTGCCGCCTCAACATTCTTGCATCTTGAAACTCACTAAGCGGAAGAATTAAGGTTTTCTCATTTCTATGTTGGATAGTATCAGCAATAGACTCACCAACATGAAACACTATATGAAGAACAGGTCGAATGAACAATAGCATCGGGATATCAACAATCACCTTGACTAAACTGGTGATGGTATAAGCAATTGCAGCTATGAGATCGACTAAAATTTTGAGAAGTCCACGAGAAATTTTTAGGTATAATGAGGAGTTTGAATGAGCTCCCACATCAATAAGAGCATTCAAACCATATCGTATAAATGAAATCGTATTTAGCAGCAAACTCAAAGGATTAAACAGCAACCAGATTAAACTTTGCAAAGCCTTTGGTTTTAATTTAAATGCACCATTTTCTAATTTGAATAGAGTTATCATAACAGGCGCTTGCGCAAACAAGCTTTTTAAATATCCACCATTAGTGGTGGCCCAGCGAGTATCTCCCACACTTTGGAAGGTCACCATGGTTGATAATAGGAAGTTATAAAAACCTGTTGAGAAGCTAAAATAGGATGAAAGACCAGCCTGAAAGATCTTTTTATACGTTTCAATAAAATAATTGTTGTCCAGAGAGGTCTTATCGTTTAAATCCTTCTTCGCCTTTTGAAGATAGTAATCCAGTTTGTCGCAAAACTGCTGGCTGGCTTTATAAGCGTTGGTGCCAGGAATGAAGCGCAATAGAGCCCCTAATCCGAAATACCTCCTTGTGCAGTGAGTATATAGAGCATACGAGTCTTCCAGTGGCTTGATGTCTTCTGCTTCCTTTTTAAATAAACCCTTATAAATTGCCGTATATTGTTTAAACCGCCCATACATTTCAGTTGGAAACAAATAAAAAGCCATATTAATCCTTGCTCATTTTGAGAGTCATTATTTTAGCAAATTGTCTCCCGCAAAGACAATATTGAATAGACAAGCTTTCAAACTTGTTTGTCGTTTTACGTATTTAAAAATTTTAGGTAGAATTTCAAAAGACTAAGCCTAATAAAAATAAAAAATGCTCTCCTTAAGCCAGCTCACAATAAAATCAATTCTTGCTGTTTTCTTGCTATTGCTAAGCATTATTCCAGCTGGTTGTATGGATTTGGCTTCGCAAACACCACCAGAAAATAAACTTGGAGTTAAGTACAAGAAAGGCCAAGTATACACCATGCGTGGTATAGGAGGCATTTTTAGCACCGGGATGAACCGCCTTGAAAATACACTCGATAATCAATACAGAGTTCGAACTGCCAGCACAATTTGGTATAAAGCCAATAAATTAAGCGATCACATTATCCAACATCGCAAGGATAAGAGCCTTGAAGGCCCCATTGTTTTAATTGGCCACTCCCTAGGCGCTAATGAACAAATAAAAGTCGCAAAAAACCTCTATAAGGCCCATATTCCTGTTGATTTGCTCATCACAGTCGATGCAGTTTCCCCTGTAAAAGTTCCGCCTAATGTTAAATATGTGCTCAATCTCTACAAACCGGCATATGTCCCCATGCTAAGTGGCTTAAAAGTGAAAGCTGAGGATCCGGAATTTACCTACATCAACAATTTTGATGTCTCCCAACTAAAAGGCATCTACGTCAATCATTTTACCATTGACAAGCATAAAGAAATTCAGAAAATTATGCTTGAAAATGTATTGGCAGTGATTAATAAACCTAACCAGAAACATACTGAGTCACTGAGCAAGACCAGGATGCACAGCTAGGGATCAACTAAGAACTTCGTTCTGCAACAATTGTGTGATCATGAATTCATCAGCCCGTAAAGCAACAAGAGTTTGCATCATCGGCGCAGGTCCTTGTGGCCTGGCAGCGGCCAAAAACTTACTTCAGGAAGGAGTCCATCAATTCACCGTATTTGAAAAAAACTCAAGGCTTGGAGGAAACTGGGCATTTGCTGAGGGCAACGAGCATTCCAGTGTCTATGAAACCACCCACATCATCAGCTCCAAACGCATGTCTCAGTTTGAAGATTTTCCCATGCCTGGTGATTACCCTGACTACCCCTCGCACAGCCAAGTTTTAAAGTATTTTGAAGACTACGCACAACATTTTGGCATTTTACCCTTTATAAAATTCAACTCTCTGGTTGAAGCAGTTAATCCCTGCTCATCAAAGCAGTGGCAGGTCATTTACCACGACGAGCAAGGTGTGCATGAAGAAATCTTTGATCACCTTATGGTAGCAAACGGCCATCATTGGGATCCCTTATTTCCCTCTTATTCAGGTCAATTTTCAGGTGAAATCCTTCATGCTCATCAATACAAAAGAGCAGCTCCATTTAAAGATAAACGAGTGTTGGTCGTGGGCGGGGGCAATTCGGCTTGTGACATTGCCGTGGAAATCGCAAGGATTTCACCAAAAACGTGCATCAGTATGCGCAGGGGCCAACATATTTTCCCAAAATTTATTTTTGGTAAGCCCACTGACATCCTTTTTTCCAAGATCAACTGGATTCCCCTTTGGTTAAAACAACATTTAGCAAAAGGTGCCATTCGCATTCTGCAGGGGCGCTATCCAAAATATAAATTGCAAAAACCAAGTTGCAAACCATTGGAAATCCATCCCACGATCAATTCAGAACTGCTTTATTTCATAAGGCATGGAAAAATTCATCCAAGAAGGGGAATTGAGCGTTTTGAAGGAAAGACTGTCCATTTTGTGGATGGCAAGCAAGATGATTTCGATGCAGTTATTTTTGCCACTGGATACAAAATAAGTTTTCCCTTCTTCAATAAAGAATTAATTGATTACAGCAGTATTACTCACATTCCACTGTATCGAAAAATGATTCACCCCGATTTTGATAATTTATTTTTTATTGGTCTCGTGCAACCGCAAGGTTGTATTTGGCCGCTTGCTGATTATCAATCGCAAATGGCCGCTAAAATCATTTCGGGGCAATTAGCGCGTCCGAATCGTTTAGCATATAAGATAAAAAAGGAACTGAAGCACACGCAGAGCCATTATAAACAAAATACCCGTCATGCTTTAGAAGTGGATTACTTAGCTTTTCGCCGCTTGCTATTGAAGGACTTAAAGAAAAAAAATTCCTTTAAAAGACTAGAGATCAAATTCCAAAATTAGAGCTCAATGAATTTCTGAGTAAAAGGCAAAGCCTTTTTTGCCTTTTAATTTGACTCGATACATGGCCTCATCCGCTTTTTGTAACAGGCTTTGCAGGCAATCGCCGTCTTCAGGATATAAGGCAACGCCAAGGCTCACCGTTACGGATAATTGGGTACCATCAAGAAAATAAGGATAGGATAATTGCTTCATTAATTTACTGATGATTTGGTTCACAGAAGCCGCATTAATTATTTCGGGAATAAAAATAGCAAATTCGTCACCTCCCAATCTGGCACAAACGTCTTCCTGACGAAAAAGACACTTCAGTCGATTTGCCATCTGCCTTAGAACCTCATCTCCTGCTTCATGGTTTATTTGATCATTTATGGTTTTGAAATTATCAATGTCTAAAAACAACAGGGCAGAACGACGCTGATGTCGCTTGGAAAGCGCAAGCAGGCGTTCAGCGGTCTCTTCAAAAGCACGTCGATTGTGGAGGTTCGTTAAATGATCTCGCGAAGCCAATTGTTTAAATTTATCTTTTTCTTGGCGTATGTTTTCTTGGGTTTTTAATGCCTGAGCATAACTGGCCGCATAACGAGATATTAAAGCAAACAAAATCATAAGGTAACTGCATAATTGCAAAAACAAGGAACCAAAGTAATTGCTTTCATAATGGCGGACCAGTCCGAAAGTAACGTATAAAGACATAATGCACTGGCCCCAGGCGTAATAAACCATCCCTCTGGCAATTAGATTTTGGCAAACTTTTTTAAAGAAAATTGTTAAAATTAAACTGATGTGAACAGCAAAATTAATGAATCCAGTTGGATTTTTTATAAAGTGTTCAGGAAAAACAATGATCGGAAATAGATGACTCGCATGCAGTAAAGTTATTAAAAAATATTCACTGAGCGGAAGAAGTAAAATCAGTAAAATAATTTGAATATTGTTTTGGCTGCTTCCCTTGGGGAATAACATCCCACTTATAAGCAAACCACCCGTTAGGCTGTTTGCAAAAAGCCAAATATAGGCATGCACGTTTTCTGCGTCTAAAAGACTTTGATATACCCAGGTATTCCATAATATGGAAGACATATAAAAGTAAGCAGAGAACAGAAAAGATGTTCCAAGCACCCACATCAGATTATTTTTGCTCAACAAATAATCAATGGTTGACAGCAATAGGATGACTACAGCAATGAGTGCAATCGACCATTGATACAAAGCCAGGTAAAGACTTTGTCGGATATGAGAGTGGGTAATCAGCCCTAAATCAAACCCCATGCTCATACTAATGATGGGGAGGATGATTAATAAAACCAGCAAGGTCTTAAATAGACTCGGGGTAAACTTAATTATTTTTTCAGCATTGCCTTCATACATTTATTGCTTCCCATGTTCCCTGTCCAATTAAAATTTTTAACCGTTAACCAGCCATAAACTAGCATTTATTTATAAGAATAGATGCTTTATTAACAATACTTTGCTTTTAAAAAAAGATACAATAGAATTTCATAAGAACAACTCCAAGCTCAAGGGATGATGCATGGACTTTCTGGTGATCCTCTTAGCTTTTGCCTTTTATGCGTTGAGCCTTGGACTAATTAAATGTCTTGACGCCCTATCAAGGAGTGATTAATGGCGTTTTATCTGGTTTGTGGAATCATTGCACTGTTGTTATTGGTTTATTTGTTTGTAGTGCTGTTTAAACCTGAATTATTTTGATTTTTGAATGGATTCTGAATGACAACCCTTGGTATTGGCCAACTTCTCTTTTATCTTTTAATTCTTTTTTTACTCGTTAAGCCTTTAGGCTGTTACATGGCCGCTGTTTATGCTGATGAACCTTGCGGATTAAATACAATTTTAAGACCTTTTGAGCGATTCTTGTATCGGTGCTGCTTGATAAATGCAGAACAAGAAATGAATTGGCGCACTTATCTCTATGCCATGTTGGCTTTCAATTTTCTGAGTTTGTTGTTCGTTTATTTAATCCTGAGGTTGCAGGCCTACCTTCCTTTAAATCCTCAACACTTCCCTAATGTTCCTCCTGAATTGTCCCTTAACATTGCAGTTAGTTTTAGCAGCAACAGCAATTGGCAAGCTTATGCGGGAGAAAAAAGCTTAAGCTATTTCACTCAAATGATTGCTCTTGCGGTACAAAATTTCGCCTCCCCCGCATCAGGCATGGCTTTAATGATAGCGTTGATTCGCGGCTTTAGCCGGACACAGACTGAAAATTTGGGTAATTTTTGGGTCGATTTAATCCGAAGTATTCTATACATCCTTCTACCGCTGTCTCTAATTTTTGCAGTTATACTTTGCTCACAAGGCGTCATCCAGAATTTTAACCCCTATAAGACCATCCATCCCCTGCAATCCCTCTCGGAAGGCCCAGTGTTTGCAAATTCCACCAATGGCCAACCCAATACCAATGTCCAAAAAACAGCCATCCAGCAATCAAGTCTTATCCCAGGAGGCCCTGTTGCTTCGCAAGTGGCCATCAAACAATTAGGAACAAATGGTGGAGGTTTTTTTAACAGCAATTCGTCCCATCCCTTCGAAAATCCCAATCCCCTAACCAATTTTCTTGAGATGCTGGCTATCCTGTTAATTCCAGCAGCTCTCTGCTACACCTTTGGGGTGATGATCAAAGATAAAACGCAAGGTTGGGCTATTTTAAGCGCAATGTTGATTTTATTTATTCCTGCAGTCTTCCTGGTCATTGCGGAGGAACAAAAAGGGAACCCTGCCTTTCAACCACTACGCATTGAGCAAACTCCCAAGGACAATTTAAGCTCTGGCGGCAATATGGAAGGTAAAGAAGTTCGTTTTGGCATCATCAATTCGGCAATTTGGGCAACAGCCACAACCGCTGCATCTAACGGTTCGGTTAATGCCATGCATGACTCCTTCACTCCTTTAGGCGGATTAGCATTGCTGTGGATGATGCATTTAGGTGAAGTGGCTTTTGGCGGCGTCGGTTCCGGTTTATATGGCATGTTAATGCTGGTTATTATAAGCGTTTTTGTTGCAGGTTTGATGGTCGGGAGAAGCCCCGAATATTTGGGAAAAAAAATTGAAGTTTTTGAGATGAAGATGGCGGCGCTGGTGGTTTTGATTATGCCTCTTATCGTGCTAATTTTTACCGCCATAGCTTGCCTGACCCCTGTGGCGCTGAGAGCAACGGCCAATCCTGGAGCACATGCCTTTTCAGAAATACTCTATGCCTTTACTTCCATGGGAAACAACAATGGCAGTGCATTTGCAGGTTTAAATGCAAATACTGCGTTTTACAACATCTGCGGGTCAATTGCCATGCTTATCTCAAGGTATTGGATTGCTATTCCCATTCTTGCCATCGCCGGCTCGATAGCGTCTAAGAAAATTGTGCCAACAGGTTCTGGAACCCTCCCAACCAATAGCATTCTTTTTATTATTTTACTGGTGGCCATCACTATTGTTTTAGGAGCTCTCTCGTTTCTACCCGCCCTGGCATTAGGCCCGATTGTTGAGCATCTTTTGCTTTGGAGCCGCTATGGCCACTAAGACGTCACTATGGGATTTTGCGATTCTTAAATCAGCAATAGGGAACTCATTTCGAAAATTATCCCCCACCACCAAATTCGGAATCCTGTGATGTTTGCTGTTTATGTGGGTGCAATTCTCACTACGCTCACTTTTATCCGGGCATTAAGGGGAGATACTGAAGACTCCACTTCATTCATTTTGGGGATTGCACTTTGGCTTTGGTTTACCATTTTATTTGCTAATTTTGCTGAAGCCATGGCTGAAGGTCGAGGTAAAGCACAAGCACAATCTCTTCGTGAAGCAAGACATGATATTTATGCCAAAAAATTATCAAAACCAATGAAAAATGCTCGCATTACAGTCGTTAAATCTGAAGCCCTAAGGATGGATGATGTAGTTTTAGTAGAGGCTGGAGATTTAATCCCTGGCGATGGGGAAGTCATTGAAGGGGTTGCCTCTGTCAATGAAAGCGCAATCACCGGAGAAAGTGCTCCCGTAATTCGTGAAAGTGGTGGTGACCGCAACGCAGTCACAGGCGGAACACAAGTGATATCCGACTGGCTAATCATTCGTATTACTACCAATCCAGGAGAAACCTTTCTAGATCGAATGATTTCTCTTGTAGAAGGTGCAAAACGTCAAAAAACACCCAATGAATTGGCTTTAACTATCCTGTTGTCAGCACTGACAATCGTGTTTTTACTTGTTTGTGCTACCCTACTTCCCTACTCTATTTTTAGTGTACAAGCAACGGGCTCAGGCAGTGTAATCAGCATTCCAAAATTGGCTGCCTTGTTTGTTTGTCTGGCACCCACAACGATTGGCGCCTTGCTATCAGCCATTGGAATAGCAGGCATGGATCGGATGATTCAAGCCAATGTGATCGCATTTTCAGGACGAGCGGTTGAGGCTGCCGGAGACATCGATACTTTAATTCTCGATAAAACAGGGACAATTACTTTGGGAAATCGCCACGCGACGGAATTTATTCCTGCCGAAGGAATAAGCATTGAAAGATTAGCCGATGCCGCACAGTTGTCGTCTCTGGCTGATGAAACGCCTGAGGGTAGAAGCATCGCCATTTTAGCAAAAGAAAAATATGGCTTAAGAGGGAGGCCCCTGCATGAATTGGGAGCCAGTTTTATTCCTTTTACAGCGCAAACCAGAATGAGCGGCGTTAGACTACCTGATCGCGAAATCATTAAGGGCGCAGCCGAAGCCGTTGAAACTTATCTCAATCAATTGGGCAGCTCTTTAAATGAATCAGTTAGGAAACAGGTCGAAAGAGTTTCGCAGAATGGGGAAACCGCTCTCGTCGTTGTTGAGAGCAAAACCGTGCTTGGGGTTATCCGTTTAAAAGACATCATCAAGGGGGGTATTCGAGAACGGTTCATGCAGCTTCGTCACATGGGAATTAAAACCATCATGGTTACAGGGGACAATCCTCTAACGGCTGCAGCCATTGCGGCTGAGGCAGGCGTGGATGATTTTTTAGCCAATGCGAAACCTGAAGATAAATTAGCATTGATTCGTAAGCTGCAAGCGGAAGGACGCTTGGTTGCCATGACTGGAGATGGCACAAATGATGCTCCAGCCCTGGCACAAGCCGATGTGGCTGTTGCGATGAACACAGGAACCCAAGCGGCTAAAGAAGCGGGTAACTTAATCGACCTCGATTCCAACCCCACCAAATTGCTGGAGGTCGTAGAAATTGGAAAGCAGTTACTCATTACCCGTGGTGCTTTGACCACTTTCAGCATTGCCAATGATGTTGCAAAATATTTTGCCATCTTACCAGCTGCTTTTGCGACCACTTATCCGGCTTTGAACGCCTTAAATATTATGAATCTTGCTACACCCGAAACAGCCATTCTCTCGGCGGTAATATTTAATGCCCTGATTATTATTTTCTTAATTCCGCTTGCCCTTCGCGGTGTTAAATCTCAAAGATTCTCAGCGATTCATTTGCTAAGAAGAAATGTGTTAATTTATGGCTTGGGAGGATTAATCGTTCCTTTTATTGGAATAAAACTAATAGACCTGATACTGATTGCAGCCTTAAGCTTAACCTGATTTGGTCTGGTTCAATTATGAACACTGATGCGACAAATAAATTAATCTCCAATGGAATAATATGATCAGGGAATTTTTTAAACAGCTGAAATCCGCTCTTTTAGCGCTGTTATTTTTAACAACACTCACGGGAATCTTTTATCCCCTTTTAGTCACAGCAATTGCCCAGATTTTCTTCCCTTGGCGGGCCAATGGCAGCCTAGTTGAAAAAAACGGCCAGATTGTAGGTTCTGCTTTGCTGGGGCAAACATTTAACGCCCCACACTATTTCTGGAGTCGACCTTCTGCCACAGCTCCCTTTCCTTACAATGCAGCAAATTCCTCTGGTTCCAATATGGCCCCATCCAATCCTGAGTTTCTTAAAACAATCGATTTAAGAGTTAGGCACATGCAACAAAGCGCTTTATCTACGGACTTAATCCCCGTTGATTTAGTCACGGCTTCTGGAAGTGGACTCGACCCAGACATCAGCCCTCTGGCTGCTTATTATCAAATTCACCGTGTTGCTAAGGCCAGAGGAGTTTCGGAACAAGAATTGCAACAGTTAGTTGATAAGCAAACGGCAGCACGATGGTTGGAATTTCTTGGTGAACCGCGGGTTAATGTTTTGCAATTGAATCTTGCTCTTGATGAGCTGGGAGAAAGGCATGCACAGCCAACGGCTCAATCCAGATAAAATCCTTAAACAGATTCAGCAAGAGGCAATAAAAAGCCAGCAGGGTAGGTTAAAAATTTATCTTGGGGCAGCAGCTGGTGTCGGAAAGACCTATGCCATGCTTAGCGATGCACAAGCTGCTCAAGCAAGAGGTGTTGATGTTCTTGTAGGGATTGTCGAATGCCATGGCCGGACAGAAACGGAACAACTCCTTAAAAAACTGGAAATCCTACCGCGTCAACATATTCTCTACCATGGAAAAGAGCTAAAAGAATTTGATCTCGATTCCGCCCTGATTCGTCATCCAGAGTTGATTCTGGTGGATGAAATGGCTCATAGCAATGCTCCCGGTCTTCGTCATAATAAACGCTGGCAAGACATCAAAGAGCTTCTTAATAGAGGCATTGATGTTTACAGCACTCTTAATATTCAACACATTGAAAGCCTAAATAATGATGTCGCACAAATTGTAAATACGCGCATAACAGAAACCGTGCCTGATTCAATGCTTGAAATGGCAGACAGCATCGAACTGATTGATCTACCACCAGAGGAGTTAATTAAACGGCTACAGGAAGGTAAAGTGTATGTTCCCAAGCAAGCTAAAATTGCAATTGAAAGATTCTTCCGCAAAGGCAATTTAACCGCTCTTCGTGAATTGGCTCTTCGCATCAGTGCTGATTACGTCGGCCAACAAATGCTTAATTACCGAGAAATTCAGGGGATCAAACACATTTGGCCAACCAAGAGCAAAATTCTGGTTTGTATAGGCCCGGGACGTGAATCCCTAAAATTAATCCGAGCAGCCAAAAGAATGGCAGTCAGTTTAAAAGCCAAGTGGATAGCCGTACATGTGGCCACGCCGAGCATTAAAGCACAGGAACAGATATTACCTTTAGCAATTCAAAATTTACGTCTTGCTGAGCAGTTGGGGGCTGAAACAGCCGTTTTAGCCGGATTTGATGTCGTTCAGGAAATCATGACTTTTGCCCGAGAAAAAAATGTGACCCAAATCATGGTTTGGAAAACAATCCGTAATCGCTGGCGAGATTTATTTTTTCGCAATTTAGCCGATGAAATGGTTCGCGAAAGTGGCGAGCTTGATATCTATGTCATGACGGGTAAATTAGGCCGTTTAAAATTAAGGCGCCAAGTCAAAACCAAGCCTCCTTTTAAGTTGAAAAACTATCGCATTCCTTTAGTAATTATTGCTCTTGCAACCTTCATTAATTTTTTAATTTTTCCCTATTTGCATGCCAGCAATCTCATCATGATTTATGTCCTCGGGGTCACAATCATTGCTCTTTTTGGTCAGGCTGGCCCTGCCTTATTCAGTTCAATTTTAAGCGTTCTGGCCTATAAATTTTTTTTCGTTCCACCTTTTTACAGTTTTAGCATTGCTGATGTCCAGTATTTCTTTACCTTGCTGATTATGCTGTTAATTACTCAAATCATAAGCCAACTCGCCATTCGCATTCGCCGGCAAGCCACCAGTGCCCGAACTTTACAACATCAAACCTCAGGCCTGTTAGCTTTAAGCCGCCAAATGACTAGTGTTCACCGCGTAGAAGAAGCGTTGAGCATTGGCTTGAAAGCTATGGAAGATCTCTTTAACAGTCAAATTTTGGCTTTGATACCTCAAAACCGACATTTCCAGTGCTACTCAACTCGGGGCATTGAAACGAAATCTTTAGACGAGAAGGAATATAGCATTGCCAAGTGGGTGCTTGATATGGGTGAAATGGCTGGATTTGCAACCGAAACATTAGCCGATGCCAAGGCTTTATATCTTCCTTTAATTGGCTTACGAAACCCAGTTGCCGTTTTAAAAATTACACCCAACGACAAACACTATTTTACTCCAGAGCAGATTCAATTTTTAGAATCCTACGCCCATCAAATTGCCCTTACCCTGGAGGTAATTGGTTTCGAAAAATCCGGATAAAAACTCTATACCGCGTAGTTTAAAAAACTCACACTCCCTTTTTGATTGTATTCGCCTCGATGAGAATTGTAATACTCTTGCAAACTTACAGGCATTTGACCATACAATTCTTGATGTTTATCCAGAAAAATGGCCAAGGTGGGATCCGATTTATTATATGAAAGTTGGATGCCACTTAGATTGGCCAATATTTGCTTAAGCTTACTGCCTCCACCAAAAGATTCAGATTCAATGATCTTATTATGAACCAAAGCCATTGCTTGGTATCGGACGGGATCACAACAATCAGGCAAAGCGGAAAGTGTCGCCAGAAAATTGATTTCCTGCATGCGATCGCTTTTTTGAAATAAATTTTTTAGCCATCTCCAAAAACCACTGAGGCCATAAGAATTATCATAAGCCCGTTCATAACCCTTTTTAAGGTTTTGCAGTGCGGCTTGCAAAGGAATCCTTCGTCCCTCTTTGGGCTGTTCCATCTGTATTTCTATGAGATGAAGCGTAAATTCTTCGAGTTGCTTTTGAAAAGATTGAATACGGGTTGTAAGGACTGTTACTTCCTTAGCTAAATCCCGGTGTTTTTCCTCAAAATCATTTTTTTTAACTTGTTGTTCTAATTTTTTACCCAGAGCTTCCTGAGCATTTTGGCAGGCATCAAGTGCCCTAAAATAATGCGTCACAGCCAGTTCAAATCGTTTATAGCTTTCGGGGTCATCAACTGAGAATTGCAGTACTGTCGCCTCAAAGGCCTTGCCATATTCCACTGTTTTTTCTACTAATTTGCTGTATGCAGCACGCATGGACTTCCAGCTTCTAGCCCCTTCTACATCTTTTTCAAGTTGCTGAACTTCCACTGAATGGGTCAGTTGGACAAAGGTTAACGTCTGGCCTAGTAAGCCCTTCCCTTTAGGCTCCTGCTTCATGTAAAAGAGAAAACTTCTTTTAAGTTCTGCAAGCTTCTGGTTATTTTCAATAGTAAAGGTTGTAAGCTGTGTATTCAGTATCTCATTCTTGCCCTGCACTTCTGCAACTCCTTGAACGTCCAGATAATCGGACTCATGGTTGTGGTGTTTGCATCTTAGCTAATTATAAGAATGATTAAAATAGAAGCTTTAGCCCTTGTACAACAAATTGCATCTAAAGGCAGTGGATCCCTGGATGAAATCTGGGATATTATCTTTGATCTAATCATGCAAAGGAATTGCAAATGCTCAACCCTCGAGAAGTCTTTACTGCACAGGATGCCAGGCAAATTGTTGAAGAACGCAATTTAACCCACGTCAAGGTAGGAATTTTTGACATGGATGGCGTCATGCTTGGCAAATACATGAGTCGTAGCAAATTCTTTTCAGCCTTAGAACAAGGTTTTACTTTTTGCGATGTAATTTTAGGTTGGGATACCAAAGACAAATTGTATGACAATAGCCGCTACACCGGTTGGCATACCGGCTATCCGGACACTTCCGTTCGTATTATACCCCACAGCTGTCGAGAACTCCCTTTTGAAGACAATCAATTGCTTTTTATGGCTGAATTTGCTGGAAGTGCTGAAGCCATATGTCCTCGTGCTGTGTTGCGGCGAGTCATTGAGAAAGCCGCTGCCATGGGCTTTGAAGCTCATGCCGCATTCGAATATGAATTTTTTCTCTTTGATGAAACTCCCCAGAGTATTCGTCAAAAAAGATTTCATGATTTAAAGCCCATCACTCCGGATTTTTTTGGCTATTCAATTCTTCGCAATAGCGTTTATGCCGAGCTTTACCACGCTATTTTAGATATGGGTGAAGTCATGGATTTCCCCATCGAAGGTCTACATGCTGAAACGGGGCCTGGTGTGATTGAAGCCGCCATTACTGTGGACAAAGCCGAGAAAGCAGCCGATAAAGCGGCTTTGTTCAAAACGTTTATGAAAGTGCTTGCCCAACGTAATAATATGATGGCGACTTTCATGGCTAAATGGTCTTCGCATTATCCTGGTCAAAGCGGCCATATTCATGCTTCACTTCAGTACAAAGATGGCTCAGGTTCAGCTTTTTATGATCCTGCAAACTCTTTTAATATGAGCACCATTCAACGGCATTTTTTAGCGGGACAGCAAAAATTGATGCCTGAATTTCTTGCCTTGATTTCACCCACGATAAACAGCTACAAGCGCTTAATTCCTGGTTTTTGGGCACCCACAGAGGCTACTTGGGGGGTGGAAAACCGTACCACCGCATTGCGCGTTATTCCCGGAAGTGACAAATCACAACGCATCGAACACCGTCTTGGTTCTGCTGATGCAAATCCCTATCTTGCACTTGCGGCTGCCTTGGGTTCAGGACTATATGGGATTGAACAGGAATTAGAACCCTCCCCTCAAACACAAGGCAATTCCTATGTGCAGCAACACGATGAGGAATTAGCCCTACCCAGAACTCTTTGGGAAGCTTCACAGCGCTTAAAACACTCAAAGATAGCTCATTCATTGTTCGGTGAAGAGTTTGTCAATCATTTTGTAGCTTCCCGTGAATGGGAAGAGCGTGAGTTTCGTCGTCATGTCAGCGATTGGGAATTGGATCGTTATTTTGAAATCATTTAAATGAAACTAAACTATGGATCAACTACTGCAAACTTTTTCTCCGATTGATAATTCTCTATATTTGGAGCGTCCTTTTGCCAAGGTTTCAGAAATCAAATGGGCCTTGAGTAAGGCTCAAAAGGCACTTAAACCCTGGGGCAAAACTTCCATTGAAGAACGAGAAAGACTTTGCCATCGAGCCATTGATTTTCTTATGGCGCATCAGGATGAAATCGCTATTGAAATCAGCTGGCAAATGGGACGTCCAATCCGTTACGCAAGTTCTGAACTGAAAGGCCTTGAGGAGCGGGGGCGATACATGATAGCCGCCGCCAAATCAGCGCTAGCCCCCATTAAACTGCCTAAAAAAGAAGGCTTTTTACGCTTTATTCAGCGCGAACCATTAGGGATAAGTTTTATCATAGCTCCCTGGAATTATCCTTATTTAACTGCGGTAAATGCCATCATCCCCGCCATTATGGCCGGCAATGTTGTGCTTCTTAAGCATTCTGCGCAAACCCCGTTGGTTGCAGAGCGCTTCGCTGAAGCATTTCAACATGCGGGTTTACCCGAGGGTGTTTTTCAATATTTGCATTTAAAGCATGCTGATGTGGAAACGATCCTCGCAAGTGAAGACATTCATCACGTTTCATTTACAGGATCAATGTCAGGCGGCATCATGGTAGAAAAAGCAACCGCCGGGCGCTTTCTTTCTGTCGGGCTTGAGTTGGGGGGAAAAGACCCTGCCTACGTGCGCGCAGATGCCAATCTGGATTACGCGGTAGAAACTGCCATTGATGGTGCTTTTTTTAATTCTGGACAATCTTGTTGTGCCATTGAACGCATTTATGTCCATCAAGAATTGTATGAGCCATTTGTTGAAAAAGCAGTATCCCTTGTAAAACAGTATAAATTGGGGAGGCCTGATAATTTCGAAACTACACTCGGCCCTCTCGTACGCCCATCGGCGGCGCAATGGGTGCGCGGACAAATTCAGGAAGCTATTGCAGCAGGAGCTATTGCCCATATCGACCCTTTAGAATTTCCTATGGACCAGCCGGGCACTGCTTATCTAGCGCCACAAATTTTAACCCAAGTTCATCATCAAATGCGAATAATGACAGAGGAAACATTTGGCCCAGTCGTTGGCATCATGCCGGTTGACAGTGATGAAAAAGCCATTGAGCTTATGAACGACAGTGCTTTTGGATTAACAGCAGCAATCTTTACACAAGATATTGATGCCGGCATTCGCCTGGGCGAGGAGCTGCAAACCGGGACGTTTTTCATCAATCGTTGCGATTACCTTGACCCGTCCCTTGCCTGGGTAGGTGTTAAAAACTCAGGTCGCGGCTGTAGTTTATCGAATTTGGGTTATGAAACCCTTACAAGACCCAAATCCTTTCACATCAAAATCATCAGTTAAGGAGCAATGATGGCTACTTCTTTACAGGCAAACTGGAATTACCCCACCACCATACGGGTTGGTGCAGGACGTGCCAAGGAATTAGGATTAGCCTGTGTGGATTTTGGAATGAGAAAGCCCTTGCTGGTTACCGATTCATTTCTTGCCACCTTGCCGATGACTTTCAATATATTGGACAGTTGTTCAGCTGTAGGGTTAAACATGGATGTATTTCATGATGTAAAAGCCAATCCCACCGCCGAAAACGTAATGAATGGCGTAGACCTTTACCATAAACAACAGCATGATGGCATCATTGCCTTAGGCGGAGGCTCTGCTTTGGATGCGGCCAAAGCCATTGCCTTTATGGTGGCACAAAAAGGTTCCATATGGGACTTTGAAGATCGGGGGGATAATTGGACTAAAGCCAAGGTAGCTCACATCGCCAAAGTAATTGCCTTGCCAACCACTGCAGGCACCGGATCTGAGGTGGGACGTGCCTCAGTGATTACTGACTCCCATCAACAGGTGAAAAAAATCATTTTTCATCCCAAAATGCTGCCAAGCCTCGTCATTTTAGATCCGGAGTTAACTCTCGATTTACCCGCCAACATCACCGCGGCAACCGGAATGGATGCCCTATCTCATTGCCTTGAAGCTTACTGTGCGCCTGGTTATCATCCAATGGCTGAAGCAATTGCTATGGAAGGAATCCGCTTAATTAAACATTCCCTGCCTGAAGTGGTCAACGACGGGCATAATTTAGAGGCTCGCAGCCAAATGCTGGTTGCCTCTATGATGGGTGCCACTGCCTTTCAACGTGGCTTGGGTGCAATGCATGCCCTCGCCCATCCATTGGGAGCAGTCTACGATGCCCACCATGGACGTTTAAATGCCATTCTTATGCCATATGTGTTGTTGGCCAATCGCCCTGCTATTGAAGAAAATATTTCAAGGCTCGCCTCTTACCTGCAATTGGGAAATGGCTTTGATGATGTTCTTCAGTGGATTTTAAGCCTGCGGCAACAACTCAAAATTGAGCATTCTCTAAGTGAAATTCAAATTGATGAACGACAGGTAGTGCGAATTGCCAAAATGGCTGTTGCGGATCCTTCTGCAGCTACTAATCCGCTGGCTTTAGATGAATTTCATTTCCAAACCATCCTCAATGCAGCCATCAGAGGAGAATGCAATTGACCCTGCAAGAGAACTTGCTTCATTCACATCTGAACCTTGGGATTTTAATCCCTGGGCATGAATCATGAAAATAGGCCTCTTACAGTGTGATCACGTGCAGGAGCAATTCGTTCATCAACATGGCAATTATCCTCAAATGTTTTCGAATTGGCTTCAACAAGCAAAAATGGATTTTAGTTTCATCACTTACGAGGCTATTAAAGAACAATTGCCTACCGACCCAAATGAAGCTGATGCTTACTTGATAAGCGGCAGTCGTCATGGGGTAAATGACGGTCATCCATGGATTGCACAACTGGAAAATGTGGTGAGAGAGTTTCATGATCTTGGTAAAAAAATCATTGGCATTTGTTTTGGTCATCAACTGATTGCCAAAGCCCTAGGTGGTAAAGTCTTACGCTCACCCAATGGTTGGGGTATTGGGATGTCCGTGAATCAAGTGCTTCGCCCAAAACCGTGGATGACTCCACAGCAAGAGCAATTTCATTTGTTGGTTAGCCATCAAGATCAAGTAATCGAACTGCCTTTCGGAGCTGAGGTTATTGCAGGCAGTGCGTTTTGTCCGTTTTATATGTTGCAAGTCAAGCACAATCTGTTAACCGTTCAAGGGCATCCCGAATTCACAAAAGCTTATTCCAAAGCTCTAATCGAACAGCGGCAGCAATTTTTGGGAAAAGAAAAAGCTGAAATGGGATTAAATTCGCTCAAACTTAATGCCGACGATAGGATTTTGGCACAGTGGACAGTCAATTTTTTACTCTCTTAGGCCGAAAATTTTCCCTCTTTTAAGGTTTCTTTAATATAGCCTTCCTATAATTCTTGAATATCGTCGTATCAAGTAGTCCATGTCGTGAAAATCTTATTCATTAATCTTGCTGACCCTGAAGTTTTGGGTAAACAATCATCCGAAGCTTTGGCGAGAAAACATAAACCTTCTTTTTTGATCAAGAAACCCAAAGTAACTATGTTGCAATTGATGCAATCGGCCCTTGAATACGGTAAAACAAGTCATTTCTCATTAAATAAGCAGGACTTAAAAACTCTGCAGGCTTGGCTTAAACATCGAAAAGGGAATGATAAAATCATTATTGCTGCTCATGGGAAAAAAGAGGATACTGAATTTTGCTATGCAGAATCTGATGAGACAGACGTGTTTAAAACCCATAAATTACTGAGTGCTCAGCAACTGGCAGAATTTATTAAACATATTCTGATCATGGATTCCGGTAAGCAACGTTTCAATTTAACCCTTAGTATTTGCTATGGGGCAAGAAGTCAGGAGCATGAAAAGAATCACTTGCTCCATCCAGGGGAGATAGATTGGGCTAGCAGTTTTGCGGCCAAAGTTTACGCCTCCATTCTTGACTTTAATGTTAAGCTTAAAGCTGTGACCGGCGCAGTACAGTTTGATAGCATAACCGGTTCACTTCTAGTTGAAACGGAAGAAGGCATATTAGCCGCTAATGCCCAAAGAAACTCTGTGAAGGCAATCAAGCAGTTCGATCAAGAAGTTATCAGCCCACTTGTAGAGCAATTCATTCAACAATATGGAAAAGATCGTTTCAACGAGTACCTGGTAAAAGGTGAATACAGGCAAAATCAAACCGCTCTTGATAAAGCCTTTGTCGAACTTCACCAAATGGAGGAGCAACTAAAACAACTTACCCATTTAAAATTTTCTAATGACAAAAAGAATTATGGCCAAGTCATTTTTGAATACGACCCCCGCCAGAACCGGATTGTGATTTCCCTTAAACATTTAGGCAACCATAGCCTGTTGAGAACCATGCACCGTGAAGAGTTTGTCAAGTCACCCATTGAGAGTGCAATTGGATTTAATGAGGAACTTGAACTTAACAGTAAATCAATCTTCTCATCGAATTATTAAAGTGTTCAGCTTTCCGGAGAAGCCGAGCTTTCAACTAGCTTTCTCCTGGCTTTTTTTGACTGCCGTTGTTCCTGCCAAGTTTGAATGACCACATAAAAGGATGGAACAAACAACATGGCGAGGCAAGTTGAAGCTAACATTCCGCTGCAAACAGCAATTCCAATTGAGCGTCTCGCATTAGCCCCTGCCCCTGTGGCAAATACCAGTGGGAGTACTCCCATAATAAATGCAAATGACGTCATCAAAATTGGACGAAAACGAGTTTTAGCCCCTAAAACAGCGGACTCAATGATGGATTTATTATGAAACAGCCGCTCTTCACGAGCGACCTCAACAATCAAAATGGCATTCTTGGCGGCCAATGCAATGAGCAGCAATAAGCCAATTTGAGTGTACATGTTATTTGCGAGACCAAGGGCTGAAAGGGCAAGTACTGTCCCAATTAATGCCAAGGGCACACTTAAAAGGATGGCTGCAGGCGTTAGCCAATTTTCATACTGTCCTGACAAAATCATGTAAACCAAAACCAAAGACAATAAAAAAATAAAATAGCTTAAATTACCAGCAAGCTTTTCCTGGTAAGCAGTACTAGTCCACTCATAAGACATTCCTGAAGGCAGCAACTGTTTTGCCAAATTCTCCATGCCTGTAATGGCTTGTCCCGAACTATAGCCCTCGGCCGCTGCTCCATTAATGCTGCTGGAAGGATACAAATTGTATAAAGAAATGATGGCAGGGCCCAATGCCGGGCTTATGTCAGTCAGCGTTCCAAGAGGAACCATTTCGCCGGATTGATTCTTCACATAGTAATTACGCACATCATCCATCGTCATGCGGGAATCAGGTTCAGCTTGTACATAAACCTGAAAAACCTGACCAAATTTGGTAAACAGATTGACATAAGATGAGCCCAAATAAGTTTGCAAAGCATCAAAAGCATCACCGACCATCACCCCTAAAGATTCCGCTTTGCTACGATTAATCGGGGCAGCCACTTGAGGTACCGAAGCTCGAAAAGAAGTCATTAACTTTTGTAAACCTTGCTGCTGGTTGCCATGACTGACCAATTGATCAGTAACGGCTTGCAATTTTTGATAGTCAAAAGAACCATCCTGCAATTCCACCTGCATTTGGAATCCACCAGATAAACCTAAGCCTTGAATTGGCGGCGGTACGACGACTAAGACCTTGGCATTGATAGTTTTCAAAGCAATGTCATTAAGTTTATTGTATAACGATAACAGATCTTCAGATTTGCCTCGCACACTCCAATCTTTAAACATGACGTATAAAATGCCCGCATTGGCGAGACTGCTATTATTGTCCAGAAGTGAGATTCCATTAATGGCAATGACATTTTCAACGCCATCGACCTTGGATACTTGTTCATTGAGTTGATTGAGAACACCCTCCGTCCGATTTAAAGTGGCACCATCGGGTAGAAGAACATTCATGATTAAGTAGCCTTGATCTTCAATGGGAATAAATCCTGTAGGAATACGACTTAAGCCATAAATGGCTAAAACAACTAAGGTTATGCCAACGACACATACTAAAGCACTTCGATGGACTAGCCTCTCGATAAAGCGAATATAAGTCGCTTCAAGTGGATTGTAGAACCGATCAAAGCTACGATAAACCACATTTTTTTTCCTGTGTTTGTCGATTGGCTTTAACCACAAAGCGCATTGAGTGGGTTTTAAAGTCATGGCATTGATAGCACTAATGAACGCCGTTGCCGCAATCACCAAAGCAAATTGCGCATACATTGAACCCGTTAATCCCGGCATAAAGCCTGCGGGCACAAAGACAGCCATCAAAACCAAAGTAATGCCAAGAATAGGGCCAAACAACTCTCGCATGGCTTGAATGGAAGCTTCCTTAGGAGCTAAACCACGCTCAATATGCTGAGTAACCCCCTCGACGATGACAATGGCATCATCCACTACAATCCCAATAGCCAATACCAGGGCAAATAAAGTGAGTAAGTTAATGCTGAAACCGAGAAAGAGCATGGCGATAAAAGTACCAATAATCGTCACAGGAACGGTTGTGGCGGGCACCAACGTGGCACGGAAATTCTGCAAAAAAATTAAAATGACAATAAGAACGAGAATGCCGGCCTCAAAGAGAGTTTTATAGACTTCATCAACAGAGGCTTTAACAAATATGGTTGTATCGAATGGGATTGAGTATTGTAAACCGGGAGGAAATTTTTGAGCCATTTTGGCCACTGTTTTTCGCACGTCTTCAGCCACTTGCAAAGCATTAGCGCCCGGTAGCTGAAAAATACCAATCGCCGCTGTAGGTTTTCCATTGAGTTTTGATAGCTGGTTATAATTGGACGAACCTAATTCAACTCGTCCCACATCACGAATTCGTACAATTTGTGCACTTGAGCTCGCATTAGCCTGTTCATTGGGTTGTGTCGCCTGGCTTTTAATGATGATGTTGGCAAATTCTTCTGGATCCGCCAGTTGCCCTGGCACATTTACAGTTAATTGATAGCTTGGCTGACCATTCACGGGAGGAGCGGCAATTTGCCCCGCCGAAATTTCTTTATTTTGATTTCTAATGGCATTCAATACATCTTTGGGATTAAGGCCGAAAGCAAACATTTTTTTCGGATCAAGCCAAATGCGCATTGCATAGGTTCCTGAGCCAAAAATAACTACGTTCCCTACCCCAGGTAAACGCGCCAACTCGTCTTGCATGTTAATGGTTGCGTAATTACTCAGAAATAAACCATCGTATTCATTATTTTTTGCGGTGAGAGTAATAAATTGCAAAATGGCTGTCGATTTTTGTTGAACGAGAACCCCCTGTTGCTGTACAGCCTGCGGAAGTTGCGCCATGGCAGCCTGCACTCGATTTTGCACCAACACTTGCGCAAAATTCAGATCTGTACCAATTTCAAAAGTTACAATTAAATTGTAATTGCCATTGTTGTTGCTGGTGGATTGCATATACAGCATTTTTTCAACACCATTCACTTGCTGCTCAATAGGCAGGGCAACGGTCTTAATTAGAGTTTTGGCATCCGCTCCAGGATAGTTGGTGGTTACCTGAATGGTAGGCGGTACAATGGCAGGGTACTGAGACACGGGCAAGATGGCTATGGCTATTAAGCCGAGAAATACGAGTAATAAGGCAATCACATTCGCCAACACAGGTCGTTCGATAAAAAATTTAGAAATCATGCCCGTTTCTCACTTTAAATCCCGTTAAAAACCGGAGCCAACATAGGGCGCAAGCGCTTTTCTCATGCCTGTCCCCTGGTTTGTTGGATTTGCGGCGCAACCTGAATGCCCACAGCAGCATTCTGCAAACCCTCAATAATCACATGATCATTTGCATCAATGCCTTTGGTGATGGCACGCATCCCATGCTCTACACTACCCAGCACCACTCGTTTTAAAATCACATGATTGGTTTCATCCGCGACCAGTACGTAGGAGCCAATTTGGTCGTAAAGAATTGCGGTATCTGGAATGGTCAATTGAACAATAGCTTCAGTCACCGGAATGCGTACTTGCACAAACAACCCCGGCAACAAGCTAAAATTTGCATTGGGTAATAAGGCACGAAATTCCATGGTGCCGGTAGAGGCATTGAGGCCCGTATTTACGAAATCAAGTTTACCTTGATGAGGAAACCCTCGTTCATTTTGCATGGCCACATAAACCGGAATTTGATTTATGTCTTCAGGCTTTAGCCCGCGTTTTTTTGCGATTTTCCGAATTTTAATCAGGTCCAATTCATTGAGATTAAAATACGCATAAATTGGATTGATTTGCTCAAGGGTTGCTAAATTCGTTGCTTTACCATTTCCAACCAAATTACCAGGGTCCACTAAATGACGTCCAATTCGTCCATGAAAAGGAGCCAATACCCGCGTGTAACTGTAATTTACTTCTGCAACCTGCAAATTGGCTTGCGCCTTGGATATTTCTGCCTTGGATTCTTCTGATTTAGCCAACCATTTTTCTACATTTTTAAGCGAAGTGGCGTTTTGACGATACATTTGCTTTTGCCTGGCGTATTCCGTTTCGTTATATAAAGCTGCAGCTTTAGTGGCTTCAAGCTGGGCTTTGGCTTCAGCAACTTTCTCCTGATAGGGATCTGGCTCGATGACAAATAACTCCTGTCCTTTTTCGACGAAACTGCCGTCTTTAAATTTAATTTCCTTTAAATAACCTTCAACTCTTGCTACCAGATTGACCGAGTTGTAAGCCACTAAATTACCAGTTTGCGTGACGTACTCTGCCATTTTCAGCGCTGTGGGTTTTTGAACAATTACCACAGGTGCCGGCAAGCTGCTTGTCACGTTGGTTGGCTTATGATGCAGCAACAGAAAAAGAAGAATACAAACAAGTACTGCAAATAAGCCTAGTTTTAGCCACCTTGATCTTTTTCTTTCTGCATTCATACTCATCACCAGTTTGGTAGGTAAAGTTGCTTTAATCGTTGGCCTTTGGTAATCGGCGGCTCATGATTTTTCTGTTTCAGCAAACTTCCCCAGTTTGTTCGCTGGGCCATTTCCGCTTTAATATGTTGCGGAACCACATCATTACCATTGCGGATTTGCCAACCACCCCCTAATGACCGGTACAAAGCAACGAGAGCCTTAGCCGTCTCGCCTTTGGCATTCGTTAAAGACGTTTGGATTCGAAGTTGTTGTTGTTCCGCATTCAAAACTGCCGTGTAATTGGTCTGTCCTTCTTTGTAGCGAGTTAAAGCCAGTTTGGTCGTTTTAATTGCAGAATTATTAGCAAAAACCAGTGCTTGTTCTGCTTTTCTCGCCTGAATGTAGCGGCTAATGTTGTCTTGGACCTCTTGTTGGGCTTTAAGTACCTGATTGACGTAATTTAAAACCGTCTCCTGAAATACGGCATCTTGTACACGAACAGCATTGGTGATTTGGCCATAATTTAAAATGGGCCAGGTAAAGCCGGGACCCGCTGCAATGTTTCGGTTTGACCACTTAAAAATGTCGCTGATGGAATTATTGCCAATGGTGTTTGCAGCAAAAGCAAAAGTTCCTGATAGTGAAAATGAGGGAAAAAGGTTAGCCTTTACAGCCCCTATCGCCTCGGATTGGGCAATGGCTGCGAGTCGAGCCTGATGTATATCCGGACGTTGAGCTAAAGTTTCAATGGGAATTCCTACAGCTACCTGCTGAGGTGCTTTAGGAATGCCATTGCTCTTAATTAAAAAACAATCAACAGCATTGGGTACTGTACCCAACAATAAACCAAGAAGATCCTTATAGCGCTGAAGACTGGCAACCAAAGGTGGAAGCGAGGCAATGGTCGATGCCAGCTCTGTCTGCGCTTGCTCTACGTCGAGTAAACTGGTCTCCCCCGCTTTAAAGCGTGATTTGGCTATTCTAAGACTCATGGTTTGCAACTGAATATTGGCTTTCGTCACGCGAATTAGTTCTTCATAGGTGCGAATATTCATGTAACTGCTTGCAACATCGGCTGTCAAACTCACCAAAGCATTGTCATAAGCTGCAATGGAAGCTAAGAAGTTAGCGTCGTTCGAGCGAATAGCTCGACGGTATTTACCCCAAAAATCAAGCTCCCAACTGGCAGTAACACCAAGGACAGCCGTTTCAAAACTGGAGGGTAAGATATCCTGAAGCGATGACCCACCAACCCGTTGGTAAGTGTAATTACCAAACAGAGCTTGTTGCTGGGGGTAAAGTTCTCCTACCGATTGCGCAAGCTGTGCGCGGGTTTGTAATACCCTTATACCCGCAACCTGAAGAGAAAGATTATTTTGATAAGCCTGTTCGACAAGATAGGTTAATGTTGGATCATTAAACACTTTCCACCAAGTTGCTTCATGCACTGGTGCTTCCTTGACGGCAGGGCTTTTTTGAATCCAATGCGAAGCAACAAGCTTGCGTGGTTCCTTGTAATTCGGACCCACCAGGCAGGAGCTAAGCAGCAAACAAGTACTGACTGTAAAAATCCCTAAGCAATGTCTCATTTTCCCTAAATGGGCTCTCTTCAATTTGAAAAAGCCACTCCAGTTGCTGACGGCTAACACAGAAATAAAATCATCTTAACCTGTCAGCTGTAAATTTGCCATGATTAATCAGAACTTTGCTTTAATGATTAGGTTGTGGTGGTTGAAAACCAATGATTGTATATTTTCTCATAGGTGCCGTTTGACTTTAGCACAGCTTGGGCCTGATTAATTGCCCTAAGAAGCTTGGGGTTGTTCTTGTTGACCGCAAAGCCCAGAGGCTGCGGATCATTGGGAACAATCGCTAACACAGCTAAATTTGGATGTTGCCCGACATAATACTGAGCAACAGGGCTTACCTTCATTAAAGCATCAATTCGACCAGCTAGAAGATCTAACACAGCCGTATTGAATTCTTTGAATGAATAGACTTTAATGTCAGCAATTCGTCCCAGGGTCTTCATTTTCTTGGCCACTTCGAAATCCGTTGTCGCCGCCTGAACCCCGATAATCCGATGTTTTAAGTTCTTAAGAGAATCCATTTTAGGATTCTTTTGACGGTTAATGAGAATACTTAATGTAGTAGTCATATAGGGATTTGAGTAAGCCAATACCTTCTTTCTCGCCGCTGTAATCGTGATCGCCCCCATTATAAGATCGTATCTCCCTTCCTTGAGCTCATTAATTATTGTTTCCCATTGGGTACTTTTAAATTCAACTTGCAATCCCAAATGTTTTGCCAAAGCTTTAATCAAATCCACTTCGAAACCGACTTGCTTTCCATGATTTAAAAACTCAAACGGCGGATTGCTAAAATAAGTAGCAACAATCAGCTTACCCGGTTGCAGTGTTTTCCAATCACTCACAGTGTCTGAAAAGCTATGCAAAGAAGTTAAAAAAAGGATTAATAATCCAAGACCTAAACCAATTTTTTTGCTCATAAACGCTCCCTGTCCATAACTACAATCTAGAGAAAATAATGCGGATGAAAGCAAACAAAAGTAAAGATAAATATATCGACTATAATTTAAAAGTGATTTTCTTTGAGGACAGCAGTCATGAAAAAAGTTAACTCCCGCAATTGCAATAAAGATTCAGATAAAGCCAAGAAAGATCTTCCGAAAGAGGAATTGCAAAAGGTTTCCGGCGGGCGCCTCGGTAGAATACCACCTGCTTTTACTAGAAAGAAATGAGCCTGGCTAATACAAGAGCTATTTAGCCATAACCAGTCTCTACAATTATGCGCTTGTTTCAAGCTTAAAAAACAAGTTAAAATTTGGCAAAATTTAAGAAAAAGAATGAGATGGATTTGATTCGAGCGAAGTCACCTAAGAAAGTGATACATGAAATAATTAATAGTAACGGCTTTTTTCCTGGAAACGCCTACTACCCTTTTTTGGTTTATCAACAACCCCTTTCACTAAGCAATCAACCTGCCGAATCGCTGCAGAATTTTTTAAAAGATAATGGCTGGATTAATTCCTGGGTCGATGGAATTTATGATTATCATCATTATCACAGCAACACCCATGAATGTCTTGTGGTGATTTCCGGTGAATGCAATGTGCAGGTTGGCGGTGAGAAAGGGAGTATTTATGGAGTCAGCAAGGGCGACGTTTTAATCATTCCAGCTGGAGTTTCCCACAAAAATACCGGTGCCTCCAAGGATTTTAAATGCATTGGAGCCTACCCGTTTGATTTGGATTATGACATGAATTATGGGAAAGCTGATGAACATCCAAGAGTAGATGACAACATCAGGAACGTTCGCTTGCCCAAGAGTGATCCAATCTTTGGTAAAGAAGGGCCTCTTTTCGATTTTTGGAAGGTAAACTGCTAATTTTCTAATTTTAATTTCACATGATCCCTTATTAATTCCAAAGCAGAAAGCACCTCACTGAGCACGAATGTCTTGCTTCTTTTGTGCCGTTTCTGTTCTTCTGGACAAAACCTTGTAGTCATGACATCTTTAAATTTGCTTTGACAAGGCTGTCATTTTCAACCGCATTAATGAAATGGAGTTCATGATGAAATTAAAAGCTTATTTGATTTCTCTGTTGCTGTTTCCACTTAGCCACCCTCTTCTGGCTGAAGACAATGGTTTGGGGTTATCCATTAATCAATCGCCCTCCTCAGTTCAAGAGTATTGGACACCAGAAAGATTAAAAAATGCAAAAGAAATGCCCATTCCCCGTGTTTCTCCTCAAGACATACAAGAAAATAGCCAAAAACCACTTGATGAAAAACCACAGTTTCAGGATGCAGTCCCTCCTGCTGAAGGCGTTAAACCCAGCAATACCATCTTGTTTACTCCCGATGGCCTTGAGGAAATACCTGCCCAAAAAAAGCAGTTTAATTATGGTTCATCAGGTTATAATTTCACGAGTTCCCGTCTTATCCCCTCCACAGCCAATTCGTCATTCCCCTATTCCACAGTAGGAAAGTTATTCTTCACCATACCAGGCCAAGGTGATTATGTGTGCTCAGCTTCTGTTATTGCCAAAAGGGTAGTGCTAACGGCTGGTCATTGCGTGCATTCAGGTTCTGGAGGACTTGGCGGTTACTTTATGAATTTCACTTTTATTCCCGCTTATCGCAATGGGGCAGCTCCGTTTCTAAGCTGGACTGCGACTTATGTGTTAACCACACCGAGCTGGTCCACAGGGGGCGGCACAGTTCCTAATGCTGCTGATTACGCCATGTTGGAAGTGGCTGATCAAACCTTTATGGGCACGCTGAGAAGTATTTCCTATCTCACAGGTGCTTTAGGTTGGCAAACGAATTCATTAATACCCAATCACAGCCATTTATTGGGTTACCCTTGTAATTTTGACAGTTGCCAGGAAATGCATCAGGTTACTGCGCAAAGTGCACGCTGGGTTTCTCCTAATAATGTCGAATATGGTTCAGACATGCAAGGTGGCTCTAGCGGCGGGCCTTGGGTGCAAAATTTTGGCATTCCATCAACCGGACAAGGAGCAGGATATAATCCAGCGCCCAATCGGGTAGTGGGAGTTACTTCTTATGGATATGTGAACACCGCCATCATGCTTCAAGGAAGCTCAATTCTAGATACTCGCTTCGTAAGCCTATTAAACTCATTGTGCGCACATCAATCAGGTAATTGTTAGTCTTTAAAGAAGGGGAGTTTAACCACTCCCCTTCGGCTTTATGAAATCGAACTTTTGGATAGCCAATGCCTATTTAGCAGATTTTAATTGAGTAAATAATTCCTTAAATAATTCGCAGGATTGCTCATAGATGCCTGGGCTACTGGATTCCCTTGGCCCGCCAATATTTAAACTTCGAATACGATTGGCGTTAATCCAGGCCTTAATCTTCTCAACAGACCCTCCTTTGTGATTCAGGCTTATTATGATAAAAGGCTTTTTTTGGCGCTGGCAGTAATCAATCATGAATTGAGTTCCATCTTTGCTGTTCTGCGGCAAAGGCCAACTGGGTACAACAATTAATGATCCATCTGAAGCCTCAATATTTCGCTTGGTTCTGTCCTCTGGAGCAGTGGATGCTGCTTCTGTCAATTCAGGAAAAGAGATTAATGAATTCACTTGATTCTCATCCAGGCCTCCCTTGGGGCAAAAACCTGCAATTGCAAATGCCATATCCTTAGCTGTTTTTAAAGCAGCTTGATCAACGCCCGTCTGACCTCCAGAAATTATCCGCTTGATCATTGATCTCCTTCCTGAAATGGATGGGTTGGGTTTGAGCATGGCCAAAAAATTAAACTATGGAATTAACATTTCCTATAAAGATTGGCAATAATTAAGATAGAGAATACTAAGGCATCCTATCTGCCGGCATCCACTTTGGAAAATATCATGAATTGTTCGGATAAAAAATTGTTTCAAACGGGTGTATTGTGCGGTTTTATCGATAAGGTTTATAAAGGAGATTGCACGCTTAAGACATTAACCGAAAAGGGTAATTTCGGAATTGGTACTTTTGATGATGTACATGGTGAATTGATTGGGTATGACGGCCGGTTTTACAGAATCATTGAGGATGGAATCGCAAGACCTGTTGTTCCTACACAACATACCCCCTTTGCCTGGGTGGTAGACTTCGAAGAAACAGATAGTTTTGTTTTGAAAAACATTAGCAGTTTTGAGCATTTCGTCCAGGAATTCGATAAAAACATCATTTCAAAAAATTATATCTATGCTTACCGCTTCACCTCTATTTTTGATGAGATCGAGTGCCGTTCTGAAGCTTGCCAACCGCAACCCTATCGCCCATTAACAGAAACGTTTCCAAAAGTACAAGTCAATTTTTCTTATAAGAATATCCATGGAGTCATTGCAGGCTTTCGATTTCCTGAATATTTTTCCGCATTCAATGTCCCAGGCCATCACATGCATTTTTTAAATCCGGAGGAAATGAAAGGCGGACATGTATTTCAATGCCGTTTTCAATCGGCAAAAATTAGCCTGTGCATGATTAAACATTATGAATTATCTTTGATTGACTCAGAAGCCTTCAGGCAATTAGACATCGGTGCTGAGGAATTAAAGGCAGCCACTCATGCTATCGAACAACAAACCAAAAGCTAGTCAGTCTTCCTGGCTTTCATACAACCATACTCTCATCGCTGGTTTCGTGAACATCAACCACATGATGATTTACAATCTCGACTTTTATGGTTTCCAGTAATTCTAAATTTGCGTCATGGTGTGTTGTTAGAATCATTCCACAGTCATTCAACTTTTCTTTTAAGAGCAATAGTAATGTATGTTGTGATTTTGTATCCAAGCCATTTAGAGGCTCATCTAAAATGATAAACTCAGGATGGCCAATTAATGCAGAAATTAAAAGAAATTTCTTTTTTGTTCCGAATGACATGTTGCCAAATGCTGTCTTTAAATGGGATTGGACATCCAATTGTTTAACGAGGTAATTTATTTCACCCGGATTATTTGTTCTGGCCTTTGCCATCCAGACTAAGAACTCCTCGCCTGTTAAAAATGGATAAATTGCCAAATCATCTGGAACATAGAACAAGTTTTTTTTATTAAGCTCATTAGCGGTTACTAGATATTTGTCGTTAAGTACAATAGAACCTGAATCAGGAAGTTCAAGACCCACTATTAATTTTAACAAAATAGACTTCCCTACCCCATTTTTACCAATTAGATGATAAGCCTGCCTTTTAAAAGTATAAGATAGATCCGAAAATAAGACCTTATCCGCAAACGATTTATTAAGTTTCCTAAGCTGAATACTAGTATGCAAAACAAGCTCCTAAAAAAATGTATTGGACAAAATTCATACTTACTGTGCTTATAAGAGAGGTCAGTAAACAAAATCGCAAAGATTGGGCATAAAGCATTCGATTAATAATTAAAGTGAATGGGTTTAGCACTGTAGCGGTTAAAGTTGCTGAAACATTTTGTCCGGGGCTAATTAAGCAAAATATAAGTAATGGTGAGGAAATTAGTATTAATAGACAGGTAATAAAATTAATTTCTCTAGCATAGAGAGCAAACTTTGAATATGGGAATACCTGATAAAATAAAGCGTAATCCCATTTAGCTTTTTCAAAAAAATTAAAAAATGTAGATATAAAATAAACTTGTATCGTGTTTAAGAAGAAAAATAATCCCAACCTGGTTTCCTTTATCTCGGAACAATAGAAAAAATTTAACGTCAGAATTGATAACGCACTACACAGAACAAGTCTTAAAAGAAATGACTTTCTATTTTCTCGATAAGTTGCCGTTTGAAGTGTAAAAATCCGTTTTAATGCATTCACAAAGCTAAAATATGGTAAGCAGATATTGATTTTAAAGAGCCGTTTTTTCTTAGGAAGTGGTTGTGAATTCCAAAGGATTAAGCCACAAAATGCATATAATACTAAACTGATACCCATATTTAAGAATGCATCGCTTTTTGCTGATGTAGCCGAACCTAATATCAGCATAGAACTCAGAACAATGGCATTAACCCATTTCTTATACAGAGCATTAAGCAAGAGAATGATTATGGTACTGATTAGGGAGCTATACAGACAATATTGGGAGAGGATAAACAGTACTGACCCGGTTTGACGAGAGATGTTTACTCCGGCAACTAAAATTGCTAACCAAACCAGATTTAAGGAAAAACATAGAATAACCAAATCAATTTTTTTGTGAACACGAGGAGGGATGTAAAAGGTTTGCAAATACTCTCGAAAATCACCACCCTTTATAAACCTGGTTTGTGCCTGGCTTAGGGTTAGCAAAATTGAAAGTAAGCCAATTAAATGCATTAATTTCTTACTAACCGGGGTTGCAGGATCAATAAGTGAATAAAAAGGAAGGCCTAATATCTGCATATTTTGTACTCCAGGTGCCAACAAGCAAATAATAAAAGCCATGAGCAGCTTATGTCTGGCTAATAACTCCTTAGCCTCAGCAAAATAATATCGAATCCTGTATTTAAGAAAATGTCGATTAAAATTAAGCGGATTTAAGCTAGACTGCTCTAACATGTGAATGCACTTCCCTTTACAAATGTGATTTTAAATGAACCAAGAAAACAATGAACTTTTTCCTCTGGAGTCCTTAAGCGCTGATCCGCTCATGCTCGTTGCGACTTATTTAAATAACTCCGATGAGCCTCAAGAAATAAAAAGTAATCGAACCAAATACTTTCCCTTTTTTCGCTCGGGTCTCCTGCAAGAAAATCGTATTTTAGCCAAATTAGCGCAATACGCGGCCGAAGCTAATGTTACTCGTGTTGCCAGCCTAGTCAAGATAAGACCAGACTTAAGAATAGAGGTGCTCTTTACACTCGCAGGTTTGGCTGCACAAGATGAAATGGAGGCCATGCTAAAAGAGCACCCTGAAGATTTGTTAGTCAAGGCGCCCTTACGTGATATTTCCGGGAGGGTATTTGAGCCTCTCAGTGTTTTTCAGCATGCTATTTGGGCAAAGGACGTGCGCTACATGGCACAAATGATGTTGGATTGTATGCCTAAGAATGCGAAGGGCGAGCAGATAAGACTTAAGTTAGAAGAACAGTATGAGCAAATTGTGAATAAAGGTGTAGCATACACCCTAAAGGGAATCCGCTATGTCAATGAACGATATTTTAGTCTCCAGCCCTTGATTACAGCACTTTCAGATTATAAAAAGAACTATCTTAATATGAACTCCGATGAAAGGCATTCTTACTGGTGCACCGTCATTGGGACAGCCCAGAGCTTACTTCCCGCTCACATACGCCATCATTATTGCGATTCGGAAAACCCTTTCTGGGATAAACCAAACATCAAAGCACCCCATTTAAAACGTTCACTCGAAATTCATCACTTGGGTAAACAAGAGCTTTGGGCTGAAAATCTGGTAGAACTTGGCAAGACTTTGGCTATTTGGGTCATTTCCTCCTATGGTTCTACTCCGGCATACGCTGTTTCAGGTAAAGGCTATGGCGTAATTGGCCCACATTTACCAGAAATAGAAGCGTTATGCTCTTTGGATGAACACAGGACAAACGTTGACTTGCCAGCACTGGTTAAGAGACTGAAAACTCCTATTGTAGATTTTAATCCCTATGCCAGGTTTGATTGTCCCTAGCACAAACATTTGCGCCTGCATAATTTAGCAAAATATTGCGCATCTGAATAAGGCCCAAGCCCATGAAGAGGCTCATTGCCTCTCAATATCCTTAAATTCGGCCCACTGGCAAAATATACAAAGGAATTTCCTTAATCCCTAAGATGATTTTTAGCTGATTTTCATCAAAAGCTCCCACAGAAACGGTGCCAAGAGCTAATGATATAGATTGCAGATAAATATTTTGGGCCGCGTGACCTGCTTCCATGAAAACGAATTGTTTGCCTTTCTCACCATATTTATTAATGGTTTGCGAAAATTCAGCCGTTATCACTATACTGGCCGCCGCATGCCGCACCACCTCCTGCCCTAAAGCAGCCTCAGCCAGGTGGTTCCGTACATCACCCTCTTTGATTTTATACAAACTATGTGTTGCCGGTATGTAATGGTATATACCTGCTGGTAATTTCTCGATATTCCCACTGACTAAATAAATTTCCAAAGGGTAAAGTGCCCCTGCTGAAGGGGCCGTGCGAAAGCCCTCTTTAGAGGTTATGCCTTGCGAAGCCCAGAGTAATTGAGCAATCTGTTGCAAATTTACTGATTTATTTTTAAATTCTCTTATTGAACGGCGTTGATTTAATGCTTCTTCAATTGAAATATTGCTGGTGTATGCAGGGTTAGCTAATTTTATTTCGTTTGCAGATGGGGTTTTCACATTCATTCCAGGTTCTTTAGACAGTTTTTTAGGCATTAAACAAAGCCAAAGACAAATCAGGAGCGATATTATTAAAAGAAGCACCTTGTTTCGACGAAAAAATTCCATTTATTATTTCCTGATTATTCCTAAAGCTTTTAATTTGACCTGCCAAGGCGGATTAAATTACAGCTCTAGCCACATTGTGTTTAGGTTTTCTTTACTTCTACATCATGCATTACACACATCGTTAGTCCAGCGCCAGGCCAATATATACTTCTTATGAACGATTACAATCTAACCCTGTGCTAAATTGTAAGTAATGTTAACATCTAATTCACAATGCTGTTTTTTTAGGGATGAGATCAATTCCGCATACTGATTAAATGGAGATGAATATGGGATTATGGTCAAGTATTAAAAAGGCTGCAAAAAAAGTATGGCGGGTTGTGAAAGCAGTTGTTCGCGTAATCGTTAAGGTGGTCATTACCATTATAAACAGATTAACGTTTGGCTTGCTGGATCTACTGTTTGGTTTCTTAGCATGGCCGCGAAAACAACTCCGATTGCATGTGGTGATTGCATCAGTAAAAAGTCCCAATCCCGATGGTGGTGAGAATTTAGTTCCGGTTGTGCCTGAACAAGACGTCGCTGTTGTCATTGAAAACACGAAACGTATTTATAAAAAATTATTTAATGTGGACCTGCGCCCATACAGTAAATCCTTTATTGAGGTTTTACCAGAGGAGCCACCGGCCGAAGTTTTAGATTTTAAATGCAGTTTGGGTGAAGAGTTTGGCATCGCTGGAGAGTATTTTGCCAATCATTTGGCAGGCTGGAATGCTATTCCAGTTTCGCTAACATTTCCAGTTACTGTGTTTGTGGTGCGCGAGCTGGTGGGAGGACCATCCGGCTGCTCTATGTCAGTGCTTGGCGAATACGTCGTCATTGATGAGCAAGGGCTGAAAGAAGACAATATGATAGCCTTACCTCACGAAATAGGTCACAGCTGCGGCTTATGGCATTCAGGCACCGCAACCAACCTCATGCATAATGGTCCACCAGCCAATGAAAATGTAAAATGGTTTCAAAAAAATATTCTTCGCTCCTCACGACATGTGCAATGGTGGTAGAGGAAAACGTCTCCAGCGAAAGGTAAGCCTGCAATCATCTCGCACGCTAAGGTGAAAATTTCAAACAAAATATAGATTGGCTAGCCGCCAACTTCTTGCATGAGAAATTCTTTGCGCCTGCTGCAATTATTTGGTATTGATCAAACAATTTTATAATTTGATATCTACTAAAACACAATGCATCTTTGTCGACTAAGAGCGACCTATTAGCTGAACAAGAACCTTTATTAGAAAATTTTCTTACTGCCTTAAGCATTGTTACATGTTTAAAACAATAGTCCTGTGCGGACGGGGTGAAACCCCATGAGTTAGAAAAACCTTTGCTGGTTCAAATGAAGTTTTACTTGATAATGGCGCGCTCGGAGGGACTCGAACCCCCGACACCTTGGTTCGAAGCCCGGTAATTTGAAATTAACTTATTGAATTTATTATATAATTAAATGCCGCCGTTCACTACAAATGCAGTACAGTGCATCACAGCGCTGTACTGATCCCCACAAAATCCCCACAGTCAAAATTTGCAAGAGTAGCCGAATAAAAAGGCCGACATCATGTGCCAGTGGTACCCGAGGCTGTATTTTAAAACCTAATCGAATTTACTATTAGGTTCTTATCGGTCAAAAAAATGATTGCTGAGCCAAATATAGAGTGACTCGATCAGTGTTCGACTATGCGTTTGGTGATACAATAAATACACTTTGGTAAAAAATTCATCTGAATACAATGGGCATATGTGGCTCATAAACTATTAATTTCAATAATTAGGCTAAAATTAAACAAAAGGGATAAGTAATGATAGAAAAGCAATTGCTTAGGGATTGAGATGGATTCAATTACTCGTATTAGGCCATTTTTAAAATGGGCGAGTGGTAAGTTTCAGATAATAAGTAAGATTCGTTCGAGCCTTCCCGAGGGAAATCGTTTAATTGAACCATTTTTAGGTTCAGGATCTGTTTTTTTAAACACCAATTACAAACAATTTCTACTTGCTGATATCAATGCGGATCTAATCAACTTATTCCAACATTTGAAGGTTGATAAAAGTGATTTTATTTATTTTTGTAAGAAATTTTTTAATAAGGAATCCAATTCACAATCTGTGTATTTATCATTACGTTCAGAATTTAATTCAACGAAGGATAGTTACTTAAAGTCTGCATTATTTCTCTATCTCAATCGTCATTCTTTTAATGGATTAATCCGATATAACAGCTCTGGTAAATTTAATACAGCTTTCGGAGATTATAAACAACCCTATTTTCCAGAAAATGAAATGTTTACGTTTATTCAAAAAGCGGAAAAAGCAGAATTTAGATGCGCTGACTATAAGGTGATTATGAAAGAGGCAGTTAAGGGAGATGTTATTTATTGTGATCCTCCATATGCTCCATTATCTGCATCAGCTAATTTTACAAAATATCATTCAACTAGTTTTGGGCTAGAAGATCAGAGGCAGTTAGTTGAGTGGCTAAAGAACTAGCTGCTAAGGGAATTCCTGTGATTATATCCAATCATGATACGACTTTTATTCAGAGTTTATATCAAGGATCACTTATCGTCAGTTTTGATGTGCAGCGTAATATAAGTTGTAACGGCAGCGCAAGAACACGAGCGAGAGAGGTACTTGCTTTATTTGATTAGGGGCAATGTTATGAAACAAGGTGGCTCATATGCAAACAGTAGTGGAGGGGTTCTGGAAGGATTAGTAGAATTTGCTCTTACAAAAAAAGGATTTACTGTTGTTCGGTATAAAGATTGGAGATTAAACCCATCGAGTTATAGTGAGGAGTTATTATTAAAAAATGTTCCATATGAGGTCCTTTATAAGCATGCTAGTGCTACAGAATTTGTCTTAATGTCAAAAGCCTATAATCTAAACACTAGAATTGAATGTAAATGGCAACAAGTTTCTGGAAGTGTAGACGAAAAACTTCCATATTTATTTTTAAACTGCTCTGAAAAAATGGTTGAGCCACACATTATTATTTTGCTAGACGGAGGTGGTGCAAAACCTGGAGCAATAGAATGGTTCCGTGATGCATGCGAAAAATTTAATCTAAATGAAGCCACAACCTCTAAGCGAAAGATCGATTTAATGAGTATGACTGAGTTTGTTCAATGGGTTAATTCAGTTTTTAAATAACATCCTTATTTGGGGAGCATGGTGGGAATATAATGTTGGAAGATCTAAATGCAATTAATAGTGGAATGGTAGAGTTTGGTTGTTCACTATTAGGAAAAAGTTTATATGACTTAACTTTTGCTCCAATGGGAGGTGAATGTGTCCACTCTTATGCTTATTCAAGTCTTGTGCAAGCATTAGAAATTTTAATGAAAGCAGCTATTGCTGAGAAGCACCCATTATTAATTTATGAAAAAATACCAAAATTAACGTCGAAAAAAGATCAATTGAATGAGTTTTTTAAGAAAGCCCGATCTCGTAGTTTTTTAGATCTTCCAGACCTTTTAGCTTTGACAACCGATTACCAAATTGAATATAAATTGCTAGAAATAGCATGGATTAATAGGTGTAAAATAATACATATTGGGCATAGTTTTAGTTTGGATTACACTTACTCTGGATTAGAATTAACCTTTAACGTTATAGATCCTTTTATTTATAAATTTTGGAATAGAAGTTCGATTGATGAAACTACCTCATTTGATTCAGAAACCCCAATTTATTTAGTAGAGCACTGTCTTGATTACAATATCAATTTTAAAATGAGAAAGGGACAAATTGATAAAGATGAGGATATTTTTCCGAGAATAACAGAGCAGCACTATTATTAAATGGACTGTGTTGAATAATATTGTGTAAAGGTATTATTGAGAAAGCCATAGCGGTCAATACCATATCTACCGATATCAAATAAAAAGCCCCAAAGAAGGGGCTTAGTAGCTAGAAAAAACATGCGTTTGACTATCTGCTTCTACCGAAAAATAATCGTTTATAAATAGATCACGTGCAAAAGCCTCATAATCAAAATAAAACAGCAAATCCTCCGGTATTGCACTGCTGTAGCAGTCATCAAAAAGCGCACGGGCAAAATCAACTTCACTATCATAAGCACCGTGATAATTCTCCTCTAACATCTTCTCAGCATCCTCAATCGAGTAGTAGCTAAAAAGTTCAGCACCTAACTCCCCATGCTTTATAATGAAGGAGGCCAGCTCAGCAATATCATTGATGCTGTCATACTCGCCAATTTGCGCACCACCAAATCCTTCAAAATCATGGATCGCAAATTCCTCTGCATCCTCAATGGGGCTTTTAGCTAACATTTCATGAATTTCATCATAAATGGTGCTTACATCCTGAGTTACATCAATCCATTCTCCGTGTAGTATGCCATTGTTATAAGCTGCAAGACATGCAACATAAATCTGAGGTGTATCCATTTTAAGACTCCTTGCAAAAGGAGTGTTACTCCCTAGCAGAAATAAGCACTCCTACTTAGGGTTAAACTAAATTTAGGTGAGGACGTTGATTTTCTAAAAGAGAATTCAATTTTTTACTTAGCTGTTTAATTTCCTCTATATCTTGTGCTGATAATTCATTGCGCAAGGTATGAAGTTCATTAATACAACAAGCTAAATCAAAAAATACGTATTCCTTTCTTGAGATAGTAAAACTCACATTTTCCATGATTTTCTCCAAAAATTGGGAAAACCATCCCATCAGGGAAGTCTTTCCCGGATGATTAAAAAAATGAGTCATCCATACTCGATTACGACAAGCCTGGTTGATTAGCCTAATTTTTAAAGAACAGCCGTTCGCAAATGAACAATTGCGAATAGATAAAAAGGTTTAAAACAAGGGGTTTTAATGTAGTTTCACCCTGGTGGATGATCAGTGATTGAAACTGAGGTTCCCAACTTAACGTTCTGCCATAAGATTAGGGAATGATAGTGGCTCTTCACAAGACCAGTTAGGTTTCGCCAGACTCTCACTGGCTCTTCAGTTGTGTTATATATCTAGTACTCTAAACTGTTACAACCAATAAATCAATCAAAACGTGTTTTAAATTTAAAAATAAAACACGTTTTGATTGATTTTAGCCGCAATAACTTTAATGAAAAGCTTTTCATTAAATCTATTTAGGAAAGTAAGTTGTTATGTAAAGTTTCAGATAAAACCTCATTAAAATCAAAATATGATCTCCAAAATACTTTACATAATATTCTTACTATTTCGGTGGACTTCTATTAGAGTAGTAGTTCATAAATGTGTCCCTTATAACGATTGGAGCCATTTCAACAGAGATTTATTTTCTTTCCATGTGGGGATTTTGGGTGTCGGTGCAGTACTTACTTTTTCGATAGCTGCGCGTTTCATTTCAAGGTTAGCTCTAGCATAAATTTCTGTGGTTTTAATATCAACATGACCTAAGAAGTCGCGGATAATATCCAAAGAAACTCCGCCTTGTAATAAATGCATTCCTTTTGTATGTCTCAATGTATGCGGACTAATTTTCTGTTTGAATTGAGGATGATGCTTCTGAACCATACGCGCATATTTTTGCAAAATATAATTCACACCAACTCGTGTGAATTTATTGCCTTGACGGTTTTGAAATAATGGGTAATCAAATTGTTCAGAAGAGGTTAGGCCATGTTCATGTAAATAATTTCTTAGTAACTTAACAGTATTATCCATCAAAGGTACTGTTCGTATTTTTCTACCTTTACCTAATATTCTAACCTGAGCAGGTGATTCTAATCGCACATCACCAACGGTAAGATCAATCAACTCCTGAACACGTGAGCCTGTATCGTAAAGTACGCTCAATAATACGGCATCTCGCCGACCATCAGGTTTTTCAAGATTAGGCTGAGCCAGAAGTATTTCTAAATATTCTTTTGACAAATAACCAACTTCAGATCGAACACAACGGCGCAATGGAATAGCTAAAATCTGTTGGCATTGTAATAAAAGTTCAGGCTCTTCTATCTGGATGTAACGAAAGAAAGCATGCAACGTGGTCAGTCTATGATTTAATGTGTGATGAGAACAATGCCGTTCTTTTTCAAGATAAGTAAGAAAGTCATCTACTAGAGTAACATTAATTTGCTCAAGCTCTAACTTTTCAATCACTATGCCTTTAACGTCGCGGCAAAAACCAAGCAGTACTATAAAAACATCACGATAAGCCTTGATAGTATTGGGACTTAAGTGACGTTTTCCTGCTAAGTAATGAGTCAAATAATAACTTAAGTGAATAGAGAAATTAGTAGGTTTCATAACTATCTCCCTTGCGGTATCACACCGCCAAATTGTTCATTCATACGTTTAGTTATATTAGGAAATAATTCAGCAGTCAGATGCAGGTATTTTTGTGTACCTGTAAAATCTTTATGACCAAGGTATGCCACTAGAAAAGGTAATTTAGCATTTAGATCAGCCCCTTCTTCATACCACTGAATTAATCGATGTACAGCAAAAGTATGGCGTAGATCATGAACTCTAGGCCCTTTACCCCTACCACCATGTGATATCCCACACTGATACAATAGCTGACGAAATAAGCTATAAATTCCTGACCCACTCAAGCCTCCTTGCTTGCGACTTGATGGAAAGAAAAAAGCTTCTTCTGTACGCTTTTCTAGGGACTCTTTTTCCATGCGTTGTGCATAAACCCGAAGTCTCTCAACCATATCCAATGCCGGAGGCACAAGTCGATCTTTGCCAAATTTGCCTCTTCTGACAATAATAACGCCCTGTTTTAAATCAATGTCACGGATACGTAAATTTAAGACCTCACTAACACGAAAACCACAGCTATAGAGCAAACGAAAGACTTCTGGTATGACGATGTTTCGCCAGGGGGACTTAGCGTTTGGTTTAAGTTGATCGGCAGCTTGAATAATTTTACGAACTTCTTCATGCGTTAGAATGCGTGGTGAGAACACGAATGATCTTTTAGGAGCAATACCATAAGGTGGCAGAAATGCTGAATAACCTAATCTGATCATCAATCGGGCTAACTGGCGTATCAATACAATGCGCCGTTGCCTAGTTGAAGATTTTTCATTAGGCTGTTGATCCAACCATTGTAGCACAAGATTTTTAGGCAATTCGTTTGGGTTGATACTCGTCTGACAGAGAAAGTGATCAAAATCTTTTAATACTAGAGCAGACGTATCATATTTATGCCCAGCGGTACGTTTTTCTCTAATTAACCGTTTTATCAATGGAGCAAGTGGACTTTCATACTGAAACAGCTTGTGATTAGCGAACATGATCCATCTCCTTTATAGATAATGCTACTTGTCGTAAAGTTTCGACACTCGCTTTTGCATAGATCATAGTTGAATTCATTGAAGCATGACCTAAAATATTAGCAATCAATGAAAACGGCGTATTGTCTTCTAACAAATGAGTAGCTAAGGTATGCCGCAGTGAATGCAAACCCTGCTTCTGTTGGCTTCTAAACTCAATACCAGCCATGTGTCGCCATTGGGCAACGATATGGTAAAGATGAGAATTTTGATTAAATGGTTTAACCGGCGGTCTTAATCGTAAAAATACTTCACGATACTGTGCTTTAGGACGTGCATGCTTTATGTAATCAATAAGTGCGTTTCCTACCTCATTCGTTAAAGGCAGTACCAAAGGTGTTTGAGTTTTGGATTGTATGATAGAAATTGACTCAGATTCCCAGTCAATATCATCAAACTTCAATGTACGAATATCACCTAGGCGCAATCCTAATCGGTAAGCCAGCAATAAAATCGCATAATCTCGTTTACCTCTTGGTGAACCCCTGTCAATTGTATTTAATAACTGCGTGACTAATCCTCGATCCCATACTGATGGGATTTTTGCTTGTTGACAAAAACTCACGCTAGGCATCTTTTCACTTAAATCGATTTCCAATTTACCCTTATAAAGAAGAAATCGGAAAAACACACGTAAGTGCGAAACGATGCTTGCCACTGTTTTTTGGCTAAAGCGAGATAAAGAGCATACATAATCCGATAAATCCTGTGGCCGTATTTGATCAAAGGTGCTTATGTTACGTTTCCCTAAAAAATCAAAAAGCAGACCCAGTTGTCGCAAGCACTCCTGTACAGTATAAGGACGTAAGTACCGCTTTTTTTCACAATACTCTTTATATATTTCCAAGTATTTCTGCATCGATTTTGGCATGTTAAGTTTACTTAAAACGATTTTACATCGTTCAAAATAGCCAAACCGTGCATAGTGCCACAAAATAGTAAGACCATATTCCGCATGTCTTCGCCAGTCTTTGTAGGTATAGGTTGGCAACTCATGCTTAATGTCGTAGTAAGCTAGAAAATCCATCATGAGTTTTTCGGTCAATTTACCTTTATAATTGTTTTGCTTAGCAAAATCGATTAATTTTCGCCACACAGTTTGATAACGACGTATTGAACGTTCATCATAATGAAGCACTTGCAACTGACTTAAAGCAGCAAATACCAGCTCTTCTAGTGTTAACCCTTTTGATTTAGGTTTTCGAGTAATCATACATAATCCTCCGTTAATGAGTGACGACCTTTGTGGCCGCCTGAGTTAATTATCGGAGATATTATGTAAAGTATTTTGGGAGATCGTATTTTGATTTTAATGAGGTTTTATCTGAAACTTTACATAACAACTTACTTTCCTAAATAAATTCTTGTGATTGATAAGCGAGAGTGTCCTAATTCAAGGCTAATCATTTGGCGTGCTTTTCTATCCATGGCTTTTTCTATTGGACTCATGTCTTTGAATTTTTTTCCGCCTTCAAATGGACATAGCATTCCTTGATTTTTTGGATCAAATAATTGAGTTAGCTCTCTATATCGTCTTTGGGCGTAGGCGTGTCTTAAGCCATGCAGTTTACTAACCCTCATGATTTTTGTTTGTTCTTCATAATGACTTAAGTGCTGCTTATAGGTCCTATTGGATGGTATGAGCGATTCCCCAGTTTTGACCTGACGAGAAACCTTGGTTAACCATTGACGTTGTGCCTCATTTGTTATGTTTAATGTTCTACCTATGCCTCCTTTTGTCCAACTTGGTTTAATCGTCAAGCTATCTCCATGGTGTGCTTCACTAAGCGTAAATTTCATGGATTCTTCACGCCTTAGGCCAAAAAGCATCTGACCTTCAAGGGATAATCTAATGTAAGGATCGGTGCACCTGGATAGATCAATATGATGAATTGCTTTGTTGATCGAGGATATATTAGAGCGTTTACCGATGCTATAAGCACTATTTTCGGGCTTAATAAGCTTGGGATTATCTAATAGACAAGCTGCTTTGCGTAGTTTGGCCATATAGTTTTTAATTGTTCCTGTATTTTTTCCTTCAGATTTCCAGTGCTCTACTAACACGTAGATATGTTTTGCTTTTAATCCTTTTATATGGCCAATTTTATAGCCAATCTCATGCAAATCTTTCACACATCGAAATAGCATGTGACGCATGTCTGATTGACTGGCATAGGAGTGGTTATATGATTTTTTAACCAATTCATTGATTGAGAATTTTGCTGAACGTAATTTTGTATTACTCATGCAGATAGCTCCAAAGCGTGCGTCTGGATTGCAGTCCCATTTCACGCATGATGGTTTGTTTAGACAAATAAGGAGATAAGATTTGACGCAGTTCTGGATACATACTTTTGGCATAAAAACAGCGGTAGCTCTTTGATGATGACAAACCTATTTTTTTCATTTCATGGCTGTATGCAGCGCGTACAGAATGATATCCAAAAGTTAAAATCAAACTTTCTTCTTTGCATAGTGTTTGAAGTGCTGTATTAGCTTGAACTTGTCTATCATTTCTAACAGGAATCCTCCTGTCATGGCTGTTTGTGGCAATATCTCTTGTAATCCATAGTGAATTTTCCTGAATATGAATAGCAGGATTTAGACGCATTGCCTCACTAAGCGTTAATCCAAAATAAATCTGAAATTCGAGCACTATTTTTGCAATAGGATTTGTTAGTATTTCCAAATAATTATTTGGAAATACAGTTGTCTTGGAGCGAAGTTGAACGCTTTTAATTCCCAAATGCTGGTTACTAATATTATCAATTGTATGGTCAATACTCTGAAAAAATCTACGAATGAGGGTCATGTATTTCATGATGGTTTTGGGTTTGATCTCCTCTTTTTGCCAATGAGCAACAAGTTGCACTATATGATCATGAGTAACTGCATGCCATTTGGGGGGAACATGGCCAATATGATATAAATCACGAACCATTTTGTGTAATACAAAATGACGGTGTTTTTTCGCGCTGAATGACCCCGTGTGATTGTGTTTACAATACTGATCTACTTGTTGTCTGAGCTGATTTTTTCTCATCTGTAACCCTCTAAAACTATTTGCCCTGGTATTTTGTTTAGTGTTGGTAGAGCGGTCTGCAAGATTGCAGTACCTGGCGTAGTGCCTCAAGGCTCAGTTCAGGGGCAAATCAGTTTTAAACTACAAACTTATATTGACCTGATTACATTGGTACAAATTTTTTGGGGTGGTGATCTCCTTAGGTTTAATGGTTTTTTAAATACAACAAAGTTTCTACGAGCCTTTGTTGCGCATAGGCAATACAGAGAAGGTATTGTGAGGTTCAATTCTTAAAGAATTGTATTGCTTTTTATTACAATAATTCTGCGAAGTGCAGATGGTGTTTTGTTCTCGACTTATCGTTCTACCACAAGATTAGAGAATGGGAGTGGCTATTGCATAAGACCTGTTATGGTTTCGCCGGAATCGCACCGGTCTCGTCAGTTATGCTTAATGTTACATTAGCAAAACGATTTGTGTTGGACAAGGGCTTTTAAATGATTATTTTGAGCAATCGCGTTGTGCGCGCTTGCTCAATGATAAGTAGTAGGTTGAATTTATTTAAAAATTTCGCAGCCCTTCGGCTGCGTCACTGCGGGAAATGCAGTGACGCAGCTTGCGGGAAAGTTAAGTATTATTTTGGCGTGATTTTATACTATCCATCCATGTCTTAAGATTTTGAATATCTTGTTTAATTTCTTGGGGTGAAGGCAATTCTATATTTCTCCCAAGAGCAGGATCATGAGCATCGGTTATATCGCAACATTTTTTGAATCCTCGTTCAAAAATCTCGCAATCATCTCGAGTTAATACTGACACTTTAACCAAATCTTTTGTGTTAATATAATCTCGATAGCGCAGAATAACTCGTGCAAAGCCTATTTCCTCCAGCCCTCTCTCCCAAGTTGCACGAAGTTTGTTATAAATGCTCGTAGCTTCTTGATGATAACAATCCTCATCATTATTTTGATAATACTGCTCTGCTTTATTTAAGAGCTTCTCAAGCTTATCTATGCGATCTTTGATGCTCTTTCCTTTCCACGGCAATTCACTAGAAACAACCCCAGCTCCAATTGGACCATTGGTAATTGTTTGTGTTTTTACTGGAATTTTATGAATATGAGTAAGCTCATAAAGATCATTGACGAATACTAAATCATGAGTAAAAACTATTACTTGTCGTTTACGAGACTCTTCAATTAAACGTTTGGCGATCTTATTACGCCATCGATGATCAAGTGAAGAAACAGGATCATCAAATATAAGTGCTGAATGGTGATTTGCTGTAGCTAATTCGGATAAAAATGCTGCAAATGCCACACAAGTTTGTTCACCTTCACTTAAAATCATATTAACTTTTGCTTTAGGATTAGCAAATAATTTCACTTGATATTGAGATGCTCCATGCTTACCTCCTGAACGAACAATTTCAACACGTACTTTATCGGCAGCCAGTTGTGTTAATTCCTCTTGAAAACGATCTCTTAACATTGGAGTTATAACAGTATCCGAGATTTGATTGCTTAATTTTGTAATATCAGCAGTCAATGTTTGGTTAATTAACTGGTTAATAAGGTTAATTGTTTTTAGGCGCTCTATGGTATCTGTTATTAATTGAATATTTGTGGCAACTCCGGCTCTATTTTGCAATTCATCGTATTCGAGTTGCAATTTTTGTTTCTGCTCTTGATTTAACGCATTAAGTAGCTCCTGAGCATATTGGCGAGTTTTTTCTTCGATTGTATTAAGTTGTTTTGTTGGGCTGGAAACAAGTGAGGGTAAAGAAATATTGTTTTGATTCCACTGTTTTAGATAGCAATGTTTACGTAACCTGGCAGAGGCAATGAATCGTTTAATATTTTTTGTGATAGCTTGATCATGCAAGCTAACTTCATCTAAAAATCCTTTTAATGAGATAACACTCAGATCTAAATTTAAAAGATCTTGTTGGGCTTTAGATAAATCAATATTTACTTGCTTGTTTTGAATGGATAAATCGTTTTGAATAAATTGCTCAAAATTTTTCATGCGTTGAATAGCTTCAGATGAAAGGGGCTCTTGGCAAAGTACACATAACATATCCTTATTTAAAGGAGGGAATTGTCCATCTGGATACGCTACATCAGTAGCGTATCTACGTGCCGCTTCCCAAAGTAAGCGCCATTGCTCCCCCCCAATTCCATCAAGAGAACCACTTGAAAAAGCATTACTTGCTGCCAAGTCGATACTTGCCTTTATTGTTTCTGCCTTTTGTTTCAAGTTAGTTATATGAGAAAGTGAAATTTCTGACAAAACTTTTTCAATATTATTTAATATGGAATTCAGTCGCTGTATATTATCTGCTTTTAGTTTTTGTTCAGCAGTTGCTTTACTTGGATTTTTTCCTAAATCTACTCTCAGTTGTTCAAGTCTATGTTTATTCTCTTGTGTTAATAAACAACTGCTTTTTAGCTCCTCAACATTAGTTGCATGAGTTATGTTATCTAATAAAATTCCAGTTGGTGTTTTTTTATTCCAGAATGGATTTTTAAATAAAAAATCATTTTGTTCCTCTAACAACTTTTTATCATTAGCAAGATTTTGGTTAATCAGTTTGCATATTCTTACAAACTCGTCTGGTATGTCCAATCCATGAGGGCGAAATGCTATTTCATTTTCTTTGCTAATTTGTATATCTGCACACTGTCTATCAAAAACACTAATCGCAGATAAAGTTTGATGTGGGATATCACTATCTTCCCATGCTAGATTAGCTTGTTCTTTACCGCCTATATTGAAATGAAAAGAAGCTTTAGGCTTCTCATTTTTATCTTTTATCACATATATATTATCTAATATTTCACTTGTATGTCTTGCTCTGCAAGCTCTTTTTAATATTCTAACGTATCCTGATTTTCCAGCTCCATTATCACCATATATTATTGTTATACCTTTAGGTTCAAAAGTAAGCGTTTGATTGCTTGCTAATCTATTAACATTTTGAATCTCAGTGATCGCTTTTAAAGTAATGGAGTTTTCTTCGGTTGGAGTTGATGGAATATGTTCCTCGTTAATTGGAATGCTTTTTTTAGTAGATGATATTAATCCAGCTTCAGCTTTGCATAGCTCAATTAGATCATTAACATCTTCCTCATGAAGTTCTCCTTTATAAAGGATTCTGCGTAAAGCATCTCTTTGCCATAGTGGTCTACTTTTAGACCACTCCACTATTTTTTTTAGAACAAATTGACTCATTAATTTCCGATAATTTAATAACCCATTATAAATTATCGCATTTTCAATTCATGCAATCTATATAATGAACCTATAGGCTTTAATTTTTAATCAATTAAAGAGTACAATTTTACTTAGCGTTTGATTTGCAGATTTTTGGTATTTCTGAGTATTAATAAAATAAGCTTCATCTGTGTCAAAGCACCCTATGAGTCGAAGTAATTTCAAATTAGCAATAAGGTTGTCATAAACTTCAAAAAACTCAGCTAATTTCAGAATTAGAGAATTATACACAATGAGTTTCGGATGAAACTGCACTACAAAATTAATTTGTTTGTCTTTAAACTCTTTCTTCTTAGAAAGCAGTACTTCAAAACGTTTAATTTCAGAGACAAATTCCTGAATTCGCGCATTGAGCTGTTGTTCCATTTCGTACAGTACTTTAATGGCTATTGGATCTTGTCTGCGGCATCGCCCAATGACAATGTTAATCTTATGCAAAATAGCATCAATAAACAGCCTATCTCCACTAATTTTTCTTTCAAATAATTTATACACTTCGCGGGTACGAAGGTTTAAAGTAATTTCTGCTTTCATCTTAATCTCCAAGGTTATCATCCAATTGGTTAATTGCACGAATAGCGCTTTTGATATCCTTGGGGGCTAATCCATCGTTCACAGGTAAGGGTATTCTTACTTTGTACAGCTCTCCGCCATTCACTAAAACAAAGGCCTGCCCTTTGGGCAATGAGATAATGTCATTGACATCAATCATAGGTACTGCGGTGGTTTGTACTCGATCTTCATTAGTGGTATTAAAATAAACACCATCCTCACCATGGGGTGTGTCGTTAACCATGGACACTTGAGTGTGCTCGACCACGCCAATTTTCGGTAAGACTTTAACTAATAAATTGGCTGTTTCTTCATTTTTAACACGTAACATGATGAGGGTGTTTAGATTTCCTTCAGTCACTTCTGCTTTGGCTTTTGAACCTAGTGCTACCTCCATATCTTGTTTGGTCTGAGCATAAGCGGTCACTTGAAAGCCAGCGCCACCTGCTTTATTTAAAATTTTGACAAACGAGTCTTGGATGATTTCAGAAAGCTCATCACAATGTAAATTGAGACGGTAATTCGCATTACTTTCCTTATATATTTTTCCAGCAGTGGATACTAAATCTGACAAAAAGGCTTTACCTACTGCTTGGGCGATATTGGGGTTTGTTAGGCTATCCAGCCCGATATAGATGACTTGTTTGTTTTTTATTGCACTCATCAACTCGATTTCACAATTGCTTTTATGAAATGAAAAGATCCTTGATGCATTACTTTTATTAATTTCTGATAATACAGGACCAACACTGGCTGTGATTTTATCGTAATAATTTTTATCCATGATGGCCGCATCAAACAGATCAATGAATACTTGATCATGAAGGCTTTCAACATTACCTGAAGTGATGGCTTTACTGATATGCTCTTGTAAATACTTCACTACCGCTTTTGAGCGGCTCATAGGCGGCGGAGTATTGCCGTATTTATCTACACGGCAATCATTATTAGCGATGATTTCTTCTATTTTTTCATGATAATTTGGATCATGTGTGGGGAGTATGGCATCAGAGTAGGTCATTAGTAGTTGATCCAATCGATTGATGTAAAACCCTATAGAAGTGTAAGAAATAAGTTGTTTCATTTCTTCAAGGCAGATCGCTACAATGTTCACGTACTTCCAGGCAAAGGCTGCAAACTGTTTTCCTTCGCCCTCAGCTTGAATCGCATCGGTAACACGTGTAGCAACCTCACTGACTTGATCATAGTTTTTGAGCGGATTGTAGTGAGCAGACAATTCAGGAAAACCTAAATGCACCACTCTAAAATCATGTAATCTGCCACTAGCCTTGCAGGCTGAGTACATATCACGAACTAAATCTAAATCTCCTTTGGGGTCAATGACAATCACTGCATCGCCATTTCTAATATCCTGATTTATTAGGATACTTGCTAGACGTGTTTTGCCAACTCGAGTTGTCCCGACTACAAAAGTATGACCAACTCGCACTTCCTGCGGGATATAGACTGAATTATCTTTTTCACCTAGCCCATGTAGGTATGAGCTGCCACCTACAGGTGGTTCAGGTTTAAATGGATTGAGTCTTGATGGGGTATTAAACAGTTGGGTCAATAATGAACTTTCGTGGTTTTTGCAATAATCACGTACTTTGCGATAGCAGGTATTTCGTTGCATAAATAATTCATTTCTAATTTGTTTAATTTGATGTAATCGCTGCGTATGATGAGGCAACCAACGAAACCCTTTCCCAAGAAACAACCATTTCTTGGATAATGGCACTTCCGTGGTGGACAAAGCATAATAAGGCATAGCAATAAGTCTGCGGTGATAACACTTGATGCGGAAGGCCTGGTATCCTCTAACTAGACCCAATGTCATAAGGCTAAGTGCTGCATAGACTCCCATGTTTTGTGTGAGTAGAAACAGGTGTGGTTGAGTGACAGTAAGCCATGCCAGTGAAACACAGGTTAGGAAGGTATAGAATTCAGTGGGTTCACGCAAAAGGTTTTCAACGGGATATTGGCTCATGATTTATCTCCACCAAATCAGTAATTCAAAAAAGATTAGTGCTGCAAGCAGGTAGTATTTTGCTTGCAAAGCCAATTTAATTTGAGCTTCATCAAGTTCATCTTGGCGTCGGTTTACCATGCCTGTAATCAGTTTTGGCCAAGCCCAATACAGAGCTATATAAAACAGCATATGGCAGAGTAAAAAGCCTACTTGATGGATTTTGAAAAAGTCATTCATGCTGCTAATTTCAGTACTAAATCGCATCAATTGAGGTGCTAAGAACAAAAGTAATACCACTGGCAGAATGAATTTGCTTATGCCTATAATGGATTTATAAAACCAATTATTTAACATGGAAAAACTCCTTATGATTAGGAAGAACACCCCAGTACAGTCGGTGATTTGGACGGGATTGAAAATATTTGGCAAGATAAGTCTTCTTGTTTTGCAAGCGATCGTTGTCTTTGCTTCCGATGAAAAAGATAAACCACACTATGTTACAGGGAAGGCAACCGAACTTTATGAAGATGGTGCAATCAGTGGTTCTGAATACGCCAGACATATTCATGGAGACTAGCTTCATTTTACTTTCCCCATGCTGGCTATTTTTGCCCCTTGCTTGATGGTATCCACACCTGAGTTAGCAACTTTGTTACTGTGTTGTGCTGCGTCATTAACCAATGCACCAAGGGCTGCCCCTGCTTCTCCACCAAAATGACTGGATAGTTTTAAGAGTAACATGGGTGCAATAAAGTAGAATAAAACCGCCATATTGCGCATGGCTGCAATGGCATCGTTTTGTCCTAAAGGATCAAGCACGCTGCGCTCGACAAAACCTACCAGATGCCACAGGTATTGCAGGAAAATCGCCATTATAAACAGACCGCAAATACTGCCTAACGCCTTAGGGTTATAACCACTTAAAGCCAAAATCACAGGAGTCAAGATAATCAGGAAGAAATACAAAAAGGCCTGCATGACAGGTAGTGTTTGCATAATTGCTTCACGCTTTAACGGCGTTGATGTCCATGATTTTGTTAATTGCCCAATATTTACTAACCCATGAGAAATGGCACCACCAAAAGCCCCATTGGTATTTCCCATTAGATTTTTCATACTGTTAGCCTGCATGTCGCGACTGTCATTAAGCAACATCTTGGCAATGTAGTCTTCTGAGCTTAACTGCGAACCCCAAGCTTTAGGATGGTTATTTTTGAACGTGCGTACCCTGTCTAAAACCGCATAGTAATTCAGGTGGCTGTCAAAGACACTGGCGTTATTGGCTACTTGCACCAAATCTGTTTTGAGCTTTTTCCACCATTGATTGCAGGTGGGATAACCTTGCTCTGGCAGATGTTTGGCATCAATATCACCACGTTCTGCTGCTTTTTCGAGATTTTTGTTGGGGGCTTCGTTAAAGGTAAAGCCTGGTACAGGTTGTCTTGCGTAAATTTTATCATAGTATAGTGTTTGATAGACTTTGGAACCCACCCATTTTAAATCCTCCTCACCACCGTATTTTTTTAAAATGTCATTGACCTTGGTTTTGTCGTGCGGTTCATTGTGATATTGACTTCTGGCCTCAAGGAAGCATTGTCTGTGAAAATTCAATGCTTGTTCACGTACATCGGCAGGTAAATAGGTGGAAATTAAATCGCCTTCAATCGCTTGTAAGCTGTCGGTGCAACCCGTCACTTTCATCAAGCCGTAGGTAATCCCTGACATGTAATTTTGCAAGAGTGCAAAACCAATAGGCATTTTGACATTGGGGGTCAGTACGTCTGCAAATGCTTCATCATAAGTAGTACCTGTATCTTTTAAAGTAGAAGTTTTTGCATCTGTTCCTTTTTTTATACCGCACATGGGCTTAAAACTCATGGCTTTTTCTTCCAATGGGACACAGGGGTAGATAAAGATGCCGCAAATCAAAAAAGTAATTGCCAATTCATAAAGAAAATGATTCAAGGCATACTCTGCCGCGTGATGTGTGGCACCAGAAGGTGCCAGCACATTTTTTAAGAATCGATACCCTACCATAAGAAAACCAAGGTATAACAACCCGGTTTGCCACAGGGCATTAAAAATCACCTCATATTGCTGCCAGCCTAAATAGGTGGTGTACAAGGATAAAGGGCTAAATACGACCATCTTATGCTCCTTTGGAATCAGGTTTCGCATAGACTGCGCCATTTTTAACTTGCGATTGTTCATGGTCATCACCAGGCAAGCCCTTGGCTATATCGCTACCTCGCATATCCATCAAAAGACCTAAGGTTTCAGTCATCATTTTTTTACGAACTTCGCTTTCAAAAGCTAAAGAATGAATGTCATCATCGAGTTTCTTTAAGGCAAATTTCACCATATCAAGCGCGGGTTTTAAGTTTTGTACTTCTTGTATTTGTAAACCAGCTTGTAAAATACGGCGCATCATCAAGGCTTTATCGAGCATGTTTTGTACAGCAATTTCCTCAGCCAATTTGGAAACAGTCAAGATTTGTTCTTCACGCGGCATACGTTGTATGGTGATGATGATTTCATCTGTAATCATTAAGTTGGATGCACTAACCATTTTGAGTTTTTCTTCAGTCAACGGCCATTTTTTGTCTACTAGATTCCACAGTGCTTTAGATACATTGGAAGTACAGGTGTTGGAGCTGTCGCAACTTTGTAATAACGCGGATAATCCAATGCCAGCTTTGGCATCGTGTTTGGTTTTATCTGCATCTGTAGCGGTGCTTACATGAATATCACCTAATACTTTTACTGCCCATTGACTGGCATCAGCGGGCGTTGGCCAAGTGTGCGTCATGGGTGTTTTGGTATCTGGCTTCTTCTCATTATTAAGCGGTTTGCGATTTAGTAAAATATTGTAACCCGCAATAACTACATCGTTAATGACTTTGATAGGCCGTTGGTATGTTCCACCAGCATTTCCGCTTTCCCGACCTATCCAGGGAAGTCCATATTCGTCTCGTTTTTTAGCAATACTTTTAGCCGTTGAAGTCACATCCACATTTTCAGTTTTCGCTCGTTTTGCTGCCTCAAGCCAGCCCTGACTATCAGACACAGAAAGCATACTTTCCATAGGTGATTGACCCTCTTCCAGAGTCTTTTTCACATCCTGGCAATCTTTTACTTTGATGCTAAATTCATTCTGCGCGTAGCTGGCCGTATTTTGCAGTACGTTATAAAGCGCAGGCATGGATTGTTGTAGTTTATACAGTGGAAAGCCTGCAACAGATCCTTTGAGGTTATCAATAATACCGCCAGGAATATTCATCGCAGAAGACTTCATATCCTGAAAGGTATTGGTAATAGAGACTACAGGATTAAATCCATTACAGGTAAAGCCAAGCCGCCCATCGACATTACCACCAATAGTGATGGTTTGGTCATTATTAACAGGGGGTACATATAGATTGGATGAGCCACCCAACTTGTAATAATAATCCGATTCATTAGGCATAAAAGAACTGGCAAAGAGCATTTTTGGTAGCATTAATGTAATTAAAGACATAGACAGTTTGTGCATGATTAACTCCTATCGTTTTTGAGGATGCCCCACTTTGGGGAATGAAAGTGCGCGAAGCAATTTCCCTTCATGGGTAATACAGCCTCGATATTTTCGCCAAACTACAAAGACATAATTCCCATTACCTGCTTTGTCATCTTCTACACCCATATCGCTGGTATCATTAAAGTTGAGGTTGCGGTTTTTGGGGTATACTTCCTGCCAGATGATGTTTTTGTTGTGGCCATCGAATATGACATTGGCTACTACGCAATTAGCACCACAAGAATTACTGGTGCTCTGGGTCACATGAAGACTGTTTTTATTGGTCACGATGTCTGCTGCATGAAGGGCTGCAACAACGGATGCTCTAAAGCGTGAGGGCTGCGTGACTCGCATAATCCTTGGGATTTCATGTCCCCACGACTGTGTTGCGGATCCTATGTCATGGTTGAATAACAGATGAGGATGAGTTGCCATATAAGCAATTTCAGCAAGCTCTGTGCGGTCTGATACGGCATCAGCCTCACTGATGTAGTAAGGAGAACCAAAACGTGTTTCAGGTTTATGTGACAAATAAGGGAAACGATAAAGACCCGCGGGGCTGCCAATTATATCAACAACCCGTGTGCGTTCTTCATTGATGTGCATGGCTGAGGTTTGTCCTGCATCATCGCCAAAACCTAGCGCTGAACCAGTCGCTAGTAGATAGGTTTTTTGATACAAGGCTTGGCTTGCCGGATTTTCATAAAGTGCACGTGCTTCAATCCATGGATTGGTTTCAGGGCGATTGGCCACTGTGACAATTAAGTCAGGTAAAAACTGCTCGATTGCAGGAACAGCTACCAGCTTAGGCGGAAGTTTTCCTACTGCCCAAGTACAGGAACCAATTACCTTGTAGTGACTGTTGGTAAAGATCCTGCCCAATACCTTGGTGGCAATTCCAAAACTGCTAATAGGACTAGGTGGCTCTATGCTTTCTCTTGCATGGATGGATGTGCTAATCATCATAGAAATAAGCATCATGATTTTTGCTTTGTTTTTTATTTTCGAGAAGGTCAGCAAGCAATTCGGCGGCTTTAAGGACATCATGTTGTTTCTCCAGGGTATGGCGCTGTGCTTTTTCTGATTTTTCAGTCATTAAAAGAGCAAGCAAGTAGCGAGGTGGAATGACACGAAATAATCCTTGATAACGTGAGCCTAATAAAACCGCTTCTGCATATAAGCCTTTTTGCGAATCAATATCTCTAATTAAGGCTTCCTGTTGCGGAGTTAATGATTTAAAGCGTTTGACATCGCTAATTTCCTTTTCATCAAGACCTAATAAAATCCAGGTTTCAATGAGCGATAAAATCTTGGTGGCTTTTTCCGAATTCATGTCTGTGACGTTTTGGGTAATAGCAACCAGCCAAAGACCTAACTTTCTGGCTACTTTGGCAACCAGTAAACACACGGCCACCACCGAAGGAATTTGAAATTGCAAATGAGATTCATCAATAAAAAGAAAGGTTGGTCTGTTGTCGTTTTGAGTGGCTTCTGCCATAGCCAATATTCTTGGTAATAAGGACACCATCACTAAAGTGAGCTTTCCGGTATCATCTTTAATCGCGGAGATATCAACATGAAAGATATCAAAATCTCCTAAAGGTTCAGTTGGCACATTAAAAAAGCGTGATTTGGCGCTGTTAATGACATAACTGTTTAATCGGTCGTGCATATCTAAAATGCGGTCTTTCTTGCGAGCCACCGTTTCTTTATCCAATCGCCGTTTAAAAGCACTCACGACATGTTCAGTCAGCATTTGCGGTATGTCATGGTTAAAAGACGTTAAGATGGCATCACTTAATACTTCAATTAACAATGTTTCATCTGCTAAGGTAAATTGCTCTTCTTCCAACGCATTGGCTTCAGTAATCATGGTACGCAATGCCAAAGCCAGTTCTGCCAGATACGATCGAGATCCATCATCACAGGATAAATCTTCCGAACTGGCAGGCTGTTCGAGATTTGCTTTGAGTGCCATGATTTTTTGCGCAATTAGAGCTGCCTGCTCTACATTTAAATTGTCTGTTATTTCAGGAATGGCTTTATAGGCCTCACAAAAAGGATTTAATGGAACAGCTTCATTTTTCTTATTGCTAAGTAATAACTGCTTTGTTTTTTTGCCATGCGCTTTGGCATGAAGGAGCATACGATCAAAAGAATTACCCATTTCAAAAAGAATGATGCGGGCATTTTTAGTGGCCATCAACGAATTAATCATCCAGCCAGTAGCCACTGATTTGCCGCCACCGGAATTGGCGAACAAGGCCATGTGGGAGTTTTGGCTGATAAAATCATGATGCAACACATCAAAGAGTACTGGTTCTCCCAAACGGTTAAAAAAAGTGAAACAGGGAAGGTGTCTTGCTCCCTGGTTGCGTCCATACACGGGCAGTAAAGAGGCTAATTCGGACGCATACATCAATCGGTCAAAGCGCAAATATTGGCGAGCGTATTGCGGGATGAAATTAAAAGGTAAGGCATTGAGATAACTGTTGATGGGATGAATGTCGAAACCAGAAGAAAGCAAAGGCATTTTGGCTTCAATAAATAATTCTTTTAGTTCCTTTTCAATACGTACTGCTTGTTCTTCGGTGTTGGCACGATAAAAAATGGATTGATTAACCCAAAACAGGCGGTTTCCTATAGACAATTCATCTCGCGCAGTTTTGATGTCTTCTCTGACCTGTGAGGGTTTAAGACTTGTCCCTACGATGCCTTTTTCAAGACGCATCAGATGCGTATCTAAGGCCTCATCATTTTCAAAAATCACCTGAATGGTGTAGGTGGCTCCTTCTGGCAACTTATCTAAAAGTGCGTACCGATGTTTTGGATTGGCTTGTGGTTTTTCACGTGATAAAAGACCTATTTCAGGCGCTTCTTTCAGACCATCAATATAAAGAATACGATGAACCATCTTATCAAATATAAATCCATGCTCATCACTTTGCGGTTCATGAAACAAGACATTCTGGCTTAAGGTATAGCCTGCTGGTATTTTGTCTTTAGGATAAGGGAAGCGAGCTAATAGTTCTTCGGGGTTGGCTGCAAACCAACGCACCAACCACTGATAATAATCTTTACCGGTTAGTTGTTTTAGTTGAAGACCAGGTGATAGTAATTTGCTTTCAATCTGAGCCATGACTTCCTGATGCTCGGCAAGTGCCAGCTCTCTAGTGGTTAGCGTTTTTTGATAGAGGCGATAAAACAAAACCCTGATTCGTCTTCGTCTGCCGCGATATGGTGCATCGGTTTTTGGATCAACAAACAACCCTTCGGGTCTTGTCATCTTGCAAAACAGATCATCCAACCTTGCCAAATAGTCACGAGTAAAGGATGTTTCAGCAATTTCCGGTGCAATGCTTTGTTGAATATGGGTGAGAACAGGTTTTAAACTGTATTCGTCATTGACATACATTTGCATTACCCAGGGATCTTCTTTGTGCAAAGGTACGACCGTGGCAAAAGTCTCGCGAATTTTGCTAAATACAGCGTGTAAATGTTCAGTAGATGTAGCCTCTGCTGGAATGGAGGCTAATTCAAAACCTGAGCCAATGCTGACTCCATCATTGAGTAAAAAGAGATTGAGTTCATCATTGAAATCCACCATAGACAATTGATTGGCAAAGGAAGGGTTGTGATTCTCAAATCTTTTTTTTATGTTTTGTTGCGTTAATGCTGGTTTATTGGGTTGTCCTAACAGCCAGTCACTTACTTGGCTGAATAATTTCATTATTTACCTCTTAATAGTGCTCGGAAGCTAGTGCAAATTGATTTTGCTTGTAGAGAAAAAAGGCTGTGGTATAGCCTGGTTTTAACAATTGCTCATCACCAATGACAGCCACATGAGGAAACACATAAATCGGAACTTGTGGGTTATCCAAAGCCTTGAACAAATGTTGAATCTCGTTGGAAGCATCTCGTGTATACCCTGAATAATTTACGATCTTCGCCTGTCTTTTAGGTACAGACCAGCCAGGCATGGCTTCGCCAAGGCTTTGCTGATAAAGTTGGCTAACAGTCAATCCTCCTTCGGGAATAGCCGTGGAGCCAACTGTCTTTGAGGCGCAAGCACTAAGCCCCAAGACGCTACCTAAGACTAAAATCGTGTGCAGTTTGTTGTAAATGGCCATAATCTAATACTCTCCCATTGGTTTCTTTATCAAGGTTGATGGTTTGTGTGACGTGAAATGAAAGTCGTGTCGGTCTGTATCCTTGAGATGCTGGAACAAAAACCATATCGAAGCTGCCTTGAATACGTTTTTCCAGCCAATCAGCAGCTTTGACTGTTCCTTGGGAAAGCGCACCACCCAAAGCATAATTGCCCATAGAGCCGGTAGGTGTGCCTGTCGCACCATTGGCATTGGCGGTATAGGTCATTTGCCACTGGGAAAGTGCATTACCAAACCCTTTAATCCCATCGGAAGCCACGAGTGCCGCAAGTACTCTTGGAGCATTAGTAAAATACTGGCCTTTAATGCAGGGATTACCAAAAGCGGTGGTGAGATAACCTAAACTTTCGTTATTGACCATTTCAGCTGTTCCGGTCATTTGCTCTTTACCCACAGTCACAAAATGACCGTCATCAAAAACAAACAAAGCAGAGGTTACATAGGCTCGAACACAGCTGATGTTATCCAAAAAAGAACCAACACCGATTGCATAACCATTAACTTTCATACCTGAAATATTGGGAGGCAAAGGGATACCATTAGCAGCCATTAAATCACCACGATTAACAATGGCTGAAAACGGAAACAAAGGTTGCATGAGTTTGCCCTCAACCGGCACCTCACCAATCAGTGCCGATAACAAGGTTGTCCTGCCTAAATCAGAGCCCGCTGGAATAGTGTAATAGGGAATATTTTTTTTATCTTCACTGTTTGAAGCTGCTGTTTTAACTTTTTGAGTTAATGTCTGCTGTTTTTTCTTTAAATTTTCCCAATAGGCTTGTTCATTAGGATTGTTTTCACGTTTCATGAATAAGGCATCGATGTCTTTAATATTTTGTTCTTTGGCAAGAACAGGCCCTCCATTGACTGTGTAGGATTGAGGACTTGGTTGGTTATCCCGATTGTTTTTAACATGAGCCAATTCAGCTTTCAGTACCTCTATTTCTTTAAGTACCTCAGGGTTATATGAAACCTGAACATCTTCATTTTTGCGTTTGAGTTGCTTGTTTTCTGATTCAAGGCCAGCAAGTTTCTTTTCGGTTTCCTGTAGTCTTGCAGCAACATCACGGATGTTGTCATTAAACTGGCTGGCAATGGCTTCATTCAGATTATTGGGATCGAGGCGAGTGACTTCGGGTTTACGGTCATGATGTTTGCCATTCATCATAATGAGTGCAACAACCGCGATCACCGTGCCAGTCAATACTTTAAGTCCAGTATTCTTTTTCATCGTACATACTCCCGACTTGCTGAAAGTGCTATACCAAAGGGTCTGTCTGATACCAGAACTACCGTGGTAGACTCTTTCTTACCACGAGGTGATAGAGTGTTGGTGGGGTAAAAGGTAGCGGTTTGCCAGTTACCCATCATTTGGCGAGGATCAACAACTACTTCCTTGTTCAACAGGTTTTTCAACTCTACCGCAGTCACATAAAAAGCTCCTCCATGCCATGAAATCAATGGTCTTGCTTCAATACTGGCACCGTAAAAAAGGCTTACTTGTTTTCGGGTTTGCATAGGCACACGCCCCACACCATCAGGGATCACCAACAGTCTTTGTGGGGCATACAAGGATTGGATGGCAAAGCGCGTCAGTGTTACTGCATTTAAATCCAGAGGATTAGCCCCTTCTTGAGGGGAGCTGGTACTTTCTTTGGATTCCAAAAGCACTTCTATTGGTTTTACATCATGAGTTTTATCATTAACGCTTAAGTTTAAGATAATGACCTCACCTTGAGGCATGAGCTGCACCAAGAGCCTTTTGTTTTTAAAAACGTCCTTGCCTTTCAGATATAAAGCGTCCTGAATTTTCAAAAGCGCGGTTTGGGAAGCTGCTTCATTATCTACAATACTAATGGCTTGAGGAAAATGGATGAGCCTCTCCTCATTCAAGGATAGTTCAACAGGGATGGGTGTTTTATCCCACAAGACATGCTCTGCATCCAGCGCAAGCGCGTATTGACTGCTAATTAAGGCAATTAGGGTGAGTAACCATTTAGTTGTTGTCATGTTGCGTACCTCTTGTATTGGTTGCCAATAAATCGGTGATTAGTGTTTCTGGTTGGGTGTAACCATCCAATGCCAGTTGAAAAGGATTTTGTAAGCGAGAGAGATTGACCTTGACCACACGTACATGGTAGTCCACAATCTTGTCTGCAATGACCATGGGGCTATCGTCTTTTAAGCGTTGGGTAATGCGTAAAACCAGATGAACTTCCCAAGTGTTATGAGCGATTACTTTGACATCATCACTTTCCATAAACCGATAAAGACTTGCTACTTGTATTCGATTAAAAAGCTGGACATCCTTATAAGCTATCAAGGTTTTATCCATTAATGCCTGATGTCGTGGAGTGAAGTAGTAATGAAAGCCTGAAAGATTAGTAGCAAATTCTTTTTTACCACCTTGTGACCAGGTGTTTAAGGTGGGTAGCAGTGTGGCAACAAAACCCTGAACGTACTCTTTGGGTATGGCGTTTTCCTTGATTAATCCACCATTACTACTCATAGAAGGTGTTAGCCAAAATTCAAAACGATTGGGTATTTTAGCCAGCGTAATGATCAGGCCAAATACAATCAAAATGAGTACGAATACAAAGGCTAATAACAACCGATTGATATGATTTAAACTGTCCACTTTTTTCCAGTAATGAAACATAGAACTACCTCACAAGTCTTGATTTTTGCCAGACACCTTGATGGTGAATGTAGGGCGAGTGTCTTAACCCCCACTTTGCCATCAACAACACAGTTTTTTTCATTAAATAACCATGCGGTTTACCAGCCTTAATGGCAGCCGCCCGTTTAGGGCAAAAAGTAATGGACACAATAAAACCAACAATGAAACCAATACATCCGACGGCCAACGGATAGCCAATAAAAAGTCCTGCCAAAGCACATCCCATGCTAATTAGTGGTGTTGTTACCACCACTATCCAGATAAGCTCTCTTAGGCTTAACCCTTTATAGGCTTCATAATCAAACGACAGATGACGTGAGGACGGTTGATTCATGAATCCCCCTAAATCTTGAATTTGGTAATCATGCTGTAGCCGACATAACCTGCTACAATACTGATGGCAAGATAAGTAATCCCCATCACCGCAAACGTACCAAAGGCCACCATAGAACCATCATTTTTTTTAGATTCTTCAATGCCATGCTGAATGGTAGTGATGAATTTAATAAAACTCATGACAGCAGCAATAAAAAGCAATAAGCCCAGGCCTTGACGAACATAGTTACCTGTAACTGTCATCATGCTTTTATTACCATCACTGATGTCATCGGCATTAGAGATTTTTGGAAACCAGTTATCGGCAAACAATGCGGGCGCATAATTTAAAGTAATGAGTCCTGTACCCATTCGTTGCCCCCATTGTTTGACACCTGCAATTGACTTTTTCATGATTAATTCCCCTTAACGATTAAAATTAGAATGAATAAACAAAACCCAAGAACAATGCGGATTAAGCGGGAGCCTAGAAGGATAAGAAATCCTTCTTGTTCTTTTTCTGTATTACCCATGAATTGATTGATGCACCAAATAAGGCCAATAATGACTAGCATGATGGCGACAAATCGGATGCTGCTTGAGTAGGCACTTGCAGTTGTATCGCCTGCAGCTTGTTTAAAACTGGAAGCAAAAGTTTTGGCAATATCTACTTTGCTCATCGTCACTTTCCTATAAAATCCAACGCTAACGGCTTGATGGTTTTAGGTTCAATGGCTGGTTTATTGATGTAATCAATCAGCGCATTACGAATGGACAGTAAATCGGTACGAAGGCCTGCGTGTGTCTTTCCATCAGAGCCTTCAAAATGTTCTATATGCAATTGGATGCGGGTATTGGGTTTAATTTCAGTTTTTGCTTCATCAAGCAAAGGCATGATGGCATTAATCTGATTAATTATTCTGACCAGCGTTTGGTTGAGTGCATCGTCACTTGCATGAGAGGCCATTGGCAGACTTAATATGAGTAATAACAATAATCGTTTCATGTTTTTCTCCTACAAATATTTTTTAAATCGACTTGCGGTGATTGAAACCATGATGCCTAACAATAGGCTTGCAGGTACAAAAACAAAGGCAGGCGTGATGCTTATGGGCAGCGCAAGCCATAAGCTTAATAACAGTAAAAGGCCTCGCTTGGCGTGGCGATTGAGTTGGTGAAAGACATAGGATGATTCACGGCCTAATGATGCGGTACGGATAGCGCGTTGATTTAACCCATCAACCAGTCCAACCACGACCATTAATAAAAACAGAGGGATAGCCGAAATCAGAATAACCAGTTTGATGAACATTACTTGAGTAGTTAATCCCATCAGTAACCAAACTTGATTGGCAATTAGGATAAAATCTTGTGTTATTTCATTTAAATCGTTGGTTTCATCAGGCATCACTTCATCCAGCCCTTTTTTAATCAGGGAGCCTGTTTGCGCCGCTTTGTTGGCAACACCTTGAGTAGGAATGGTTTTTAACCAGGATTTAATAGTGTTAGCAACCATCACTCCGTTAAATGCGGTAATTGCTTGCGTTTGTTTTTGAGAAAGCGTGGTAACTGAACTAAAAGCTTTTTCAAATCCTAAACAGCACCAAAGACTGGATACCCAACCCATAAGTATTAACCAGCCCAATAAAACAAGCAGCATAAAACTCATGACCGTTTTTTTGGAGGGTTTGGGTGTTGCAGTCCTTATTGCCATAATTCTTCCCCAAAGAAAGCGAGTGGGTAATGGGTTTCTTGAAAGAGTTCCATTAAGTCATCCACGTTAGCCGGTAATAAAGGCGCTTTGGTGAGGCGTTGTAACGCTTGAAGTTGTTCGCTGGTATTGATGTTGGCTACAAAGCCCAAGGATTGTGCTTCTTCCAGCTTTTTCGCGTTTTTTTGCAACCATTGGTAAGAGTCCGTATCATCCCCAATGATGAACACAGGGTTTGAGAAATTAACGAGTGTGAGTGTTCGCTTTTCTACTTTGCCAGCAGTGGCTTTACTTGATACGGGCAGTCTTGCATCCAACTTTTCTTGTAGTTTTAAAGATTCTTCGGTGAGTTGGACTTGGCTTTCTTTAATGAATTGCTCCATGTTAATGGTTTGCCAGGCATAGCAGGAAGTTATCATCAGTAACCCAATGAGTATGGTTGACCGTCTCATATTAAAATCTCCCCAAATCAACGATGCTGGAATGGCCGTTTTTGGAGAGCAATAACAGCGGTAATGATTTTTTGACTTTGAGGGATTGGTAGCTTAGTTCCCCATGGTTGAGGCTAATGCGGCCAGCATTAACAAGATGTTGTGGTATTTGATGTTGATTCGCCCAGATTTGGATGGTTGTATCATTCATATCCAGTAACATCAGATGTAATTGTGTATTCTGTGTTTGCTCTATGGCATCAAAGAGCATCAGCAAAATGGTTTTTACAGCATCCTGTTCTTTGATAAAGAAGTACAGGGTATCGCCCTGGCTTAATTGCACTGGTTTGTGGGCATAGGGTGAATAAGGGGATGGATCAAAATCACCAATCACAGGGATATTTACAAACAGCTTGTTATAGGCCTTATAAAAAGCATTGTTCCAGGCAATATTTTTCGCTACTTTCTGGGCTTCTTGTTTTGCTGCCAATTCTGCAAAATGGTTGCGTTCGGTTTCATTTCTGGCATTAAGACCCAGAATATCAATAGGGGTTTGTCTTAAGTCTTTGTAGTAGAGTTTACTTTTATTTTGCATGAGTAGGACATAACGTTTTTCTTCCTCAGGCGTTAATCCCCACACTTTAGCTTCATGCAGTTGGGTATCGGTCAGTGTAATTTTATTGATGTCTTGCTCTGAGGTCAGATCGTCTTCATTAGTCGTTAATCCTGTTCTTGCCAATGTTTTATCTTCAATGGCAAAGTGATTTAAGGGCTGTTGATTTAATCCTGGAATAGTCAGATCAGCATGTACTGCATGACAGGTTAATATGGAAATCAGGAAGGCAGAATACTTAAGCATCAGATTCTCCAGACAACACATCCATACTCACCACAACATGCTCTTTATTACCGTTTTCCAATTCCATGCGTTGTAGACCGAAGTCAATACTTAATACTGTCCAGCCAGCTAATTGGTCGCTTTTTTCCAAAGGCACTGTTTTAAAGTTATAAGCCACTGTTGCCACACTGACTTGCTGAATGCTGTCTATACTGATGACTTTAAATGGTAAGGTGTTAACGGGCAGGTATTTAATTGGATGCTGCTTTTTATCCAAAGCCATCACCATTTCACGTAGTACATCCAACCTTTGCGTTAATTCAGCACGATTATCATTAATCAAGCGATTAATATCTGCTTCATCATGATTTTTGAGCTGTTCAATCAAGTAGGTCAGTTTATGAAAATCCTGATTAACAGCAGTTAAATCCACTGTCTCAACGGGCTTTTTGACTTCCGCATGCAAAGCACCAAGCTGTGCTTGCAAGGTATCAAGACGATGTGAAATAACATCCGAATCATTCGTTTTATTTGTTGGAAAATAGTTAATACCAACAATGATACCTGCCAAGGTCAAGCCTAATCCTGCTGCCAATAAATACTTTAAGGTCGTTGTGCGATTGATCATGATTTGCCCCCATTTCGTACCCCAGCTCTTAATTTGAAATTCACTTGCCGTAATAAAGGATCTTCAATTAAGGTAAAGGACTGTTGGCCAACAAGAACTTCAAGGCCGTCCTTAACAGTCAAAGGGCCGAGGTTTCTATCAATCTGAGGCAAGGCTTGGCGCATGACGGTTTGCAGGCTCTCAAGTTGTTTTTCTTTCGATACCAGAGAAAATCCTGAAAACTTCAACCACCATTCAACTGCCTGACCTATGGTTTGTACTTCTTGAGGAAAATGGACTTGTTGAATGGCAAGGAGTGGATTGATCTGGGCTGCTAATGGTTTGTTGGCAACGGTTGCATAGCGGTTTATCTGGGTAACATTGGCTGCAATAGAGCAGAGTGATGTTAGACCCAGTGCGCCAATTAAAGATATTTGAACGCTAGTTTTCATTTTGATATCTCTTTATCGTTGTTTTGAGGATTGGTTTGTTTTCTTAAAAAAATTTCTTTTCGATCAACATCAATATGAGCTGGAGCCTTAATGCCTAAAGCGACTACTCCTCTTCGTTGATAAATGACATGTATTTCAATCTGTCCTTTATCAATTAGTATTTGCTCACCCTTTTTTCTTGTCAGTACCAACATTATTTTTCTCCGGTTATTTTTATTTCATGTTTAAGATTGCTTTTATTTTTCTCAGGTGCGTGTGGGCAACAACAGGGTCACAAGGTTTGTAAACCTCTCTTTGAAAACATTGTTTTTTTCTGGATAATAGTTGTTTGCAACACTCAATAAATTGCGCCAGCGCAGGCGGCATTTCGCGGTTTTTAAGACACTCATCAATTGCTTGATCAATTAACTGAGCATCAAATCCCTCTAGTGCTTTTGACCATTCTTGACGTGCAAAATTTGAATAGGCTTCATTCTTGAATTGGCTACGCCATATGTGTCCATAGAAGGTTGAAAATTTCAGAAACAGTTTGTTGACTTGCTCAATGCAATTTCCAGAGGCTTTGGAACTCGGCGTCACTGAAACTTGGGCTTTCACGCAACTCTGTAGTCCTGATGCTGTTTGTAGATGATGCGTATTTACGATTTGTTTCATGGATTGCATGGTCATACTCCTTGGCTTCAAGATTTGTTGATGTTGTTTCCCAGCATCGCTGCGTTAACCAATTTGCTGGATACTTCCAGGCCGGAACCCAAACGCCTTCGGAGCGTTTTTTTATCTCAAGTTGAATTTGTTCGGTTAAGCGGGCTATGATTTGCTGGACTAAGCTCTGAGAAGGCTTTAGTTTTTTAAATACCTCAAAAGCGTTTTCTTTTTCTTTTTTCAGAGGGTACAGATCCCAGAAGATATCAAAGGCTTGTGATAAAGAAATAAAAAAATAATTATTATTATCTTGAGGAGTGGCGGGTTCATCCCTTGGGGTTGTGTCGGGATCTAGTTTATTCGTATTGGATTTTGTTGAGTCTAATAGACTTTTTTGTGGTTCTTGAGGTGCGCTATAGTCATGTGTTTTTATGGCGGCTTTATTATGAACAGAATCATGCCTGTCTAGTAATAAACAACGTAAAACAAGCTTCCTTTCCCAAGACTGGATTTGAATTAACCCAGCCTTCTCAAGCCCTTTCAAAGCACGTCGCAATTGATCTTTACTTGGGCTACCGCTTTTAATACCAGAATGAGGTTCTATGTAAAGTGCTTCACTCAATGACTGATAACTAATACCACGACGAATACCGACTAACCCTGTTTTGTAATCAACGTAGGGTTTAATGCCTTGAAGATAAGTTAATTGTTGTAGATAAGGTAAACCACTGAGTGCAGAAAGTTCCTGATGGGTGATAATAATAAATTCCATAGCATGACCTATTATCAATGAATAAAAAAGAAAAAATAAAACAGGATGTGATTTTTAAATAAATTTATGATTAAATATGGTAAGTATCACTAATTTATAAAAAACAAATCGTTTTAATTTATTCATAATATAAAACGAATCGTGTTTTTGTCAATGGGTATGTCTCATTTTTTTGAAGGATCACAATGGATATTAGAGAACAAATAGGTAATCGTATTACCAAAGCTCGTAAAGAACTGGGTATTACAATTAAAGAATTAGCAGCAAGAACAGCAGAACTATCTCCTGCAAGAATTAGTAATTGGGAGCAAGGAACACGAAGCCCTGGGCCATTGGAAGCTAAACTGCTTGCCGATCAGTTAAATGTGTCTGCTTCTTACTTGTTATGCTTAACGGATAATCCGCAAGGCGATTTAATTCAGAATCCTGAAAATAAGTTTCGGTACATCCCTATATTGAGTATGAAAGAAGCACCACATGCTAGAGAAATTTTAGGTCAACAAGAACCCTTTATTTTTGAAAAAACAATTTTGGTTGATTCACTGAATCCCTCGATTAAAAGCTCGGCGTTATTTGCCACCTCAGTGGACGATAGCAGCATGCAACCGGAGCTTAACCCAGGAGATGTGGTAGTTATTGATGGAGATTCACAACCTAATCCAGGCCACTATGTTTTAGTTTATTTAACCCAGAAAAAACAGACAGTATTACGCCGATATGGAGAAGCAGATGGTTGCCACTTTCAGTTATTAGCATGTAGTGACTTATGGGCAACAGTCAGTATTAAGGACGCTCAAGAGGCTCAGATAATAGGGGTCGTTATAGAGATTAGAAAGTATCTGCGGTGATTTTTGGCAGAGCTTTCAAGAATAGAGATATAATTTGATGCAGTATAACCTAAAAGGAAAAACGGCTTTAATCACTGGCGCTTCTAGTGGTTTAGGCGAACGTATGGCTTTTGTATTAGCGGAACATGGTGCCAAAGTGATTTTGGTTGCCAGAAGAGAGGAGGTCTTACACGCTATTAAAAAGCAAATCCCTAATAGTTCATTTTATCTTATGGATGTTGCAGATAAGAAGTCAGTACACACTGTATTTAAACAGATTGAAGAAGATCAACATCGAATTGATATTTGTATTAATAATGCAGGCATTGGCATATTCTTACTTACAATGCCCTTTGAAAGTGATATTGTTTTAGTGATTAGTCAGATTAACGAAATTAAATCAAAATAGAAAAAGGAATTTGTGCATTATGTATAGTTTCAATATAAAACAACAGGATTCTTTTAAAAATACTAAGACAGATGTAATTGAAGCCTTAAAAACAGAAGGATTTGGTGTATTAACGGAAATTGACGTACAGGCAACACTTAAACAAAAACTGGGCGTGGATGTTAATCCTTATCTAATTCTCGGCGCATGCAATCCCCAGCTTGCACATCGCGCGCTTGAAATAGACCCTGATATTGGTTTGTTATTACCTTGTAATGTTGTTATTAGAGAAGAAAATGAAGGTAATATTCTTGTTTCCTTTATGGATCCGCTTGCGGTTATGGGGCTTGTTAATAAACCTGGAATGCAAGAAATAGCACAAGAAGCGCGCAATCGACTCGAGCGTGTTAGTGTATTATTAACCAATAAATAGCAATTGGACTCAGGTCTTCACTGGCTAAGAGTTCCCCTCTTAATTGAAAATTTATGTTTCTGGGAAGTGAATTGCTCAGAATTAAGACTTTTGGTAGGAGTTTTGAGGAATAATTAAATGACCAACTGATTTAAGGATCGATGTCATTATTAGTGACTTGTTACCCTTACTAAAGCACGTGACTTAATTTAGTCTTTGAAATACCTCAAAAAAAGAACGGTTACTAAATTTATTAAACAGGAAAAAATATGCTATGTAACAAAAAACAATTATACTGGCTTTGGTTATCAGTGTTTGCCGTCCTACTAGATCAATATGCAAAATATCTTACAGCAAGTCATTTATACTATGGTGAGTCCATTCAAATCTTCCCAATATTTAATCTTACTCTTACCTTTAACAAAGGTGCGGCATGGGGCTTTTTAAATAATGCAGGTGGTTGGCAGGTTAGTTTATTTGCAATGATTGCCATAATTTTCTCAATCGCAATAGTAGTCTGGATTTATCGTTTACCCATGGAAAAACACTGGCAAGCCTGTTCATTAAGCTTAATTCTGGGTGGTGCAATCAGTAACTTAATTGACCGATTTGCTCACGGTCATGTGATTGATTTTATCCAAATACATTATCATCATTGGTATTTTCCTAACTTTAATATCGCAGACTCAGTAATCACTATTGGTGCTACGATGTCACTCATCCTTCTAAATCTAAATAGAGAATCCAATGAAAGGTGAGAATGACTTAAAATTTTGCCAACAGAACATGCATTTTATATCAGTCGTAGTCTATTAGACTACTTACAATACAAGAGCCTAAGCTTTAAGCATACGAAGCCCACTTGCAATAACTACAATCTCACTTATTTCATGGGCTAGTACAGCCACAGGCAAAGTGAAATAACCGCTCACAGCGCCGATGATGAGGATAGTAATGACTAAAGCAGAAAGGCCTAGATTTTGTAGGATAATATTCCAAGTTCTGTGACTAAAGTTGATTAAATAAGGCAACTTTGATAAGTCATCCCCCATTAAAGCGATATCCGCGGTCTCCAATGCAACGTCAGTGCCGATGGCACCCATAGCGATGCCGACATGAGCTGTTGCCAATGATGGTGCATCATTGACGCCATCTCCTACCATAGCTACTCTCCCCATAGAGGCTTCAAGTTCTTCTACCTTAAGAGTTTTATCTTCTGGAGACAGTTCAGCATAAAACTCATCCACATTTGTTTGTTGAGCAATAATGGAAGCAGTTAAGGAATTATCACCTGTCAACATAACTACTCGCTTAATTCCAGCGCTTTTTAAATCCAATACGGCTTGTGCTGCATCCGGTCTTAACGGATCAGTAATAGCAATTAATCCGATAATTTTCGATTTATCTCCTAACAAGGAGACCGTTTTTCCTTCTTCTTGTAATTTTTTTATCTGTTCAATTGTGTTATCTAAAGTTACTCCTCTTTGGGTAAATAATTTAGAGTTACCAATCCATAACTCTTCTCCTGCCACCGAGCCTTTAATTCCTAACCCAGTCAATGATTGAAAGTTTTCTGGTGCAACAGGTTGGATATTTTCTTGTTTTGCGCGCTGTAAGACTGCCTGAGCGAGGGGATGTTGGGAACGAAATTCAAGAGCCGCCGCTAAAGTTAATATTTGATGTTCCGTATAATTATTGAATGCAATAATATCCGTTACTTCAGGATGCCCAAGCGTCAGTGTTCCTGTCTTATCAAGTGCTATGATTTTTATCTTGGCTAAATTTTCCAAATACACTCCACCTTTAATCAATAATCCATTGCGTCCTGCTGTGCCAAGTGCTGCTACCAGAGTAATTGGAATGGAGATGACCAGAGCACAAGGCGCTGCAGCAACGATAAACACAGTAGCGCGCATAATCCATTCGCTCCATTCTAATCCAGATAAAGGGGGCAAAACGGCAATAAAAATACCAGCTAAAAGAATAATAGGACTATAATATTTACCAAATCGTTCAATAAACCTTTGGCTACGGCCTTTTTTATCTTGGGCTTTTTCAACCAGATAAATTATTCGAGATAAAGTATTATCAGTAAATGTCTTCGTTGCACGTACTGTAAGCGTTCCTTCCCCATTGATGGTTGCCGAAAAAACTTGACTTCCTTTGGATTTTTCAACAGGAACTGATTCACCGGTGATTGGGGCTTGATTGACATTAGAATGACCAGAGACGACCTCACCATCAGTGGCGAGTGCTTCCCCTGGATGAACAATAAATAAATCTCCTATTTGAATCTGTTCTATAGATACGTGTTGTTCTTGTCCATTGCGGATTACTAATGCCATTTTGGGAGCGAGATCCATGAGTGCTTGAATCGCATGACGTGCTCGTTCACTCGCATAACCCTCTGCTGCCTCAGAAATAGAATATAAAAACACAAGCGTTGCTGATTCCACCCAATGACCCATTACTCCCGCAATAATTGCGGCTGTAGACATTAGAAATTCAATACCAATTTCATATTTTTTAACAAGCTTTTCAATAGCTTCGCGTCCAAAATAGAAACCACCTATCAATACAGCACTGATATAAAAACCATTTGCTATGTTTTTAGGAAGATCAAGGTATTCTCCTATAAATCCTATCGCCAACAAAAAAAGAGAAATGACGGAAGTAATTACCTTTGGATTACGCCAGAGACTGGGCATAGGGGTTTTGTGGTTAGAGCAATTAGAACACGACATTATTTATATTCCTTTCTATTCATTAGCAATGCTTGGGCACTGATGTTGCAACGTCCTTTTTCACGTAAAAGTAAACGTTTTCGGAAGCGAGACAAATCCTCAACAAAAATACCATTATTATCTGGTAGAACTTTAATTAGCTGATAAAGATTTGGTAGGAATTTAGCTTTATCCATTTTATGAGCTAATTCGTGATAAACCCAACGCCCTTGTTTCTCTGCTATTAATAAACCTGCTTGTCGAAGAATTTTGAGATGACGAGAAAGGTTATATTGAGGCTCCATAAGGCTATCTGCTAATTCGCATAAGCACGCTTTTTCGTTTGTCTTAATTAAAACACGCATAATACGAAGCCGCGTTAAATCAGCCAAGGCCTGGAATATCTCAGGGCTTTGAATTTTAATAGTTTGCATAGTTGCATAATAATGCAACTAATAAAAAAACGAGTCAATACTTACGAGGTTCAAATCTATGTAAGATGCTAGTTAAAATAAAAATTTAGAGAAGATTATATTATCTTCTTCATTCGTCTTTTCATACCTCATCGAGATCATTGTCTCGGCTTTTATCCAGCGCTCACGACTCAACCAAGAGAATCGCTATCTATATAACCGAGCGATACTTTCCGCCGGCGGATTGCTCAGGCAATTCTTTGGATCGCTCGATAGCAACATTGTTGAGGCCGCGCTTTTTAAGTAAGTGCTTGGTATTTGCCTCCGCGATTTGCCATGCATAGTCCGAATCAGCGTCAGCAGCGAGCCTTAATCGCAGTTGCAAATTTGTCGGTGATATTTGAACGATCTGTGCTTTCTCGACTCCGGGAATTAAATCAAGCTCAAGCACTAGCGCCGGGATGCTCACTTTTTCTCCGTTGTCTTTTTTGAAGGTAAGCACATCAGCGGTACGACCAAGTACGCGGATTGCAGGCAATGTATTTCCGCAGGAGCATGGCTCTGGTTTTAACATGATTCGGTCTCCCAAGTCGTAACGGATTATGGGCTGGGTCTTGTTCGCGAGATTGGTCACCAAAACGGTATGCGACATCACGCCAGGCGGTGTAGCGCGGTAATCGGCGTCAACCGGCTCAAGAAGTACCCAATCGGCGTTGACATGAAGCCAGTGGTGCTCGCAGGCGGGGCCAATGAACATACACTCGGTTGCCGCGTAACTATAAAGAACTTTAGTCTTAAACGCATTGGCGATTCGATCATATTCAGGAAGCGGCAGCCCTTCGGCAGAAAGAACAACTAGAGCGGGATTAATCTGCAGGCGACCTGCATCCTGCTCACTGGCTAATAGCGCACCTATGCTTGCGTAGGGCGAAAGGAGGGTTGGCCGAAATTTGTTTAACTGTGCGACCAGCTCCGGTGTTGGCATGTCGACGGAAAACACCCGAATGGCTTTCGCTCGGCGTTTGCTTCCTTTGCGCATACGGTTGGCAGCGACCACCTCGGCATAATGGCCGCCAGTAGCGCAAATCATGGCTGTGCGAAATCTGCCGAAAATCACCTTTGCAATGTCTATCAGGCTGACTTGCCATGCCATCAACCAACGAAGAAGCATGGTTTGGGTCACTGCAAGGGTTTTTTCGTCCACCACAAATATGCCGGGCGTTCCCGTTGTGCCTGAAGTAGTGATAAGCACGTATTTTCCCAAAAACCGCTCTCCGATGAGGTTCAGATTTCCAACAAACTTTTGCGCCTTGTCCACCGTAATCTCGCGATCAGTCGCCCAATCGTCAAAGCGCGCCATGAGTTTTTTCTTGTCAGTAATAGGCAAGAGATTCAGGTCTTCGATTTTTTCTGGAAGACCTTGATATAGTTCGTGATAGTAGGGCGAATGAGCGCGCGCGAAAGCCACTAACTCTGCGAGCCGTTTGCGCTGGCGTTTTTTTACAGCTTCGGGGCCCTGTTTTTTTGCCTTGCGTCCATCAAGATACAGTGACAAGACGCTTTCGTTAGTGGCGTTTTTTTTCATTGTTTCCTCATTTTTGTCTTCGGTTTTTCCTTCATGTATAGAGTCAGCTACAGTTCTTATCTTGCCAAGTCAATAATAAATGTCAACTTCACAGCCATAAGCTGACATTTTTGGCGCATAAAGTTGCGCCTTTGTTCATTATATAATTGTCAAATATTTTTCTTTCTAAATTCAACAAAATCTTAAGCTATCATGATTAGGAGCCGTTTGCATTTCACATAGGTATCTAGGGATGATCGGATTTGATGATTATTTCGAATAGTTCTCAAACTTCTTCACTATCATATTCTTTGTCAGCATCTCTAAGAGGTAATTTTTTGATGAATTCTGGTGCTATTCTGCAATTATGTACCTCACCGCCCGTTAATTTGAAATTGATTGGAAGCTCTTGAGTGTCGGTAGCTATGTGAATTTTCGTAGTATTTTCGCCTCGAGATTTACCAATAGCTTCGTTATCATTGCTGCTGCTTTGAAAATTCTTCAGTAATTCTTTTGAAGAGCAATGATTAAATGGTTGATAAACCGTCATACACCCAAAAAGATGGTTTATGTCCTACTTCGTTTTTATTGTCCACTCTAATATGCAAATTTATCCTAGCATTAACAGTAATTGTCCAGTCATTTAAGGCTGAAATTAATACTGCCAATCTATAATCTTATATCCATTCTCCTTATCTCTTCTTAGTTAACCGCTTTGCCCACCAAAGAAGAATAATGGTAATAATTCCATTGATGATAATTCCCCAAAAATTTTTAGTGGGAGTTAAGACGTAAAAGTTAAAATCAATCGGTAAAGAAACAAAAAAAGCGAAAAAGATATGTGTAAATGTATGCCAAAACTCAGCACCGGCCAGAAAAATAATTAAATCGCGTAAAGAAAACATGATGATTCTCCTTATCTTCATTCCTATAATTTACTCGTCGTAAACTAAGTAGTTTCAAATGTGTGTTCGAAACAGGATTGTGAGAACTCCCCTTGTTCACCTAGTATAGCAACGAATAGATAGTTGGGGCTTTATTTTCTGTTTTTGCAGATTCAACTGATTTTAAATACCTAGGTACTCCAATTGTTATATCTTGCTGAGAAATACTAAATTTATTGTTTGATGCAGGCGATCTCGGAAGGAAAAAACAACGCTATAATTTCGATTGGTTTCATCTCGATAGTTAGAATGATGAATGCCATGCATTCTAGGCTAACAATTATTTTATTAATTATTCGCTCAAAAAGAATTGGTAATCTCACCTTGCTGTGATGAAAAACGTACAAATCTGAAAAACAAATTCATAACAGAAAAACGTGATTTGGTTTATGCCAATCAAACCCAGTTGGATTAATCTAAAAATACTTGGATAGGCAATTTCCACACAGTGGAATCGCATGGATCGTCACATCTAAATCGGGATCGATGATGCGTGTTATGAAACGCCATAGAAGAGGAATTTCATGATTCATGTCGGTGCTGAAAAAATGGAACCTTTGTGATGAATTAAGAGATTAAGAAAATAATATTTAGCTATTATACTTCATTTGAATAGTATGTTTTCAGGGCGGATGATAATAAGGGATCAAGTTTCATGGTTGTTCATGATATAAAGCAATTAATTCTTTACTTGAAGAGCAACCTAAAGATTCTATCAATTTGGCAATAGTACCTTCAACTGTCCTATAAGAAACATGGGCTTCGCGTGCAATTTCTTTAGCTGATTTTCCTTGGGCTAGTAACTTGAGGTATATGGCTTGTTGTTCAGATAAATCAACTTTTGTATGAGATATTTTATGGAATAGTGTCATATCTTTTTTCTCTAAAGTTGATTTTAAGCTTGGTTTGGACGGTATCTTTTCATTTCCCAAAATAGCTTTAACAATACAATGTGTATGATCTTCTAATTTGCCATCATCACCCTGAATCGTCAGTGTAGCTATTTCTTTATATAAACTATCGCGTTCATTATGCAATTGATCAAAAAAGTCATGCAAACTTGGTACAGGTAATAAATAGGTTGCATTGCATGAAGTGCGTTCGACTTGAACTGGCGTACTAACATCCAAAAATACGGTCATTTCTTGGCACAATAATTGGCGATTTTTTTCGGAGCAAGCAACACTAGGATCGGTTGTCACAACGATATGCTCTTGGGTGCACAAGGAGGCTAAAATTTCAAATTGACAATCATAAAAAGCACAACTTCCTTGGCTGCCGAGAACTTCAGACAAGTGACGGCCAGTATGAGATTCCAATCCCAAATCTGCATCAATAAATCGCCATCCTAATGATTGGGCTATGCTCTTCGCAAGTAATGCTTTACCTGCTCCATGATGGCCAATAATAAAAATTCGTAGAGGTTGATTCATTTCTATTTTCCCAAACATAAACCATACAATAATTATACAAATGGGTGTAAAGATGTATCAATACGTAAAACTACGTGAATTGAAGCCACTACGCGTTATAAGAATCACAATTCAAAAACATCGTTGATAAATTGAATTACCTTTCGAGCAGAGCGGAGTTCTATGAATTGAACGTGAGGGTATTTGGATTGCAATTGTTGCAAAATAGGGTTGACTCTATTCTCGAAATTCCACATGTATTTTAATAATGACCAACGTACTGTTTCAGGACATTCTGATGCTCGATCATCAATACCTGGATACTTATGAAATAAGCGCTTAAAAACGCGCCAATACACAACAATCGCGGAAAATTAAAATAAAGACAAAGCTCCGCCTTTTTGTACCGCATTTCATAAGACTTGGTGGAATTTCCATCGATGATCCAACCTGGGTTGGAAATCATTTCTTTTTGTAAGGATAAAAATTCTTGATAATTACTTTCGATCCAATTTTTTTCAAAAAAATATTTATCCAAGTGAAATAGCGGGACTTTCAATTTTTTTTGCAACTGAACAGCGAAGGTTGACTTACCGCTTCCAGGTCTGTCGATAATCATGATCCTTTTAATATTTGATCTAAGCTGAGTGGTATTTTGTACAGGCATCATGTGGATAAAGCTATTTTTAAGTAAACAAAAATTTTACCATAGCTGCTTGATAATTTTTACTAAGTGTGATGGGAGCACAGTACTTAATTAGTTAGAAATTGAAACAACATCCCTTGTAAAAAATAAGTTCATTTTCCTTACACTTAAACGATAAAGATTATATGTTTTAAGCAGCATTCAGGATAATTCCTAGTCACAAAATGTGACTAAGAACAAATGGCCTAAACGTTTAGCTGCTTCATCCTCAAGATAATGATTACCTAGATAAACTTGAGTTAATGTTTCAACTGATAAATCAAGAATATAAGCTAAATGTTCAATATTTGCTTTACTAAACCGCAGTAAAACGTCAATCCATAGTTTTTGTTTGCATTTATTTTGAGCAAAATCAAATCGAAAGCCATCGTTAAATTCTACAATACATCCCATGTTACAACTCCGTGTAAAAATTATGACAACATGTGGAGTATAAAAGTTTACGCGGATAATCCTATCACCCAATGTGGGTAATTTTATGATATCAATCCATAACGAAAGGCTTTTGTAACCGCTTCTGTAATACTAACGCTATTCATTTTATTGCGAATGGATTTAGCATGTGTCTTTACGGTATCTGTGGATAAAAATAAGGTTTCAGATATTTTTGAGATGGTCATTCCTTTGGAAATTAAGCTTAAGCATTGTAATTCTCTTGGAGTGAGCTGCATTAGTGGTTTTTTAACCGCTTTTCGCATGATGACATTTTTTCTAAATTCACTATCGTTGAATATGGCTAACCATTTTTGATTAGGCAACGCCGTTTTTATTTCTGGCAACATGGCATCAAGAAAAAGGCATATAAATTGTTCAAAGGGTTCTCGGACTTGATAGTAGAGTTTTTTGGGATCTGCTACTTTTTCAGAATGATAGGCCTCTACAATTAAATCACATTCATCACATTGGCGAACCATAGCGAATGTAGTACTTAATCTGTAACGGGCTTCTAATATTTGAATAATGGGAATTTGCATCGCATCATATTTTATATCTCGCTGAATAAAAAACTCTTTGTTCTCATAGATGGTACGGTCATGATCAACATCCCCACGATACAGCCCTTCTGTTCTATATGGAATTGCCCAAAGGTATAGATTTGAAATGTAATACCGTTGACCACCATGAAAAAGCATTGAAACAGAAAAATTAGATATTTCTTTGGGACAATTTAATTTCTCAGTTAAGTGATCAATTTTTGCGCGAAACCGAATTGAGTCTGATAACTCATTATAGTCATTTAAGTTAACACAAATAGTTCCATCTTCATCAACGCTATGCATTGCTACACCTGTAACAGCAGTACTACTTACAGCCAGTCATTTAAAATTTGGTTCATTTTTTCTGGTTGCTCCAACATAGCCATGTGACCGCACTGCTCAATGTAAATAAGTTTGGAATGCTTTATATTCTTTGCCATATGCTCTGAACGCTCAGGAGGCATGACATTATCCTCTTTACTGGCTATTAAGAGTGTTGGACATTCAATTGAAGGTAATAAAGTTGAATGATCTGGTTTATTTAAAATGGCATTGAGTTGTTTTTTATAGTTATCAACGCCAACTTCTATTGCCATTTCTTGGACTAGGGGCAATAGCACATTGTGCTTTTTTTTATCATAAATTGAATTTTTAAAGATAAGTTTGATTAAAAAATCGAATTTTCCTTTACCCATTAAATCCAGAGAACGCTCGCGTTCCAATTGCCCCTTCTCAGACACTAGCTTTGCAGCAGAATTAATCAGTATGAGTTTTTCAATTTTATTAGGGATATGGCGATACAACTCTAGGGCAATATAGCCCCCCATAGAAAAGCCAATTAAAGAAAATTTTTTAGGGGCAATTGAAGTAAAACGCTGAGCCATTTCCACAATAGAATGACTATTGAGCACATTAACATAATGAAATCGTTTGCTTTCCTGAAAAAATATCTCTTGTAGATTCCACAGCTTTGGAGTTGCCAATGCTCCAGGAATGAGTACTATATCCTTGTTCATAGTTTATGATCACATTATTTACAACCCTTATTAAGATATCCTATGGTGACAATAATTCAAGCAAAATTCGAGCATTTGAATCAAATTTACGCAATAATCCTGGAACTGGCAAAGTATGAGAACATTCTGGATAAAATTAAAATAACGGAATCACAGCTTGGTGAACTTCTTTTTTTTGAGGAGCCTAACCATTTCATCGGTGTAGCTTTGGTGGAAGAAGAAATTTGTGGTTTGGTGATGTTTAATTACACCCAAAATAACATTTGCATCAATGTAACGCGGGGAATTTATATTGAGAATTTATATGTTTCTCCTAAGTATCGGCGTCAAGGTATTGGGAGTGCTTTATTCAAGTATGTTGCATGTAAAGCAGCTGCTCTTAGCTGTTCAAGAATAGAATGGTGGGTATCTCGAAATAATCGAGAAGCCAGGCATTTTTATAAAAAAATTGGTGGGGTCGCTTTATTAGACTGGCAAATTTTTAAGTGTGACCAAATGGGTATCAATAACTTGTTGAGCATAGGAGTTGCTGATGAACATATCCTCTTCGAGTAAAGCATTATTTGCTGGCGTTTCTGGCACTGCATTACAATGGTATGATTTCGCGCTGTTTGGCTATTTCGCGCCAATTATTGCAGCGACTTATTTTCCTAACGACAATCAATTTGCTTCGCTTTTAAGTGCATTTGGTGTATTCGCTGTTGGTTATTTATTGGCACCAATTGGTTCACTATTTTTTGGCTATATTGGTGATCAGTTCGGAAGAAAACGTGCTTTAACTCTAAGTATTTTAGCAATGGCTATTCCTACGGCTCTAATAAGCGTCGTTCCTTCTTACCAATATATAGGAATCGCAGCCCCTCTTCTTATTACTTTGTTAAGGGTTATTCAAGGTTTTGTCGCAAGTAGTGAATTTACTGGATCTGCTATTTTTCTTGTTGAACATGCTAAGTCTGAGAAAAAAGCATTTTATGGTTGTTTAACCAGCTCAGCTTACAGTACTGGTTTGATAATGGCTGGCCTGGCAGCTTCATTCTTTACGGCTTCATTTATGCCAGACTGGGGATGGCGAATTGGTTTTGGATTGGCTTTGATTGCTGGTATTTTGATTTTTTATTTACGAACCCATGTTGCTGAAACGCCTGAATATGAACATATTGCGCAACATGATAAACGACGTTTGCCTTTTCTGGCGGCGCTAAAAGAAGCGCCTCTGGCAGTAGCTGGTATTATAGGGATAGCATGGTTGGTGAGTATCATGACTTTTGGAACTTATGTGTTTACTGCTACGTACCTGCATAGTTATTTTCATATTTCACTTGGTTTAGCTACCTTAATTATTACAATGGCGTTGGCAATTGATGCCACACTTGAACCATTTATAGCTTTGTTAGCAGACAGAATAGGATTGCTAAAAGTAATTCGATTGGGTATGGTAGCCATGTTAATTTTGAGTATTCCGATTTTTTACCTACTTGCCACCGGAAATGTTGTTTTGATAGCAATGGGATTGGCTTTCATGTCTATTTTGATTGCTATTACTTATGCACCACTCAACGCCTATATGGTTTCTCTATTTCCTCATCAATATCGTTATAGCGGGTTTGGAGTTGCTTTTAATGTAGGTATTTCATTGTTTGGTGGTACAACACCTATAGTAATGATGTGGTTAGTGAATACAACCAATAATTTTATTTCACCCGCCTGGTATTATATGTTTGGGGTAATCATAGGATTAGGCTCCATAATGATTTGTGAACAAGGTCGAAGAAAATTGTTACGTTTTGAATCCGCTTTAACCTATTAAAAATGAGGTATTTGTAATGTTATTGTTTAGTGCCGCTTTAGCAAAGCACAGACTTACTTTTACACGATTAAGTGATTGTATGGAATATATCCCCCTTGCAGCCAAATGGGCTGAGGCTGAATGGGGATATATACGAAATAAGGGGGTTGAATATCGTGAAGGCGTAATGCATACGCTGAGCCATGATGTCTATATTGGTACTTATGCAGGACAGCCTGTAGCAATGTTTGCTCTATTAGAACATGAATTTCCTAACCCACGTGGGTTAAGTGCACGTGAACTAATGTATGTCTATGTAGATAAAAATTATCGAGGACTAGGGTTTGGTAAACAGATTATTGAAGAAGCAAAACGATTAGCCACAGCGGTAGGTTCGGATTTGATTTTGCTAGATACGCTAAAGCCTAGTTTAAATCGATTATATGAAAAACATGGTGCAAAAGTGGTTTGTGAGGGTAGTTTGTTCTCTCATCCAACCGACGTGTTAACTATATCAATTTAATAATTTTTAGGAATTTTATAAGTGGCCAAAGAATTAAAAGGAAATAATCAGTCAGATTTTGCTAAAGTGCATCAAATGATTACTGAAGCTAAATCCAGAGTTTGGCAACAAGTCAATAAAACTCTTATTCAGTTGTATTGGTCTATCGGACAGTATGTATCTAATAAGATAACACATGATGGTTGGGGCAAGGGTATTGTAGAAGAGCTAGCGGACTATATATCAATAGAGCTACCAACAATTAAGGGGTTTTCAGCGCGTAATATATGGAGAATGAAGCAATTTTACGAGACTTATCATGAGAATACAGAACTGTCGGCAGTGCTGACAGAAATTACGTGGACAAATCATTTGCACATTTTGTCTAAAACAAAGTCTATTGAAGAAAAAGAGTTTTATCTGCGTTTAGCCGCCAAACATCATTACTCTGAACGCGATTTTTCAAGGTTAATAAACGTCGGAACATTTGAAAGAACGGTGCTTGCCGATCAAAAACTGTCAGCAGTGCTGACAGAATTACCTGATAGCAAGGGGAGGTTTAAAGACAGTTATGTTTTTGAGTTTTTAAGTTTACCTGATGATCACAAAGAAAAAGATTTAAGACGAGCCTTGGTCGCAAACTTAAAAAAATTTCTACTTGAACTTGGCCCAGATTTTAGTTTGATTGGAGAGGAATACCCTTTGCAAGTAGGAATGAAAGATTTTCGTGTGGATTTATTGCTTTTTCATCGAGCGCTTAACTGTATGATTGCAATAGAATTAAAGTGCACAGAATTTAGTCCTTCGCATTTAGGGCAATTACAATTTTATTTAGAAGTATTGGATAAAAACATAAAAAAAACACATGAAAATCCAACGATTGGTATATTAATTTGCAAAACGAAGGATGAGGAGGTTGTTCAATATGCGATGAATAGACATGCTTCTCCAACGTTAATTGCAGAGTATGAAACCAAATTAATTAGTAAAGCTGTATTGCAAAATAAGTTACACGAGTTTGCATTACAGTGGGACAATGATGAATAGTAGGTATTCCAAATAAATTATTTTTCAAAAAATTAAAGAAAAACAATTGAACCAAAAAACACGATATGTTTAAATAAAAAAACAAATCGTGTTTTTTGGTTTTTAATATGTCTACTATCGCTTTACTACCTCGACTTATTCGTTTGAAAGATGTCCCCAAGTATATTGGCATGGACAGAAATCGCTTTAATACTTTCGTAAGACCTAATCTTATAGAAATTCCTATAGGCAAACAAGGCGTAGCGTTTGATCGACTTGACCTGGATGCTTGGGTAGATCAATATAAGCAGTGTAGTGGGCGTCCAGGCGGCAAAGAGCAAAGGAGTACAAAGCCATGGGACGTAAACAAACAACAGGACTATTTAAAAGAGGCCAAGTTTGGCATATCGAAAAGCAAGTCCTTGGACATCGCATTCGAGAAAGCACTGGCTCAAAGTCGCTCCAGGAAGCGGAGCAATACTTAGCCAGGCGGATCGAAGAGATTAGACAGGCAACGATTTATGGAGTAAGGCCAAAACGCAGTTTTAAAGAAGCTGCGGTGCGATTTTTAAATGAAAATCAACATAAGGCCAGCATTGATACCGATGCAATACTCCTAAAGTCTATTTGCCCGTTTATTGGTGATTTGACCTTGGAGCAAGTGCATATAGGAACATTGCAATCATTTATAAAAGCAAAACAGGAAGCGAAACTTAAAACGAAATCAATTAATAATACACTGGAGTTAGTTCGGCATATTTTAAACGTTGCAGCAACTGAGTGGATTGATGAGAATAGTTTAACGTGGCTTCTGGTTGCTCCTAAGATTAAATTATTGCCAGTTAAAGATGCACGAGCACCATTTCCTTTATCTTGGTCAGAGCAATCAAGGTTCTTAGAAGCGTTGCCAGTTCATTTAAATCAAATGGCACGTTTTAAAGTTAATACTGGATGCCGAGAGCAAGAAGTATGTCAATTACGTTGGGAATGGGAAAAACGTGTTCCAAGTTTAAATACGAGCGTTTTCATTATCCCTAGCCATATTAATAGGGATGGTGAATTAAGACAGTTGGTAAAAAATGGGGAAGATCGGCTGGTTATCCTTAATGATGAAGCTAAAGCAGTTATTGAGGAGGTTAGAGGTATTCATTCTGAGTTTGTGTTTTCTTACAATGGAAAGCCAATTACACGCATGAACAACACTGCTTGGCGAAATGCGCGTAAAAAAGCAAATCTTAGTGATCTGAGAGTTCATGATTTAAAACACACTTTTGGAAGAAGACTTCGAGCAGCTGGTGTAAGTTATGAGGATAGACAGGATCTGTTGGGGCATCGTTCTGGCAGAATTACTACTCATTATTCTCAGGCTGAGTTGAGCAATTTATTGGAGGCTGCAAATTTAATTATTCAAAGCCGACGAGAAAGTAAAGAGCTTACTATTTTGAGAGTAAAACAAGGTGGATCCCACACTATCCCCACAAAATCCCCACAGTGTGAAATTAGGGCAGTAGGTTAATTTAAAAATGAAGAGCTAACTATTTGATTTTAAAGCGATTAAATGGCGCGCTCGGAGGGACTCGAACCCCCGACACCTTGGTTCGAAGCCAAGTACTCTATCCAGCTGAGCTACGAGCGCAAGAGGATTACGGGTATTTCTTTACCGCACTGCTTTGTCTGGACTAAGACTGCATTTGCCAGAATGGTGGGCCGTATAGGATTCGAACCTATGACACAGAGGTTAAAAGCCTCCTGCTCTACCGACTGAGCTAACGGCCCTTACAGGTTATAATTTTAGAATCTCGCGATTCCATAGTAAAACAAAAACTAAAAATGGTGGGCCGTATAGGATTCGAACCTATGACACAGAGGTTAAAAGCCTCCTGCTCTACCGACTGAGCTAACGGCCCTAAAGAGGCTGGAATCATACCCGATTAGGGTAAAATTTCAAGTGTTTTATGGGTTTTATTTTTCAATAATGCTCTTCCTTTGTATAAAGAATCGCTAGTGGCCAAAATATCCCAGCCCTCATGGGTTAAATCCTGAACTTTGGTGGCAAATGCATCATTGGAAACGATCAGCAAAATGACATCAGCGCCTAAAGCTCCACAACCTTTGGCGGCTAAAACATCCGATTGCTCTCTGAAAGCACGAATGTATTTAAGGCTATGTGGTGCGACGAGGTTTAAGGCAATTAATTCTTGTTGATAATAGTTTACTGCCTCCACCAAAGCTTTGCTATCGCCTTTCTCAAAAGCTTCACGCCCTTGCTCACTGATGTCCGATAAAGAATTCATTGGTGTGGTTAAGGAAAGCCGTTGTAAATGATAATGCGTTTCTAATTTTTGACCGCTGTGCAACAATAAAAATTTTATATCACTGAACAGCCAGTCATAAGAGTGCATAATGTCTTTTTGACGATTGATGTAAACGCAACGATTTTGTGTTTGGGCAAGTACATCATAACCGCTGGGTTTTAAACCTTCTCCACTCCAGGAGGTTTCATAATAGGCGGCTAACAAACTCTGCGGATCCGCTGTCATTTTCAAGCGATGACAGATGGCCAGATAAGTTCCGATAAACTGGGCACTGGAAGCGCCTAGGCCTCCTTTTCCATGGTAAGGATCCTGCCAAAGCAAACCTTGGCCTGAGAGGCGATGATGAAGCCACCATTGGCCAGCTGGCGAATTGGGATGGATACCATGTAAGACATTATCATCGCTGACTGACAGTTCAAAATAAGGAGTCGTTGTTAATACAATGGCAGAACCGCCTGCAATTGCCGCATACTCTCCCAATAGAAAAGTTTTTGCTGGAATACGCCATTTCATGATGCAGTATGCGCCTGTCTGATTTCGCTGAGTAATTCACAAGCATTATTAAGACTCACGCGCTTATTAATACTTAACCATCTTTGCAAGCGTTCTTTAAGTACAGGCATTTCGCTCTCTGAGGCCCCTGCTACAAGGAGCAAATTATCAATGTGAAGCTTCATATGTCCCTGAATAATTCCTTCTGTGCACAAAGCTTTAAGGGCCCCTAAATTTTGCACCAGTCCTACTGCGGCTAAAATACGAGACAGATGATTCGCTGATTCAACCCCCATCATACGCAAGCATAACTTGGCAGTAGGATGAAGCGCTGTAACTCCCCCCACAGTGCCTACAATGATTGGCGCTGTTAATTCTCCTGTTAATACACCGCTGTGGTAGCGCCAGCGCGTAATGGCCTGATAATGCCCTGATTTGCTGGCGTAAGCGTGAACACCAGCTTCAACAGCACGCCAATCATTTCCAGTGGCAATTAATACAGGGTCAATACCGTTCATAACTCCCTTGTTATGAGTAGCAGCACGATAGGGATCAATCTCGGCAAACAGGGACGCTTCTTCTAGACGCTCACCCAATTCAGCTTCGACATCACGAATCACAACTCTGGCTGTAGTCAGTTTCTCATCATTCAGATTCGATAAGATGCACATACTTACTTTTTCACCCGTTAAATTTTCAATGGGTGTTTTTAAAAATTCAAGAACCTGATTGATGATGTTGGCACCCATGGCATCACAAGTATTCATATACACATGGATAACCGCCATATCACTACCATCCTGGCGAGGAATATGGCGCAATTGCAAATTCATCACACCACCGCCTCGTTTAACCATATTAGCCGCTACTTCCTCGTTTGCCTTCTCCAGTAAAAAGCGTTTGTTCTCACTGAACAGGGTTGAAAAACGAGCAAAATCACTCACCTTGGCAAGCTGAATTTGCCCTAAGATGCAATCACCATTTACCCAGGTGCTAATTTCACCTTGTTGTCTTATCCATTTTGCCGTTTTGGACAAAGCAGCAATAATTGAAGTTTCTTCAACGGCTAGAGGAATGATATAGTCTTGCCCATCAATGCAAAAATTAGTGGCTACCCCTAAAGGCAGTTGAAAATACCCTATTACATTTTCAATTAACTTATCGGCCAGGGCAGTTTCTTTTACGCCGCCATTTTTTAAGTAAGAAATGTCTTCCGCCGTCAGGGCGCCAAGCTCAATTAAACGCTGAAATCTTTCCTCGGGTGCCAATTTAGAAAACCCCTGGAATAAATGATTGGCTTGATGGCTTAACGGCATGCCTTCTCCTTCAATTCACTGAGTACGCGGCTACCTGTGCAAAACATAGCAACCTTTAATTCATATTCGATGGTCATCATCAGTTCAAAAACGGCATTGGCTTGTTCGAGGGCGGCATTGAGCATGGGCTTGGCAAAACCCACCGAACTCACGCCCAAGGCAAATAATTTGGCAGCATCAAGCCCATGACGCACGCCCCCCGAACCCCAAATTTCAAATTTTGGAGCAATCGAAACGGCGTTTTTAACACTTTGCACTGTATCAATTCCCCAGTTTCTAAAGCTGATCGCCGCTTTTTGCTGCACACTGCCCTCAGCAGCACGTTGCCCTTCTATTCTTCCCCAATGTGTCCCACCTAAACCACTCACATCAACAGCGGCAATGCCGAGATCATTTAAGCGCTGTAAGGTCGTTGTTGAAAAACCACAACCGGTTTCCTTAATCACTACCGGGATGGCCAATCGGGCGGTTAAATCAGACAAAGCTTGCCAACAGCCTTTAAATTGGGGAGTGCCTTCGGGTTGAAGAGCTTCTTGCAGGGGGTTGCAATGAATAATTAAAGCCTCAGCCTCCAAAGCATCTGTCAAGCGCTGGATTTGCTCTATTGGGCTATGAATCAATTGGGCAATACCCAAATTACTGAATAAATTTAACTTGGGGAAATTTCTTCTTAAGAGACTCCATTCATGAGCCGCCTGCGGGTCAGTTAATTCTCGTCTTTGTGAACCAACCCCCATAGCCCATCGGCTTGCAGCGCAAGCTTCCATTAAATTGTGATTGATGTTTACAGCATCGCGATGCCCTGCAGTCATTGAGCTTACAAAAAAAGGTTTTTCAACCGCTCGGCCAAAGCGGTTACTGGCAATTACAATATCGGAAAAATCAAGATCGGGTAAGGCTTCATGACAAAGGGAAAATTGATCCAAAACATTTAACTCACTGGCCTGATTACTGTCTCTTAGAGCTAGTTCTATGTGATCCTGTTTTCGTCTTTCAAATTGGCTGTAGTTGTCTTGCATGCCCTTTATTGCAACCAGAAAAAAATGCTGGTTATTTTATCACAAATTAAATGGTTGAACTAGGACGTTTATTGGTGGTCATCAAATTCAAGCATTTGCCGCATCTTTGCTGCGAAATGGCAGCTCAAACCGGCGTTTCAGAGGGTAAATGCTTAGTGCAAGCATCAGCAATAAACCAAGACTAATCCAACCCATTAAGTAAAAACAATCATCCAGCGCCAAAGCCGTTGCCTGCCTTGTAAGATACACATTCAATTGTGCTAGCGCTTTTTCTCCATAAAGGTTTATCTGGCCTGCCTGTTTAAAAAAAGTTTGTGTGGACTGGGAAAATACCGTTAATTTACTGCCTAGACGCTCATAATAAAATACCTGTCGGCGCTGCCATAAAATGATAAATAAAGCCGCCCCAATTCCACTGCTAACCAAACGGATAATGTGAAACGTATTAATGGCTTCAACGGAGTATTTTCCTGAAAAATTTTGCACTGAAATACGAAACAGTGGGGGTAAGAATAAGGCCAGGCCAAAACCTGCAAGAATTCTTGAAAAAGCAATGCGGTTAAAGTTAATTTCCACATTAAATGTCATCGTATAGAAGCTGGAGATGCAAAAAAACAACAAGGCTATCGCTAGAGGTATGCGCGGGTCCATCGGCTTATGATGTAACAAGACAGGTATCCAGGCACCGAAAGCCATTGTTCCAATGATTAAAGCAATCCAGTTAGGGGTATAATTGACATAAAGCTTAAGCCATAAAGCCAAAAGTATAACCATGCCAAAATAAATCATAAACAGAATTGCAATATTAATCATGGCAAAACTAAAATAAAAATTGCCAAACATGCGCAAATCCATAACGGGACTCGGGGAATTTAAACTTTCAACGACAAAAAGCACTGTGCAAAGAGTTCCTGCAATAAATAGAAAACCAATCAAATTAGAACGGAACCAATCCAGTTCTTGTCCAGTAATTAAAGCCGTACCAAGACAAAAAATCATCATTGCATACCAGGCATAGCCCAATCCATCGAAAGCGATGGGAGCGTTTTGCTCCTCATCGTCAAATTCCATGAGTGCATAAGCAATTAAGAATACGCAGATGGGGATGTTGCTAAAAAACAGGAATCGCCAATGGTAACTGTAGGCAATCCACCCCCCCCAACTTGCACCTAGAACAGGAGTAAACGAAAAAACAATGAACAAATAGGGCAGCAATCGTGATTGTCGTTCAGGCGAAATAACGCGGGGAAATAAAGTGACCGAAATCAGCAAGTACAAAGGTCCTGAAGCCAAACCCTCGAGAAACCGAAAGAAAATGAAATTCAAATAATCAGTTGCTGTGGCACACTCCCAGGAAATCAAAGCCATGAGAACGAGACAAGAGAGCAACATTTGAATGGGCTTCAAAGGCATCATCGTGGGCTTGCCCAGGGGCACGGTTATCGCATTGCCAAGGCAAAAAAAGCACACACCATAGGCGCTTAAAAAACTACTCCCACCCAAATCACTCACAATGTAAACGCCTGCCATGATGGGCAAAGTTAAATTAAATATCACCGCAGCCAGAGCAAACATCAGTACAAAAAAGCTCATTTAAACCTCTTGTTCCTTATTTTTAATGGTCAAAGCTTGATAAGCGTACTGATTTAACGAGGGATCAAGATTCGCTAAAATAATGTGTTTAATTAATTCCTTGTCTCCCAATTCTTCCTTTTTATAAATGTCTGTTTGATAAACAGGTCCTTGATTGGTCGTGGGTATTAATGGACCGCTTTGATCAGAAAAATTAGCCCACACCTCAAGGGACAAACCAATGCGAAGAGGGTATTTTTTTAATTGCTCAGGGTTTAGAGCCACTCGAACCGGCAGTCTCTGAACAATTTTAATCCAATTTCCTGTCAAATTTTCAGGAGGCAATAAGGAGAAAGCGTTTCCAGCACCGCCTGGTAAACCAACGATTTTCCCCTGGTAATAAATTGCATCCCCATATAAATCGGAACGGATTAGAACGGATTGACCGATTCGCATATGCCTGAGCTGAGTTTCTTTGAAATTGGCATTCACCCAAATTTGATCTAAAGGAATAATGGACATTAATGGCTCCGTAGGATTTACGGACATTCCCACCTGAATGGTTCTTTGAGCAATTAAACCATCGACCGGAGCATAAATTTTAGAGCGGTATAACTGCACCCAGGCGTCACGAACCTCTTGAGACGCCTTTTGCACCGCCGGATGATTCACAATTGAACTGCCTTGCACAAAAGCTAATACTTTTTGAAAATCATTGGTCGTGCTTTTTAAAGCGGCCTCACTCGCCCTCAAATCATCCGCAGCGTTTTGGTAATCTTCCAAAGAAACCCCTTTTGCCTTAATAGCCCCAGCACGATGTTGAAAATTTTGTTTGGCTTTTCGCAACTGCGCCTTTCTAATTTCAATGTCAGCTTGCAAACGAAAGACATCATGAAAGGCTTGGCAGACTTCGCGAACAATTTGAGAAAGGTTGGCTTTGGCTCTATCTAGAGCGATTAAGGAATCCGTTTCATCGAGACTGACTAAAAGCTGCCCTTTTCTGACAAAGAAAGTATCATCACTAAAAATACCGGTTACAAAACCGCTGCGCAAAGGTTTGATATACACCTGATTACCTTGCACATAAGCATCATTGGTATAAATTTCATTGCGCCAGATAATAAAGATGAATAAGAAAAAAAGGAGAATTAAAATCAAAATGGCAACAATGTAATAATTTCGTCTTTCCTTCATGATTGTCTCAATAATGGAATGTCAGCCTGGCAATAACCTCCTCCCAAAGCTTTCGTTAATTTAACGGAGGCGAGGTATTGGTTATAAAGAAGATTAAGATTGACCAATTTTCTTTGAATCAACTCCTCCTGTTCCCGATACACTGCCATGCCATTATCCAATCCATCGCGTTCTCTTCGTTGAACAATGCGATAACGATCCGATACAAGTTTAAGAATTCTTTCCTGCTCTTGTTTTTGTGCATAGACTGTTTTTGCAAATTGCAAAACATCGAGTACTTCCTGTGTGCTGCTTAACAGCAACGAGTTATATGCGAAAATGGCTTCATCAAATTCAGCTTTCGTTGCGCGAATATTGGCACGGATAGCTCCGGCCGTGAAAATGGGTAAATGCACCGCCGGTCTTATTGCTGCAGTAAAACTACTCGCACGAAGCAATTTCTTCCAACCCGTACTTTCAAGCCCCAATAAACCAACCAGATTGACATCAGGATAATATTCAGCCATTGCTGCCCCTGTTTGATAAGCCAGGGCCTTGGCTCGCCAAATTTGCGCCATTAAATCTGGCCTTCGGGCCAGCAAGTCCAAAGAAATGCTACCCGGTATAATTAATTGTCTGGGAAGACCCGGAAGTTTTTTGCTCTGTGATAAAGGCATTTCCGGGCTTCGACCTGCAAGAATATTCAGCAAGTGCCTGTTTTGGCTGATTTCATTGTCAATTCCCGCCAGCAATTGCTGAGCCTCTATCAGATTTTCAGCAGCGCTGTAGCTAGGGAGATCATCCGCCAAAGCATTTTTGACCAGTGAATTTTGCAAGGCCAAAATATTTTTGCGAACCCCAACTAATTCCTGATAAAACTGCTTTTTAATTAAATTCACTTTATAGGCAAAATACGCTTGTGCTAAAGCGGTGGTGGTAATCAATTGAATTTCAGCTACCTCTGCCCGCTGAGCCTTTGCCCGACCAATCGCTGCATAAAACAAATTTCGGTACTTGCCCCAAAAATCAAATTCGTAGCGGAAAGACAAAGACAGATCGATGAGATCCGCATCCAGAGGAATGTTGTGGTTTAAAGCACGATACAAACCGTTTTTACTTAGATACTGTTTATTTTCCCTAAAATCAAAAAAAACCAAGGGATAGAGTCTTGAACGCTCTATGAGTGCTTCTTGTTTTGCAACCTCAAGACGGCTTTTTACTTCCTGAATGGAAGGGTTATTCAGCAATGACTGCAGCATCAACTCATTTAATTCAGAAGAACCATAAGCAAGCCACCAATACCTGCTGGGCCAGACGCCTTTTTTAAATGTTTTTGTTCTTTTCTGGGCTTGAATTTCCTGCCCCATTTTGGGCAGTGCTTTTAAATGTTCCACCTGCTTTTGCGGCGGCAAAGCAATACGACAAGACAGGAGAAGACCAAAACAAAGATAAAATCCTATCCTGTGGATAATCTGCATTGCAACAATCCCTTGATGGCACTAAGAAAAAAAATCTATAGGATTCAAGCAGAATAACAAGAATCTACCGTTTGGCAAGTTCCATGAGTGATTTAGGTTTTGCTGACAGAAAGGTTTCGTATTATGCTAGGCTATTTCTCTCAATGATTTAATCATGGCTACGGCAAACCCTTCGACTCAACTTATTTTTAATCAAGAAGAGAACAGCTATCTGTGCGAAGGTTCCTGGTCTGTTTTACAATTGGATGGCATTTTAACGCAGTTTTATGCTTCCCAGTTTCCGGAAGTTGAAAAACTAAACATTAGTGGAGAACGCTTAAGCTATCTGGACAGTGCGGGTGCATTGACCATATTAAACTGCATGAAAGCCCTTAAGGAGAAAGGCAAAGAAGTCTCCTTAATCCAATTTACCGATGAACAAATGGCTTTGGTCAATCTGGTGGAAAAAAGTGGCCAATTTTTAAATTATGATCCCCCCCCTCCGGCCAAAAAGAATTTTTTCGCCAGGGTCGGCGAAGAGTCCATCAACAAATTTCAACAGTTAGATGGCTTTGTGATTCTGCTTGGTGATTTAAGCAGTAAAATATTTGAAGCATTTGGCTATTGGCGTCGTTTTCACTTAGCCAGTATTGTCTCCAATATTTATTCAGCAGGCATTCAGGCTTTACCAATTGTGGGTCTGCTGGCGTTTTTGATTGGTATTGTTTTAGCCTATCAAATGGGCTTACAACTACAAACTTATGGCGCCAATATTTTTATTGCTTATTTATCAGGTTTAGCCATTTTTCGCGAATTTGGTCCTTTAATTACTGCCATCATCGTCGCTGGGCGCACCAGCTCCGCGTTCACAGCACAGATAGGCAGTATGAAAATTAATGAAGAAATTGATGCAATTGATACTATGGGTTTATCAGCTACTGAACTGCTGGTATTGCCGAAAGTGTTGGCTCTGCTGTTGATCTTTCCCTTGCTGATTTTTTGGGCTGATGTATTCAGCATTCTCGGGGCTTTGTTTATGTCGAAATGGATGTTAAATGTTAGCTATTCCGATTTTATGTTGCGTTTGCGAGATGCGGTTGGTCTTGATCAGCTCATGTTAGGTTTATACAAAGCACCAGCATTTGCCATTCTGGTTTCATTAGTTGGCTGCTATCAAGGGTTTCGGGTTGAAGCAGACAATATAGGGAGTCAGACCACAAAAAGTGTGGTTCAAGCTCTTTTTTTAATCATAGTGGCTGATGCCATTTATTCCATCATCTACAGCTGGCTGAATTTGTAAAATGACCGAGCCAATTATCGAAATAAAAGGATTAAAAAATTATTTAGGAGGCCAATGGGTTCATTCTGATGTGAATCTATCCGTCAAAAAAGGCGAAATTTTAGCGATTATTGGGGGGAGCGGCAGCGGGAAAACCACCATTTTAAGAAGCCTGCTAATGCTTTTAAAACCAACCGCTGGCATAATAAAAATTTTTGGCCAAGAAATTGACAAACTTTCTCCACATGATGCAGACGCACTTCGCCGGCGCTGGGGAATGATGTTCCAGCACAGTGCCTTGTTCTCAGCCATGAATGTGCGAGAAAATATTACTTTTCCGATGCGTGAATTCAGCACTTTACCTGAAAAATTCATGGACCAGTTGGCCATGCTTAAAATTGCCTTAGTGGGTTTGCCGAAAGAGGCAGCTGGCAAATACCCTTCCGAGTTAAGTGGAGGCATGCAAAGACGAGCTGCAGCTGCCCGTGCCTTGGCTATGGATCCGGAGTTGTTATTTCTTGATGAGCCAACGACTGGTTTAGATCCGAAAAGCGCACGGGAATTTGATAAATTAATCCGTTTTTTACGAGATGCTTTGAATCTTACGATTGTCATGGTCAGCCACGATTTACAATCGTTAGAGCACATAACCGATAGAATTGCATTTGTAGGTGAAGGTAAAATATTGGACATTGGTCCTTTTGAGCAATTGAAAAAAAACAAACATCCATTAATTGCTGATTACTTCAGTAAACTTTAAACTGATTTCTTTGAAATGGGGGTATGACCTTTGGAAGCGAAAGTCAATTACACCGTAGTTGGTATTATCGTTCTGGTTCTGATAGCAGGTCTCATTGCTTCAGGGTTATGGCTTTCCGTTGGCTTTGAACAAAAAAAATACAATGTATACGAAGTGTATATGCATGAAGCAGTATCTGGTCTTAGTAATGAAGCGGCCGTTAAGTTCAATGGCGTTCAGGTGGGTTTTGTAAAAGCCATTGAATTGAACCAGACGGATCCTCAACAGGTTAAACTGCTCCTCAGTATCGAAGAAGGAACACCAATCACCACCAGCACCAGCGCCACCTTAATTTCACAAGGGATTACTGGCGTAACCTATGTGGGTCTTTCTGCCAGTTCTTCTGATTTGACGCCCTTGCAAAAGTTGCCCAATCAAGCCTACCCGGTCATCCCTTCAAAACCCTCTTTGTTCCATCAGCTCGACAGTGTACTTAAAGATGTCTCTGAAAATGTTAATAAAGTGAGCCTGGAGGTAAGTCGAATATTTGATAAGGAAAATGCAACCTACATCAAAAAAACCCTGGCCAATTTTGAGGAAGTGACGAGTGTAATTGCTAAAGACAGTCAATACATTCATCAAAGTTTGAAAAATGCCGATGTTTTCTTGAAAAACACCGCCAAAGCCAGTCAGGAATTTCCTGCGGTTATTGCCGACTTGAAGGCTGGAGTCAAAAAATTTAACCACATGGCCAATTCCTTAAGCGAAGCAGGGGATAACATCTCAGAAACCATGCAAGCTGGAAAACTGGCCATTAGTAAGATTTCTCAACAAGCGGTACCTCCCGCGGTGAGCGTCTTACGAAGACTGGAAGTAGTTGCCAGTAATCTTGAAAAAATTAGTGCTCAAATGCGTCAAAATCCTTCTGTTCTTATTCGAGGTACCAAAGCACCCAAACCTGGGCCAGGAGAGTAATGTGAAAAAATTTAGTAGGCTTTTGCTCAGTTCTGCCTGTCTGGTATTACTTGGATGTGCGGTAAAACCGTTGGTGAATGATCAATTTAAACTGGCTTCCTTCAGCAAAAAGCAATTAACGGCCAAGGCTTCATCTCATTCCATCTTTGTTAATGCCCCAGATGCTGTTGCTGGTTACCAGCGAGAAGAAATGCTTTACACAGACAAGTTGTTTGAACTTAAACCTTTTGTTCACAGTGCCTGGGTAGATGAACCAGCTGATATGCTTTTACCCTTGATTGTTCAAAGCTTGCAGCGAAGTGGCTATTTTCATGTGGTTGCCTCAAGCCCTGGTTCAGAAATCACCGAATACCGAATTGATACGCAGCTGCTAGAACTTCAGCAGAATTTTTTAACAAAACCCAGTGCTGTTGAGTTCGCTGCCAAAGTGGTTTTAGTCCGTGTGGAAGACAATCAGGTTTTAGCTTCGCGCATTTTCAGTTACCGTATCCCTTGTGTGGCTGACACTCCCTACGGAGGCGTGGTTGCAGCGAATCGCGCAACTGCTCTATTTACAGGGGAGTTAACTCAATTTGTGATTCGCAACGTTAGAAAAATTCATGAAACCGCCTGAGAATCTTAAATCTCTAAAGACAATGGCGAAATCATTAAAACAATTGTACAATGAGCCGCCATTGTGGCGCTTTAACTGTTAGAAATAATGAATAAGAAGGAGAATAAAAGGATGAAAGCCAGATCGTTTTTTAAATTTGGACTAGTTGCTGCCAGCGTGGTGCTGCTCGCATCCTGTTCCAAAGCCCCTGGCAGTGCTGACGGCATGGGTGGTGCAGGTGGAGCTTCTGCTCATGGTCTTGGAGGATTTAGCCGTTTTGCTGGTCAGGAGCCTGGTGAATCCTATACAACCCAAGCACCTCACAATCAGCTTTACCTATTTTCCTACGACGATGCTTCTTTTAATCCCAAATACACTGCTTCTCTTAACGCCCAGTCTGAATACTTAAAGACGCATCCAGGTGCACGTGTATTGCTAGCCGGTCATACTGATGAACGCGGTAGCCGTGAATACAACATCGCCTTAGGAGAGCGTCGTGCAAATACTGTAGCTGAACTGATGAGAATGGCTGGTGTCGGCCGTGATCAAATTCGCGTTGTAAGTTATGGTAAAGAACGTCCTGCTAATTTAGGACATGACGAAGCATCCCATATGCAAAATCGTCGTGTTGAGTTAACTTATGAGGCAACAAGATGATAAAGCCACATCGACTGTTACTATGCTTATGCTTTGCCTGTTTTTTACCCATTCAGGTTTTTGCCGAAGCACCTGTAGTTGATGATAGCGAAAATTTTGCGATTTTGGATGAACAACAGGCTGCCGCAGAGCAGCCTGTTGCCAAAGCTCAATTAGATGACATTAATAACGAAGAAGAAATTGCACTAGCGCAAGATAATCGCGACAGTACTACTCCCAATGCGGCATTATTGGACAAAATCCAGGGTATGCAGCAGGAAATTCAGGAGCTACGTGGACAATTGGAAGTACAGGCTCATGATTTAAAAGCCTTACAACAACAGCAATTATCATTTTATAAAGATTTGGACGCCAGACTGCGCGGCAGTGGCAGCAAATCTGGGCAATCGGCCCAGCTGAGCCCAGAACCTAAAGCTGCAACAGAGCTATCCCTTGGAGCAACAGAAAGCAAATCCCCCCCTCTTTCTGGGGAAACAAAGGGAAAATTAGCACCTCCAGCCCAACAAATCATCGTCGCCCCAAGCAATCCTGTTACAAGGGGAAATCCTGCCGATGAACAAATCAGTTATTTAGCTGCTTATGACTTAGTCAAAAATAAACGTTTTGACGAAGCCTTGACGGCCATGCAACATTTTATTAGCCAATACCCCAAAGGGGGTTATACGGCGAATGCTCAATATTGGCTTGGGGAGTTGTACATGGTTAAAAATAACTACCCCAAAGCCATTGATCATTTTGAAATTGTCCTGAAACAATTTCCATCTTCCAGCAAAGCGGCAGCAAGTACTTTAAAGATTGGCTATGCCTTGGCTGCTTCAGGCAAAGTTGAAGAAGCTAGACTACGCTTACAAGAAGTACTCAGGAATTATCCCGACACTCCTACCGCGCAATTAGCAACCACTAAATTGGAGAGTCTTGGCGTTTCATGAAACAAAGCAGTAATCATTTACGCATCACCGAAATTTTTCATTCCTTACAAGGTGAGTCGGTAACCGTGGGTCTCCCCACGGTTTTTATTCGTTTAACAGGTTGCCCATTACGCTGCCATTATTGCGATACGGCCTATGCATTTAGCGGCGGAAAAATGCTGTCAATTGCAGATATTCTGGAGCAATTGTCTGCTTACCAATGCGAACAGGTCTGCGTAACCGGTGGGGAACCCCTAGCCCAACCTTCTTGCATTAACCTTCTTACCGAGCTTTGCGATGCAGGCTATAAAGTTTCTTTAGAAACCAGCGGAGCACGTGATCTCAGTCAGGTTGATAACCGAGTAATGATTGTTATGGATTTAAAAACACCTGACTCAGGTGAAGAGCAAAAAAATTTGTTTAGCAATTTGGATTGGTTAAAACCCAGTGATCAAATCAAGTTTGTACTATGTAGCCGTGAAGATTACGAGTGGGCCTGCTTGATTGTTAAAGAACATAATCTAACGGCTCGTCTACAAGTGTTATTTTCACCGAGCTGGAATCAACTAAACCCCACCACCCTTGCTGATTGGATCGTTGAAGATAAATTAGCGGTTCGCTTTCAATTGCAATTGCACAAAATTTTGTGGGGAGACATTCCCGGGCATTAACAATGGTGATTGACTGCAAAATGCAGTTGGGATTAATTTCAACTTTAATGGATACAGAAGGAGTGGTTTTATGCAGTGGTTTTCTCAAGCACCGTCTAATATTGCCTTAATAAAGTATATGGGTAAAAAAGATGATGCCAGTAATTTACCCATTAATCCTTCATTATCTTATACCTTAAATCATTTATTAAGCAGCGTCCAACTTGAATCAATTGCTGGAAAAAAAGACTTCTGGGAGCCTTTGGAAATCCCAGGCGGGGCAAGTTTCAATTTATCCGCTGCTGAACAAAACCGCTTTTTGCAACATTTGGCACTCATAAAAAATCAATTTAACTACACTGGCGCTTTTTTGGTTCGTTCCTCAAATAATTTCCCCCATAGCAGCGGTTTGGCCAGTTCAGCATCCAGTTTTGCTGCACTAACCAAGTGCGCGGTACTGGCTTTAAGTGAACTAACCCAAAAACCCTTACCCTCTGTGGAGGAGCAGGCACAATTAAGCCGATTAGGTTCTGGCTCTTCTTGTCGCTCCTTTTTTTCCCCTTGGGCACTTTGGCATGAAAATACAGTAGAAGCAGTGGATTTGCCCTATAATAATTTGCTGCATCAAGTCATTGTCATCAGTCATGCCGAAAAAAAGGTCTCCTCTAGAGAAGCCCATCAGCGAGTGAAGACCAGTGGTCACTATCCTACCCGTGCCCAACGTGCCACAGAAAATCTTAAAGTCCTGATGACGGCTTTGGAAATGAAAGATTGGGTAAGTGCTTACCGCATTTGTTGGCGAGAATTTCAGGACATGCATCAATTGTTTCAAAGTTGTGCTGAACCATTTACTTACATGACTGAAGCCACCCAGGAAGCTTTACAGGTATTGCAGAATCTATGGGAGCGAACAGGAGACGGCCCAATCATTACCATGGATGCTGGACCCAATATTCATTTACTGTATAAGCCTGAGCAAACTGAAATGGCTCTGCAGTTTAAGCGTGATTATTTAGTTGGTAATTATGATGTCCTTTGATTTTCAAACCACTACTCATGGAAAATGGATTTTGGCTGGTGAACATGCAGTTTTAAGAGGACATGCAGCGCTGGTCTTTCCAATTCCCGGAAAGACACTAACCTTGTCCTATAGAGCAAGCAATGCTGGCCTAAGCGCTGAGTATGACGGGGAAAATAGTTCTGACATTCATATGTTATTTTGGAGTGTATTGGAACAAGGGCAGCAATTACTAGGTAGATCCTTAAGTGATTTGCATGGGCATTTTCATTTATACAATGATATTCCCATTGGCGTGGGTATGGGTGCCTCGGCTGCCTTATGCGTTGCCGTTGCTCGCTGGTTTATGTCGCAATCCATGCTGCATCAAGACAACCTCTTTTCTTTTGCCAGAGATTTAGAAAACTTATTCCACGGAAAAAGTAGCGGCCTCGACATCGCAGGCGTTTCAGCAGGAGCTGGAGTAAAATTTCAAAATGGTCACATCACGGCCCTCGAACAACGTTGGCAACCTCATTGGTTTCTTTCCTCCTGTGGTCAGATTGGAATTACTTCCCACTGCATTAAACAAGTGCAGGATCTATGGTTATTAAATCCTGAGAACACAGCCTTAATTGATGTAGAAATGAACGATAGTGTTGAAAAAGCACAATTGGCTTTAAAGGAGACGAATAGCACAGCCATAAACCAATTGGCTGAAGCAATCAATCAAGCGGCTCATTGCTTTAGAAAATGGGGGCTTATCAGTGAAAATTTACAGCAACATATGCAGAAACTGTTAGATGCTGGAGCTATGGCTGTAAAACCCACAGGCTCGGGAGGCGGTGGTTATGTTCTTAGTTTATGGCGGGAAAAGCCATCTGCAATTTTGGATTTGATTGCAGTTTAGGTCCTAGACTTCGAAATTGGAAAATTAAACAACTTTTTGAAAAACATTTATCTTTAAGAATTCCTTAATGTCCAAAATGGTAAAATAACAATCATTTTTTCCCATTATTTTATCATGTCGCGTTTAACAAGAGCCGAATTTGTCCAGATCTGCAGTGAAGCCATTCTAGAAACCCGAAAAAAAGTAGTGATTCGAAATCAGCTGAGTGGTTATAAAAAATACCACAAGGAAATCAAGGAAAATCATTATTTTGAAAAAAACGTGCGAAAACCCATCTTAAAGGCCAAAGATGAAGATTACATGTTTCGCCATGATTTGGTCGAGCACACCGGCTTGGGTAATTGCCACGAATTGGCTGATCACTTGATTGTTGAAATTGGCCAAAGAATTGATGCCCGATCGGCTTTAGCAAAGCTACGAATTGTTGCATCTGAAAGTCATGATCATGTGTACTTAGAGATTAAGATTCAATTAGAGAATGAAATCGATTATTCCTATTGGGAAGTGGATGCCTGGGATCCCAGGATCATTGATATAAGCCCTAGACCTGATGGCAGCATAAAAAACAAAGAATCCTTGGCTTATGGCTATAAGGTCAAAGAAGTGAGTTCTTTATATTCTGATGAGATTGACTATGGTCAAAAAATCACTTTTTTTCAAGCAATTCCAAAACCAAGGGAAGGAACACCCAAGTGCGCTACCCCAGAAAGGGACATCTTTAAAAAAAATCGAAAATTATATAAGGATTACACAATAGAAGAAGCCACTGAAGAAAAAAAGTTTGACCCCCATGGAGAAATTCATTATTTGCAACGAGCCTCAACTTGGCAAAGGTCAGCGGCTGACACGTTAAAAATGATGGAGGAAGATCCCAACGACAATAATTTTAAGATGATTACGCAATGATCTTCTCTAACTAGATTACCCATCTACCTGTTATGGCATCTATACTCTTTGGCGAGTTGATTTCCTTATTCAGCTATGATTCAAATCGAAATGGCTAATGTTGAGTCCACCGCAGACAATCACCAATATGGTTTTAAAAGACTGGATAATTGGGTGATTCTGATAAACAGGGGCTAAAGAAGCACCACTTGCTAGCTCAACCAGCATACGTTGATCCTTGGCAAAAGCCCTGCTGCCGTAATCGGCATCTTCGTCACTGACTACCAAACTTCTTACATCGTGTTCTTTTTCCCAGCGCATTAATTGTGCTGAAATGCATTTCGCACCCAAGCTGGTGGCTTTACTTGTAATCACGGGTAAGCGAATGAGCTGATTCGCTTTCAGTGATTGAGAAAATGAGTCTGCACCCCGAGTTTCAACAGCTATCAAAGGAACATCTTGCCATTTACACTGCCGCATACCCTCCAACACACCACAAGCCAACCCACCCCCTCCTACCGAAGCAATGACGGCATCTGGTTTTGGCATGCCTTGCGACACAAGCTCAGTCATCATCGTTGCATGCCCTTGCCATAGGAGAGGATGATCAAAGGGGGGTATATAAGCTGCCTGTTTTTCTTCGGCAAAATTCTGCGCTGCCCGATGCGCTTCATCCCATGCACCCCCTGCAACAACCACCTGAGCACCAAAGGCCTTGATTGCTTCTATATAAATAGGATGGCTTGTGCTTGGGATAAATACTTTAGTCGGCACTTTTAATTTCATCCCACAATAGGCCACGGCTACCCCAGCATTTCCTCCAGAAGAAGCGACGAAAGAGCGAACTCCCCGTTGCCATTCAGATTGGCACAACTTGCCAATGCCCCTAAGTTTGAAAGAGCCGGATGGCTGGAGAAGTTCATTTTTGAAATAAACAATTTTTCCAAAGCGATTTGTCAGTAACTGGGATTGTGTTAGGGCTGTCTTAATATGTAGGGGTTGCATGGTTTTAATCTAAAGTGATAATGCATTCATTATAATATAGCATGCTATGTTATAGTAGGCTATCTATCAAATGCATTTAAATTTTTGATTAAAGCAGTGATATAATTGCCTTTTTATGCAAGTTCACGCACTAACATGAAATTTAAACTCTTGTTCATCAACCTACTGATTGGTTCCCAGGCCATGGCGGCGCCTCACTTTATGCCTTCTGCACCACAATCATCCACACAATACCTGATTGATGGCAAAGCTTTATGCGCAACCGCAAAAGAAACACTGGCTTATTTAAATAGAGGCAAAGACTATGATCCGGCAGTGATTCATGAGGGAAAGCTGTTTAAAATACCTTTAGGGCGAGTGAAAGAAACCTTAGTTTTTATTTGTCAACATCAGAATGAAATGGCTAATCCTCAATTTATTCAAAAGCACTTTGATTTTGTACGTTGGTATCCAGATATGGAGCAAGCCAAACCGCTAAGCTTAAACAAACCACTCATTAAAAATTTAGCCAAAGATAAAATTTTAATGACCAAATATTATGTCCATTTGGCCAAGGCATCTCATAGTCCTTCAGCGACTTACCCTTTCGCACTCTATGCTTTACCGAAAGACGAAGAATCTTTGTCCCTGGAAGAAGCCAACACCAAGCCTGAATTATTGCGCTTTCGCTACGGTAAGCAAGCCATATTAAAAGGAGCGCTGACTCATAAAAATGTGCCCGTTTTGGCTTATTTAAGCCGCAACGATCTCGAAGCAGCATTAATGCAAGGTACTGTTGTCGCTGATTTTGGTCATCATCAATATAAAATTTTCAATGTGCATCGATGCAATAACATCCCCTATGATAAAAACAAAGCTCCTTACCAACAAGAGCGTTATTGGTTTTTTAAAGAAGTCAATGGCATCAAAGGCTATGGCAAGGACGCTGAACAGAAAATTACAGTTAATCCAAAAGTAACTTTTGCCGCTGATCTTAAACAGTTCGGACTTGGAAAATTGCTGATGCTGCAATATCCTGGGCAAGATGGCAGAATGATCACGAAAGCCGGTATTATGGCTGATACGGGGGGAGCATTTGACAATAATGCCTTTCAAATCGATTATTTAAGCGGTAGTTACGCAGGCAAGGATGCTTTTTACAAGGCCACTCAACATCTGCCTAACTATGTAAATGCTTACTTCATGTTGCTGAAACAATAATATGAAATCTTTTCTACTTTTTTTATGGTGTATACATTCAACGGCTTATGCCTTTTCTTGCTTCAATCCGCAAGAGATTCATCAAAAACCTATCCAATTCAATGAAGAACGCATTGCACTCACTAGGCAATATCAGCTTCTTCATTATGGCATTAACAGCAAATCCATTGAAATAGAACCTAAAATGATCGTGTTGCATTGGACTTGTATACCCTCATTAGACAACACATTTCGCATTTTTAATCCTCCCACTTTCCCCAGAAACTCTCCGAGAATAAAGGAGTTGCCCGGGACCTTAAATGTTTCTAGCCATTTTGTTGTGGATCGCGATGGAACTATCTATCAGCTGATGCCGGAAAATTGGATGGCCAGACATGTTATTGGACTTAATCATTATGCCATAGGGATTGAAAACATAGGCGGGGTTAACAGCGTAGATGATTTAACCGATGCCCAGGTCAAAGCCAATGCTTTTTTGGTTTGTTATCTAAAAAAGAAGTACCCCGAAATAAAATACGTGATAGGTCATAATGAATATTTGCGATTCAAAGGGAGTGCTTTATGGCTTGAGCGTGATCCTAATTATCAAACGGATAAGGATGACCCCGGGCCTGATTTCGTTAAAAAAGTTTTGCAATTAGTCCCATATTTCAAATGAGCTGTGCTGACCCTGGGTTTGAAGTTTTTGAACAATTCCATAGCTTAGCTTGAGCCATAAACCATGAGATGACCAATTATACATTTTTAAAAGACGTATTTCCCGACTCAACATTAACAGCCGAGTTGAAGATAAAAGCATCACAGAATCTTCAACTCAGCGCTAGACAAATTGAAAGCTCAATACGACACCCACTAAATGGGTTGCATGTTAATCTCACTGGTGAGAACCGGTTCTGCTGGTTTGTCATAATCATAAATACCTGCAGATTGAAGGCCGGTAGAAATGCCTCGAGTGGTCATGATCACTAAGGACAACGGTAAAACAAGCATATCAAGGATACCTTGGCCTAATATTGACATTATTTTTAAAGAGGCATGGAGGCAAAAAGCCGGGATGAGCCGATCACCAGTAAAGCAATAGCCTAATAGGCCGCCGAGCATTATCCCGGTTGCAAAAGCCGTAAGGCCTAACGCATAAACAGCCATTCCCACTGGATCTATGAGGGTCATCCCCCACAAGGCCAATGGCGTAAAGGTATGGCGAGCACAAAAGATGAATTCTTTTTTAGACTCATAAGGTTTAAAAAACATCTGACCGATGCTGCGTCGTTTTCGGGGATTGGTATCATCGCCCATAAGATGATTCGACACCACTTCGGCAGAACCCGTTAAATAGCTTAATTGTAAATCTAACATAGTAGGCTCTTCTTGCGGTTGAACTGCTGCGCATTGTACCACAAAACGTCTAAATCAGAGCATTTCTTCTGTAATTTACGCAAAATGTATAATTTTAACAATTAGACAGTCGGCACTAAAAAGTGAGGTTTAACTCCAAAACTTACTCATGAGAGATAGAAAAATTTATTAACCGATGTTTACATGTGTTTCTCTATTTTTTAATTGCTATCCTAATTTATACACCCCTGCTTGAATTTACTGCTGTATATGAGATAACTCGTTCTATCTACCAATGCAGAGAAGAATTTCAGAGCAGTCAACTGAATTATTCTGGTCCTTTTGTTTTGGCTTACTGGAAGGTAAATTTTTCTACAGGCGAAACTTATACGAAATTAGCAAAAGTGAACTTAGCGTACAGACAATGCATTTAAACAAGGTTTTTATTTTTGGTATATAGTTTAAATATGTCCATACAAAGATAAGGATATCAATATGGCCAGCTGTGACGTTTGTGGTAATTCCTACGAGCATTCCTTTCAAGTCCGTCGAAATGGTCAAGCCTATACGTTCGACTGTTTTGAATGCGCTATCCACAAATTAGCACCTAACTGTAAACATTGTGGTTGCAAAATTGTGGGGCATGGAGTGGATGCAGAAGGGGATTATTACTGTTGTGGACACTGTGCCCGCGCGGAAGGGAATATTGATGTCAGAGATCACATTTAATTCTGCTAAAGCAGCGAATCTCTAAATGTTTCAAGGGCATGCTTATTCCGCAAAAAGGAGGCTCTGCTGACAGCAGAGCCTTTTTAGATTAAGAGTTTGAATTACCATTCGCGTTAGAATTGGAATTTTGCAAAGACTGTTGAATTTTTTTGGCTTGATCCAGATGATGTTGAACACTGGTACGCGTAGCTTTTAAGTGTTTTTTCAATTCCTTGTTAGAAACTGTATTCATGTTCTGATCAATTGCATTCAAAGCATCTTGATGTCCTTTTACCATCGCATCAATGAAAGCCACTTCGAAATCTCTGTCGTTTAAAGGCTGTAAAGTAGCTTCTGTTTGCTGGCCTTGTTGCTTCAAAGCAGTAGTTTGGCTATTGTCTACTGGAGACTGATTCATTTTTTTACTGATTCGCATCGTTTCTTTCAGATTTTTATTATGATCATTCCAGAGCATTTTGGCATAGGATTTTACTTTGGGACTTACTTTTTTACTTAAAGCGTCCTTGGCAGCCGTCATTTCATTTTGATCGAGAACAACAAGAAAGCCAAGCACTTCACCATCTGCTTGGTTGTTGGTGGCAGCCTGATTGCTGGTGGTGTTAGCAGTTGTAGCACTATTTTGATTCGTTGAATTGCTGGCAGCAAAGGCAGGAGAAAATGCCAAAGTAGATGCAATGGATAACAATAAAATTTTTGATTTCATATCTAGTCCCTGTTGTTGTATTATTCCAAACCCTTTAATAGGCTTTCTTAAACCCGCGCTACATTCTAGCAAAAAGTTAAAGAATAGCAATTAAGCAAAACCACAATAAAACTAGTCAATAAACTGATAGTAAACTTCCCCTTCCTTTAGCATACCCAATTCATAGCGGGCTTGTTCTTCTAAAGCCTGATCACCACTTTTTAACTCCATAATATCAGCTTCCATGGCTCGATTACGTGCTAGAAGTTTTTCATTTTCTTCAGTCTGAGTTTCCAATTTTTTTTCCAAACTCATCCATTGTAAAATGCTGCCATCCCCCAACCATAATTTATATTGCAAACCGATTAATGCTAAAAGCAAAATGATGATGATCGTACGCATGGGAAAGTTAGAAGAGTGCTTTTGATTATTATATACTTGTCCTTTCTTTTTGGCATCCCTAAAGAAGGACAAGTAGGCAAAGAAGCTTTTGTTAAATGGATTTTAAATTGAGAGTCGTTCTGCCTGCGTAAGGCAGTGCAGACATCTCTTGAATTCGCAACAACTGGTTATATTTAGCCACCCGGTCGGTGCGGCACAGCGAGCCGGTCTTGATTTGACCACATCCAGTTGCTACTGATAAGTCGGCAATGAAACTGTCTTCAGTCTCACCTGAACGGTGTGAAATAATGCAACGATAACCATTTGCATGAGCTAAATGAATGGCTTGTCTCGTCTCAGTTAAAGTGCCAATTTGATTTAATTTAATTAAGATGGCATTAGCCATATTTTGTTCGATTCCTTCTTGCAAAATTTTTGAATTTGTTACAAATAAATCATCTCCGACCAACTGTACCTGGCTTCCCAGTGAGGCAGTCAACTTCTGCCAGCCTTCCCAGTCATTTTCATCTAAACCATCTTCAATGCTGACAATTGGATAATGCTCAAGAAGGGTATTGTAATATCGAATCATGTCTTCACTACTTAACTTCCTCCCCTCAGAAGCCAAGTGGTAATAGCCATTCTCAAACAATTCAGAAGCTGCTACATCCAAAGCAAAAACCACATCTTTCAGCAATTGGTAACCTGCTTTTTGTACGGCTTCCACAAGGATGTCTAAAGCTTGCTGATTCGATTTAAGATCAGGCGCAAATCCGCCTTCATCACCCACAGCCGTATTTAAACCTTGTTTTTTCAAAACCGCCTTTAAAGTGTGAAAAATTTCTGTACCCATTTGCAAGGCGCCAGGAAAATCTGCCGCGCCAATTGGCATAAGCATGAATTCCTGAATATCAACGTTATTGTCTGCATGGGCCCCGCCATTTAGAACATTCATCATGGGCACAGGCATCATCATCAACTGCCCCTCGTTAAGAGATGCATACAATGGCTTTTTTACACTTTGGGCATGAGCTCGGGCGCAGGCGAGCGAAACCGCTAAAATGGCATTGGCACCCAATTTCGATTTATTTGGACTTCCATCGAGTTCAATTAAACGATTATCAATACCTTCCTGATCGATTATCGAAAAACCCTTTAAAGCTTGATTTATATCTAAATTGATGTGATTGACTGCTTCACGCACACCTTTGCCGGCGTATCGGCTTTGGTCATTATCCCGCAACTCACATGCCTCACGGCTCCCTGTAGATGCCCCTGATGGCACGCTGGCTCGTCCCATTTCTCCATTACTCAGGAAAACATCCGCCTCAACTGTAGGATTGCCGCGAGAATCTAAAATCTCCCGTCCTCTGATACCAGTAATTTGCATTCTGTCTTCTATCATCTTGCCTCATAACTGTTTCTGATTAATGGGTTATTGTTTGGCTAGGCTTGCTTGTTGTCAAGTCGAAATAGAAAGTGTTATTTTTTTCGGCCCCTGCTTCCTTTCGGCCTTGGTACCATGTCAAAAGGCGTAAGTTCTAAGTGTTCATCGTTTTCACTTGAGGGTTCAAGTTGATTTTCATAAACCAAGGAAACCAATTGTTTTTTATCCAGTTTGGCCATGAATTGATCATAAAGCTTTGGGGAAGGTATCCGAATGACCAAGCCATTTGTAGTAACTTTGTCATGGAAATGCTCAATAGACTCTCCTGTTTGACTAAGCTGTTTCTTAAAAAATGCAAACTCAGTCCTAAGATGTTTCAAATAATCATTAATCACGGCAATGTAATCGCTGGTCTTGCCAAGCTTACTGATGATGGTCAAGATTCCCAGTTCAGCGTTATTATCGATTGAGAGCAAGCCGGCTTTTTTTAAATCCGCCAGTTGTTCAATTAAATAATGCCAACCCCTTGGTTCAAATTTTAAATTCAACTGAACAGTAGGTTGAAGACTGGTTTGTACAGCACCTTCATTCTGGGTAAATTTTTGATAACCTTGCGACCAATCGTCACTGGTTAATTCCAAATTCTTCATTTACAGCTCCTGCCCTAGCCAATTTTGGTTCAGTTTTGCCTCATAAAATAGCAATTTTATTTATGCATTTGCGCTTATTTTATCAGCATCTGTTTAAGCTTAGGGCAATATTGTATCAGTACAAAAAAAGAAAAATAGCTTTAAAAAAACAGCAATCGTAAAAAATAAGTAATTTCTGAATAAAATAGGACGGACGCCCATCCCTCACTTGCAGAAGGCCTCGCCTGGGTGCAATCGCTTATTTTTGAATTCCAGAACTGCTTTTTTGAACAATATTTACTTTGATGTATAAGGTAGAATTTTGCGTATACTGATTACCAGCTCGATAAACGGTGGTATCGGCATCCGCCGGCGCATCACCTTCCGCACTTCCGAGTGAAACCCATTCATTTAAAGGAATAAGTACGGTGGTGACCACCTGTTGTTGATCAAACTGCTGGTTACTGGCATTGCTGTCTTGTTCACGAATTCTTCTTACGGTCAGCTTTACTTTCTGTCCCTGCAATTGCGGTTCAACGAGCAAGCCATTTTGAACCAAACGCCTATTATAGCTTACACCAGTTGATAACCAACCTACGCCCACGGAGCTAATCACCGGCTGATCTTCCCCAGTGCTTACAAATGCAGATTCTCCATTCATAACCTCAATGGATTGACGGCGTTTTTGCTGTGAAGCAGACGATGTGCTGATGACAATGCTGTCTGAATTCGCCGTACTAAGCCAATCAGGATCACCTTGATAAACCGTGATCTGAAAAGTCACAGGGGGTTGATCAATCTTGTGCAATATATCTCTGATTTGAGTCAAAGTATTCGGTTGAACCTTTACAATCAATGTTTGCCCGCTTCCGGTAATTTGTTCATTAGTTTGTAGCAATGGTTGCAGCAACTTAATTACTGCATCAGCATTTTGATAGTGCAAATCAATAACTTTAGTTATCAATTCGTCAGCCCAAGCGGCATTACTAAATAACAATATTATGAAAATCCAGCGGACGACCATGCTAAACACTCCTTGTTAAACCTCTTTCAGTCTACCAAAGAAACGCTCCAATGAAAGCTCGTCAGCATTTTATTTGCTTATTTGCAATAAACCTTTGTGCAATGAAGTGTTTAGTTTATAATCCAACAATCTCAAAAAAGATGCACAGAATATGGGTAGCATATTTAACATGTTTGGGCCATCACCAATTCGGCCAATAGAACAGCATATGCGTAAAGCACATCAATGCGCTAAACAACTTCACCCTTTTTTTGAGGCAGTGCTTCAAGAGGATTGGCCAACTGCTGAAAGCATCCAGAAAAAAATTTCGTACCTTGAAAAAGAGGCGGATCTGATCAAGAGGGACTTGCGTTTGCATCTCCCAACAGGTTTATTTCTCCCTGTATCACGTACAGACCTTCTTGAATTACTCAGCGCCCAAGATCGCATCGCTAACAAAGCTCAGGATATAGCGGGTTTAATAGTTAGTCGAAAAATGGTTATTCCTCAAGGTTTGACTAAGGTTTTCATTCCCTTTTTAGATCGTTGTCTTGATGCCTCGCGACAAGCTTGTAAAGCCATTAATGAATTAGATGAATTGCTTGAAAGTGGTTTTCGCGGAAATGAAGTTAAAATTGTTGAGCAAATGATTGTAACGCTTGATGAGATTGAACATGACAGTGATGACAAACTGGCAGACATTAGACACCGTATTTTTGAGCTGGAAAAGGATTTACCTGCCATCGAAGTAATTTTTCTTTACAAACTTGTTCAATGGATTGGTGACTTGGCCGATCACGCTCAAACTGTAGGTGGTCGTCTCCAAATTCTCATTGCCCGGTAGTAATTTCTATGGCTTATCCTGTTTTATTATATATTCTTGCAATTGCTTTTTGTTTTCTTATGACATGGGGCGTTGGCGCCAATGATTTGGCTAATGTCATGAGCACAACCATGGGCTCAAAAGCCATCACGGTCCGACAAGCCATGATCATCGCTGTAATCTTTGAATTTGCAGGTGCATTTCTTGGCGGAAGTGGTGTCACAGAGACCATGCGCGATGGCATCATCAGTAGCAGCCAATTATCCAATCAACCCCTTGTTCTCATTGAAGGGATGCTGAGTGTTTTGATCGCTTGTACCGTCTGGATGAATTTGGCCAGTTATTTGGGCGTGCCTGTCTCTATTACCAATGCTCTCGTAGGCTCCATGGTGGGATTTGGTTCACTTGTGCTGGGCTCAAATGCGGTGCAGTGGCAGCAGGTGTACCATATTGCAATTGGTTGGTTTACCTCCCCTCTTATCGCCGGCATTACTGCCTATGCTCTTTTTATGAGCATCCAACAAACTATTTTTATCAAAAGCGATCCATTGGAAAAGGCCAAGTGGTATGTTCCCATTTATCTTTTCCTGGTGGGCTCCATTTTATCCTTCATTACCGTATTTAAAGGCTTAAACCATTTTGACATTCATTTAAATCTCAAACAGGATCTAGCCGTTACATTAGCTTCAAGCATCAGCTTGACTATCATTGGCATGATTATTATCAGGCACATTCCTGAAATGCCTCGAATCCGCCGCCGGGAACGCTTTTTACAGGTTGAAAAACATTTTGCTGTGTTAATGGGATTAACCGCTTGCGCCATGGTATTTGCCCACGGTTCAAACGATGTGGCCTTAGCTGTTGGACCTTTAACCATCATTTACAGCTTGATTATGAATGCTGATCATCCCATTGCTGCGGCCAATTATCCTGCATGGATTATTCTTTTAGGTTGCGGTGGCGTGGTCATTGGTTTTCTGATGTATGGCCGGAAAGTCATTGAAACCGTCGGTAGCTCCATTACTGCCTTAACCCCAAGCCGTGCATTTGCAGCCACCTTGGCTGCAGCGACAACGGTGGTGGTGGCAACCAGTACCGGAATACCAGTTTCAGCAACGCAGACTTTAGTGGGTGCCGTTTTAGGCGTCGGCCTGGCCAGAGGTATTGGTGCGTTAAATCTAATCGTTATCCGCAATATTTTTACTTCATGGATTTTAACTTTACCAGCAGCATCTCTGTTAACAATCCTTGCTTATAAGGGATTACATGCTCTGATTGGCGGCTGATAGAAAGCGCCTATGCTGGAACATCGAATAATTATTTTTGATGTTCCAGAAGAAATGATTTTAGTTTATAGCCAGGAGGACTAGAAACCTTCCCAAATTTCACCGTCTTCAACTTTTAAATTGGGGTTATCGCGAAGACGAAAAATTCTTTCATATTTTTTGATTTCTTTTAATTGTGATTCCGATGGTTTGTGTTTAGTATCAAAGCCATGGAAAAATTTGTCATAGGGACTTACGTAAGCTTTATCAATATCATATTTGCTCATTGAATAATCCTGTTAGGATAACTAAAAAACGTAATTTTAACGGGTTTTGCAAAAACTTACCATCACGTTCATTATAGCCTTTCTTGGAAATATTATGACCATAAAAAAAGCCGAACTTCATAGCCATCTCGAAGGTACGATTTCGCCTTCTTTGGCTAAAAAGCTTGCCGAAAGAAATAACATTAATCTTGATGTTAAATTGTTTGCAGCCGATGGCCAAAGTTATCAATATCAAAACTTTTTAGACTTTCTGAGGGTTTATGATGAAATCGCAAAAGTCATTCAAAAGCCTGAAGATTACTATGATATTACTTATAACTACCTGGAATTGAACGCCAGGAAGGGTGTGATTTACCTTGAAACCATGTATTCGCCTGATCATGCTGAGCAATCAAGTGGCATTCCTTCTTGTGAACATTTGAAAGCCATTCAACAAGCCATTGATGATGCAGAGCAGAAACACGGAATCACAGGTCGAATCATCATCACGGCAGTACGGCACTATGGCATTGATGCAGCCGTGAAAGTGGCTAAACAGGCAGTAAAGGAGGATATGCCTTACATTGTAGGTTTTGGCTTGGGCGGTGATGAAGTGAACTATCCGCCAAAGCTGTTTGCAACGGCTTATCAAATCGCCGCTGCCGGTGGACTTTCTTGCACTGCCCACGCAGGCGAATTTGCCGGTCCGAGTGGCATTCTTGAAGCCCTCAAGTATTTGCCCATCAAACGTATCGGCCATGGGGTACAAGCCATTCATTCCCCTGAAACCATGACCATATTAAAAGAAAATAATATTGCTCTTGAAGTATGTCCCTCAAGCAATATTGCTTTGGGGTTGTTTAATGATTTTGCCAGTCACCCCTTGCCTGAATTTATTAAAGCGGGCCTCAATGTTAGCTTGGGTTCTGATGACCCGCCTTTTTTCCGAACAGATGTGGCTCGTGAATACGAACTAGTACAAACGCATTATCAATACAGTGACGATGAAATGAGGGCATTTACAGACCGAGCCATTGATGCTTCTTTTGCCGATGAAAAAACCAAGAGCAAACTTCGTCAACAATTGTCTGCATAGGATTGAAACAGAGAAATTTATGAGATTAAGCAATAAGGATACTATGATAGCTAATGGCATTACTTACAAGCGCAATTGTAAGGCCCGCTACGCTTCACAAGAAGAGAAAGTGTTTACCAGGGCGGCTACTGCGGGACTATTATTGTTTTGGAATCCCTATGCAGCCAAGGGTAAAATTGCATCTGAAAAGTTGGTTGAAGAGGCGAACTCCACAACGTCTACTGCTCCAGCCGCTGGACTCCCTCTTGAAATAGGATATCTCATCGGAGCTTATTTAAATCGCTTTGATGCCAAGCAGATCGTGCAAGTTTGCCATTCAGCTAATCATGTCGCAAAAAAGGAAAGAAAAAATTACATCCAGGCTCACGGTCAAAGCTATTCCGAGACAGCTTACATTCCCTTTATTATGTAAACAGTAACTTCTATAACCTTCTGGCTGCTTTTGCTAAGAACTATTTATTAGATTAGCAATAAGGTCTTTTGCAATGTTACATTCCAGACTCAGGGCTATCCGGCTCGGGGTTGTCTTTCTGTATATTTTTTTTGCTGGCAGAAGCATCGTGATGAAACATGCTATACCTATCCCCTTTAAAAATAGATTTAAATTCATTTTCCGGAGGGACCCAATTCTCATCCTCCTCATTCTCCTCGGTTAAGATCCCAAACTCGTCTCCTTGATTTTGTGAAGCAGGCTTTTTATTGGCTTGCATTTGATTAATGATTTGACTCGCTGCGGGTTTTGACGATTGAGTAATGACTACGGTTGCATCTGGAATATTGAGTGCTCGCGCATCTTGAACAATGTCCTCATCGGCTGAAAATAAAACCTTTTGAACGGGATGAGGTGAGAAATGATCTTTAATAAAATTATCCCTAATAAACAGGGGGAATTCGCTTTTAGCTGAGTGGTTTAAATTGACATCCCCTATGTAAACTACTTTTTTTACGCTTGAATAATCGGAGTGAGTTTTAATTGCAGAAAACTCATCGTGTAACCAATTTTTAAGTTCTTTGTCATTCGCCACTGTTTTGTTGTGACTTATTGTATTTGGAGCTGTGTGAGCTCCTGAACCCACCAAGGAATTAAATGCATTATGTGAACAGGAAATCAGTAAAACTTCGTCTTTGAAGGAATAACTTAAATAAATATCAGCCATAACTCCCTCCCTGGGTATTAGCCGTCTACTAAAATAATAGACAATTTTTAATCTTTTGGAATGGCCTATATGCAATAAATCAACATTAAGATTAATTCAAAGGTCATTATATAAATAGCCTTAGGGACTCTTGCCATTGACAACGGCTGGCATTTGCTCCACTGTTTTGGAATTTTGCACCTCTCCAGCCGGATTGAAAAATAAGGCTGCCACTGCCTCTTTGTATGGAGACCGGCTCACCCCCTCCCTTTTTATTTCTTTTTCACCAGCAGTTGTGGTCGCTTCGATGCTTTGAATGATTTGGCCAACTTCATCTGCATCTTTTATTAGAACGAAACTTTCCATCATTTCAGATAAGGTTAAGTCCTTATTTGGCGGAATCATATAAACGCTTGATACAGACAATGATTCTTCTAAAGGTTTTACTTGTGCGGGAGGCATTGCAACCACTGTGGTTTGTGGTTTAGCAAACCAATTCCAAAAACGACTGAGGTAACTGCTTTGCGTTTGTTCTGATTTTGACGCTTTCACCGCATCGAGTTTCTTACGATAAGCTTGTAAATCTACAATGGCAGCTCGATTTTCTTCTTTTTTGACAGTACTTTCAGTGCTGTCTTTATTCTTTGCTAACGGTTTTTCTGAATTGTCCACAACTTGAGAAAATCCTGATTGAGCACGATTTAATTGACTTAGTTGCATCACTTCTTGTTTTAAACTATTAAAACTCGCGTCCAATTGCTCAAGGGAAAGCTGAAAGTCCATCCCTGGGCTTCGTCTGGCATCATTAAAGCTTGCTTGGTTCAAATAATCTCTTGTTTCTTTCAACGACTTGGTAATTGCATCAACTGATTCGTTTAATTCGGCCTGACAATCTTTAGCGGCTTTACCATCAAGAAAAGCATTTTGTTCATCAATTAAGTCATTCAGTTTACTCATTTGAGTTTTTAGTTCATTAAGTACTCTTTGTTCTTCACTCACTCTTTCGCGACTTGGCCATATACGAAATGCATTACGTAATCGCTCAAATGGGCCAAAGGCAAAATAGGTACTCAATTCCGCGACAAGGTAGTCCGTTAACAGGGTTTTTGCAATGGCCAATCCCAGACATTTCAACAGCAACAATGAAGTTAATCCTGCACGCCGCCAAAAAGATGGATTTTGGTTTATTTGGGTGAATTCATCACGTCTATTCCAAATCTCCATGCCCAATTTATAACTAATTCGAGCTAAAGCGATAACGCCAAAGATGATGGCTCCTATCGGAGTAGCTGTTGCTCCAATGGCACCAGTAACACCAAGCGCAGTTAGTAAGCCTTCTAATACGCCACTTCCAGCAAGAATTGGCAACAGTAAAGACAGCCAAGTAAACATGAGGCTAAACACTTCGAATGAGTTTGACAAAACGATGTACAGCAATCGTATGGGTTTGGATTTGTGGTACTCCCATTCAGCAATACTAATACCTAGCAAAGGTTCTTTGGAATCAAGCATGGCTTGGCGCTCATCCATTTCTTTACTCACCAGTTTCTGCGTTTCTGCGAGCTTCGTTTTAAGATTTTTCAGCTGCATTTTGCGTATTCTGGTGTTCGCTACAGCCAACGTTTCATACATGCTGTCCTTATTGGCTGCATTGAGCATGATAAAGCCTTCATCGTCCATTTCCTCAGAATCTATTTGTATCCCAGCTAAGGCCTTGTTTTGCTCCACTAACTGTTCATGATGCAAAACTTTAATTTTCTCTAAAGCGGCTGCCATTTGCTGGATTGCTGTTTGTTGCAGACTCATAATTTTTTCTGGATTACTAATCTGCTCCGCAGTATCAATTGCCATGATTAATATACGATTAATTAAAGCCAATTTAACAAGTTTGTCGTTATCTGGATCCGACAGATCAATATGACTAATTAAAAACACGAGCTGAGATTCTGTCTCTGCAATTGCAGGCTCATCATCCGGAGATGAGGGTAGAAATTGATCAAATTTTTTAAATTGATTTTCTAAAGCGTCCACCATCCCATTGATGTCGATAGTCTTTTTTCGCAATAACTGCGGGAACAAATATTCAATTGTTTTTGCCGCATTGAATTCCACATTATTGAGCTTGATTTGCTGATATTGCAGGTAGTACATGATGAATGCATCACGTTCTGTGTCGGATGCACCCTCTGGATTTTGGGCATAATGGAGAGCGCTTTCTTCAAGAGTCCTTTGGATTTCAATACCCAACACTGGGTATAAGCGTTTTTTTGCTTCTTCTTTAAACTCGGACGCTTTATCCAACACTATACCGCTGTACTCACTCATTAAATCATTAAAAATTGGAGCAATTTGTTCCTGGACTGTTTCACTTTGAATGACAACCATCGCCAGATTAACCAAGAAAGGATAGGGTAATAATTGCGCCAGGTTTTGCTTCACCACCTTACTGGCTATGTTTGCTAAATAATTCGCCCCCCAAGGAATGATCGTTTCATCGGCAACATTGATCATGTTATTAACCAAGGCATCCATGATTTTTTCTTGACTTGGGAGCAAATTGCTTTCCGCCAGAGGATCATTCAATTTAGCAATTAATGCTGGAATAGGTTCCTTATCCAGAGCGCTCGCAAAAGCCTGTTCCTTTTCCAGAACATTGCCAATGACACTGTCAGCAAAATAATATTTCAGTAAATTAAAGACAAAATTATCATTAACAGCACTGGCGCCATTTGTCGCATTAGGCAACGCATTCCAAGCCAGGCGAAGCAGTTTTCCAAGAGCGGAGACATTGACCTGCCTTAGCAACTCCTCTTGTGTAACTTGAACGGCATCTGCACTGAGCAGGGTACTGATGTGCGCCCTTAGTTTCTGATCATGCTCCAGATCGTACAGCAAGGCATTAATTAGCTGATTTAATGCATTGATGTAACTTATCTTTTTTTGACAAAGATCAAGTACATCGTTATTTTTGCTGAGTTTTTGTAATTTTTTACAAGAGAGTTCCTGTTCATCGAGTCGTTCTTGAATGAGCTTAAGCATGTTGCTGATTACCGGCTTGACGGTTTCAAAACTCTCCTCAGTTTGCTTTCTTAAATTCTCTCTTGGAGTTAGCCAATGGTTATTATTTGCTTCTTTTTTAGAATGGTTACCTAATTCCAAAGCAGCAACTTTAAGCGCTTGAAATTCTGCCCATTGAAATTTTCCATCCAGTCGACAACATTCTTTGAAGGTTCGCCAATCTTCCGGAGACCAAACAATATCCTCTCTTAATTTGGAGTAGATGCTTCGGAGTTTATGATAATGCCCCCCTAGGGATGGGGCGCGAGAATCCAACATACTTTCCAAGGCTGGAACAAGTTTCTCTTCCTGGTATTTACCGACCATGCGTTGAATGGCTGGATTTAGAAATTCACGTTGAAAAGCTTGATGCACAGGATGTGGGCTTTCTTTGGCTTGTTTGGCACCTGCCGCCAATTCCTTAAATATTGGCCCGAAATTATTCAGTTGAAGCTCTCTTTGCCAATTCAACTCAAATTGACTTTCCAAATGTTGTAATCGATAAAGGAGCATTAATACATCCAACTTTTGCAAGTCAGATGAGCCAACATTCTCTTCAAGAACGCTTATCAATGATGCTGTCATATCATTGCTTTTCGGATAATTGGCAATGCGACTGTTCAATGGGGTTGCCAAATTAAATTTGGCGTTCATCTGGGCCTCGAAAGCCAGATAATTCTTATAAAGGAATTCTTGACGTACTAGATCGGGCTTCGATTTGACCACTTCATCCATATAAGCGGCAAAAAATCTTTCCTTAAGCACCTCCTCAATTTCACTCGTCTTCGCCAATTCATAAAAAGCAAAATAGGCCATTAATTTATCCGTTTTGTATTCCAAGGGAGAATTATCAATCACTTGAAAAACACGCGTTAAGGCGTTGGCTCTGGAGACATAATGACGAACGGATTGAGGAATAAAAGATAAGGCGTAGTTGTAGAAAACGCCTAAGCCATCCACTACAACCTGAACCACTTTACCTGCGTTGGAGGCATGACCCCGCAAATCTTGGTAATAGTTATTGGTTTGCACTAGCCACGCAGGCAACAAAGCGGGGTCCACTTCATTGCATAAGCTACTTAAGCGATCAAAATGGCTAAAAGCAGTTTTTACCTCGAATACCCTGTCTAGGGGGTTTGGGTTTTGAGCAGCTGCGACAGCAGCCTGAGCCAAACCAAAAACACCAGCTACAGCATCGGAACATTGTTGAGCTGGAATCAATAAGGTTTCCAGGAGAATCGTTTGTAACGATTCAAAATTAACACCCAGAGTGGCAAGAAGCCTCTTGCGTGCAAGACTTATCTCATCACCATCTAATTCACTTGAAGGAAAAATAGCCTTTTTCTTTTCTTCCAGCTGAAGCGCCGCATCCAGGATCTTGTTGATGAATGGCAGCAAGTCACTTGTAATGGTTTCTTGCAGTTGCGCATCAAATCCTTGCACATTGGGCATGGTAATGTCCAGGGCAATCTTAAGGCCTTTTATAATGAAATCCTGCCTGTCTACTCCATAGAGCTTCATTCCCTGATTCATACAATCTAAAGCGGCAGCCAGCATTTCAGCAGATTTTCTTGGCTGATAATGGACACCCGTATTCTTAGCAAGGCTCAGGCAAGTCTTTTCCAATACAAATGGCAACGCCAAAAGCGAATCCATATAAGCTCTTTGCGCTTTTAAAGCTTCAGTGTATTTTTCTCTCGGTGCATCAACACCTAGTACTTGACTCACGGATACATCTGATTGAGTCTCATCTACTGCATTGATAAAACGAATAGCATGTTCACAGCTCCTGCGAGCTTTATCCAAACGACTCAGATAACTGGTTTTAATAAGCTTCACTGCCCAGTTATCCTGGCTTGCTTCAGTGACTTCGGTAACTATGGATTGAGAAAAAGATACGATTCTTTGATAGAGCTCTTCATTCTTACTGTCCCAATCAAGACCCTGCCCTTTTTCCAGTACTTCGGTACAAAGATCACTCCATTCCTTACTTTGTAAAACGGCTTGATGGCGAAATGCCACATGCAAATAAAAAGCATAGCTCTTTGAATCATATCCAGCCTCATCCAAGGTGAAACCGCATAAATCAAGAATAAACTGCGTAAGTTGCATTTTGTCCCTTGCAATTACTTTTGATACTTCTTCATTTGCAAGCATGGTGGATCACTAAGAACAACAGGTATAAATGCAGTATAAATGCTTAAGCTTAACGAATTATGAATAAAGTTCGATCATTATGAATTGTTTTTTTCTTTACTGAATAAACCTTTTTTCCAGAAAATTAGACTCGGATGGAAATGACTCGCGCATGTATTTATATTTTTGTTCAATTTTATTTTTTCACTTATCTGAACCTTTTCACAGTGATATCGAATATTAGTCATTCTAATCAAGCAGTTAACAATACAATTCTCACTTCACAGTTTTTTTGTATAGAATTTCCTCCAGTGGAGCCCCTCCTTCGCAAAACTCCTCTATTTTTTTTTCTTGAGTCATTGCAAACCCCAGTGACTCGTAAAATACTCTGGCGCCATTATTCCTGGACAATACCCAAACGTAGACATATTTGAAGCCTGATTTCGATAACTCAGCAAAGGCTATCTGGCATAATTTTGTCCCTAATCCTTGTCGCCAATAAGCTGGGTGCAGATAAATAGCACTGATTTCACCGTCGTTATTATTTGGCTTGGCATCACGAAATACACACATACTCAGAAAGCCAACAATTTCATGCTCGACTTCCACCACCAGTATGTCTACCTTCTGTTTTATAAGAGCACGCCATTGCTCAGTTTTCTCTTTCAATGACAAACTGTTCAACACAGACGCAGGTATATACTCTTTGTAGGTTTCCTGCCAGGAACAGATGTGATTGCTAGCAATTGCCGCTGCATCTTGCAGCAATGCCTTCCGAATGGTTGTTGTTAATAACTTATCCACTTTATTTCTTCTACTAAAAGGAAGATTTTAGCATAACTACTCTGATTTTCTATGGCAGATTCAGGTATTATTATATTAAACGGCTCGAAGGGATAATTGGCTCTTGTGCTATTTTTAGTGAGTTAGCCCCAATAAAAAGGGCGCTCAGCGCCCTGTTTCTCTGGTTTTTGCTTAAAAACCTCTTTTATCCTGTTGTCCAGGTTTTTGTTGTTGTTGGTTTTTTCCAAATTGGCCTTGTTTTTGTTGTCCCGGTTGACTTGGAGCTTGTTTCGGTTGGCCTGGTTGATTGATACCCATATTTTGATGTTGACTTGGTTTATTCAAATCATCCTTGTTCATTTTTATCTCCTTTATGATAGGGGTATCTTTAAAAATAGACTAATTGGTCAATAATTGCAAAGCAATGCTGCTTGGAGATTTACTTAAACCATGCATGGGCAATTGGAGGTGTTTTAATCATGCGATCAGAATGGAATTCGAAATGGGAGTTTAACTGCAAACGGGAACTCAGGAATTCTCAGCACTCGCAAAGGAGCACATGAGATTCCTAAACTGTTAATAATCAAAAAGGCACGCCGATAAGATCAATTAGCATTTTCCATGAATTGGCGAATTTTTTTCATGGCATTTTTCTCAAGCTGGCGAACTCGTTCCGCTGAGACTCCATACTTGGCAGCCAAATCATGCAAAGTAGCTTTTTCATCAGCAAGCCAACGCTGCTGCAAAATATCCTGGCTGCGCTCATCCAATTGTTCCAAAGCCAGGAATAGCTGCTCACGTCCACGCTCTCCACTCACTTCCTGTTCAATTAAATAGGCAGGATCACTCATATTGTCATGAAGGAAATGAATCGGTGCTTTAAACCCTTCATCATCGTCGTCAGAAAGTGGAGCATCATAAGAGGCATCCATGGCATTAAGACGCTGCTCCATAACCAATACGTCTTCGCGGCTCACTCCCAAATCTTTCGCCACTGCATCAACTTCTTCGCGGCTAAACCAACCTAAACGATTTTTCATTTGGCGGAGATTAAAAAATAATTTTCTTTGGGCTTTGGTTGTTGCTACTTTCACAATGCGCCAATTGCGAAGAACAAATTCGTGTATTTCGGCCTTAATCCAGTGAACAGCAAAAGAAACCAAGCGCACGCCCAATTTGGGGTCAAAGCGTTTGACCGCTTTCATAAGTCCAATGTTGCCTTCTTGAATTAAGTCATTTAGAGGCAAGCCGTAACCTAAGTAGCCGCGTGCAACGCGTACCACATAGCGTAGGTGAGCTAAAACCAATTGGCGAGCGGCTTCTAAATCACCTTCATTTTGAAAGCGTTCAGCAAAACTATGCTCTTCTTCAGCAGATAAAATTGGTATTTGATTAACGCGATGAATATAGGCATCAAGGCTGCCAATGGGCAGATTGAGAGATGCCAGTTGTAACTGCTGATTCATATACATCCTCCAATTACTACCAAGATTATACTGAAACGTTGGTAAAAAACCTCCTGTAGTATATCTAATTATAGGGCTCAATAGAAGCAAGTTGTCGTTTAACGGACAATCTCGCCCCCAACCAGCCCAATAAAGTAGAGACTAAAACAAGAGAATAGGCTTGCCTTACAGATAATCCCATAATGGGATAATGCATCTGATAGGCCGCGGCTAATTGTTTAATGGCAACTGCAAAACTTAACATAAAAATGTTTACAAACAATACAGCCAAAATGGCACCCGCCAAGCTATACCAAATACCTGAATATAGAAAGGGTCGGGCAATAAAAGGGTCAGTTGCTCCTATTAATTTTAGCACCTGGATCTCCTCATGTCGATTGTGTATAGCGAGTCTGAGCGTGTTGCCAATGATTAACACAACAGCACTGGCTAATAGCGCCATGACAGCATGAGCGGCCTTATTGGCAAAGCCTAAAATAGCATGAAGACGACTTATCCATTCCATATCAAGCTTTGCCTGTTCAACTTGAGCTAAAGACTGCAACCGAGTATACAACTGCTGCACCTGAAATGGCTGGCTAAATCCTATCGCAGGAATTACTTCAATCACTGCAGGCAAAGGATTTTCAGGCAAATAACGCATGATATCGTGCATGCCTTCTTGCTGCTGAAGTTCCTTTAAACCTTCTTCAGCAGTTTTAAGGTTCACTTTTCCAACCCCTTCCATCGCTTGAATCTGAATAACAGCGGCATTTTGTTCCTGATTCGACAAAGACGTTTTCAAGTAAAGAGAAATATGGCCGCCTCTTTGCCAATTTTTCGTAATATTTTGCAGATTATCACTTAAAACCCAAAACAGCGCTGGCAGAGTTAAAGTAATAGCAATAACAACCACTGTCATCATCGTGGCCATTGGGTTACGGCAAAGAAAATTAAGGCTGTTGTTAGCCGCTTGCAAATGGTAGGAAGCCATGGCTCGAATCGTTTTTAACACATTCGACCTCCTTTGAGCATGAAAATACGATGTTTCATTCCAGCAATTAAAGCAAGATCATGAGTGGCGATGAGGATGCTAACCCCTACCTGATTAAATTGCTCAAACAATTTCATGATTTCAGTAGATAAACCTGGATCCAGGTTTCCGGTTGGTTCGTCAGCCAACAGCAAGGCAGGTTTGTGCACGACGGCACGGGCAATCCCCACCCGTTGCTGTTCGCCACCCGATAAATGCAGAGGCAGCATTTTTTCCTTATTGAGTAATCCTACCATGTCTAATGCGGCATGAACCCGTTTGCTAATCATGGCGGGGCTTACTCCTTGAATTTGCAAAGGAAGAGCCACGTTGTCGAAGATAGTACGGTCAGTCAACAGATTGGGGGATTGAAAGGTAATGCCGAGACTGGCTCGATAATCAGCTATTTCTTTTTTCTTAAGCTGATTGAGGCGAATTCCATTGACAACAATTTGCCCTGATGAAGGCGCTTCCAACATTGCGATGAGCTTAAGCAGTGTACTTTTCCCTGCGCCGGAATGACCAGTTAGAAAAGCCATTTCCCCCCTTTGCAATGAAAAATTAACCTGGCTTAGTGCTTCAAACCCTCCAGGATAGCGTTTAGTCACTTGATCAAAGTTAATCATTAAATATGGCTCTCACAAATTGTGAAGCATTGAAAGGACGAAGATCATCTATCCCTTCTCCAATCCCTAGATAACGGAATGGTATGCCTAGTTCATTAGCAATTGCAAACAGTATCCCTCCTCTTGCAGTACCATCCAGTTTCGTCATCATAATTCCCGTTAAACCAATCGCTTCATGGAATTGGCGGGCCTGATTCAAGGCATTCTGTCCGATGCTGGCATCCAAAACCAAAAGCACTTCATGAGGCGCTTTGGGATCCAATTTTTGCAGCACCCGCTTCACTTTTTTTAACTCTTCCATCAAGTTACCCTGGGTGTGAAGCCGCCCTGCGGTATCCGCTATTAACACATCAATTTTTCTGGACCTGGCGGCCTGCAAAGCATCGAAAATCACAGAAGCGCTATCGGCGCCAGTATGCTGGGCCACGACAGGAATTTGGTTGCGTTCACCCCAAACCTGGAGTTGTTCGACTGCGGCTGCACGAAAAGTATCGCCTGCAGCCAACATCACTTTTTTACCTTGCTGCTGAAATTGCTTGGCCATTTTACCAATGGATGTGGTTTTACCAGCACCATTAACACCCACCGTGAGGATCACAAAAGGAGAATGATCATCCGTTTCCGGATTCAATGGTTTTTCACAAGGCTTAAGCATATTCTCAAGACGCTCTTTTAAAGCATCGAAGACGGCATTGCCATCCGTTAACTTCTGCCTGGCCAAACCATCTATCAATTGTTTTAAGATCGTTTGCGACGTCTCAATTCCAAGGTCAGACCCTAAGAGTAAAATCTCAAGTTCCTCAAGAATGTTGCTGTCAATTTCCTTTTTACCCAGCAATAGCCGTCCAATGCCATCACCGAGCTGTTGGCGGGTCTTGGTTAAACCTCGTTTGAAGCGAGCAAAAAACCCTTGTTTTTCTGCATCTTGAGCAGATGCGGAAGAATTTTGCCCTTCAATTTCACCCATTTCTTCGGGTGTAGAAAGTGCTTCCGTTGATTCTGTAACGGAACCTGTTTCATGCTGATTTCGCTTAAACCATTTAATCATAAGTGTACAAAACAGAGGAAATATGAAATTCTATCACTTTTTTTGCGTCGGAGTTAATCCATGCGAATCGCTTTAATGCTCTTTTTAACAACGCTCTCCTTTCAAGCCTCAACTCAGGTCCGAGAATTTAGATTAGATAATGGTTTAAAAATTTTGGTGAAAGAAGATCATCGCGCTCCTGTTGCGGTTTCCATGATTTGGTATAACGTTGGCTCAGCCGATGAACCAGGCGGTTTAACCGGTGTTTCACATGCTTTAGAGCATGTGATGTTCAAAGGAACACAAAAATATCCTTTAGGCATTTTTTCGAAAACAATTGCTGAAGTTGGCGGTCAAGAAAACGCCTTTACCAATTTTGACTACACCACTTATTTTGAAAAAATTTCAGCTTCACAATTACCCATCGCCTTCGAACTAGAAGCCGATCGCATGCAAAATCTCCTCTTGGATAAAGAAGAATTTGCTAAAGAAATTCAAGTCATTCGGGAAGAACGACGCCTTCGAACCGATGACAATCCCCAGGCATTGACATTCGAACGCTATTTAGCCGCTGCTCATCTGACGAATCCCTATCATCATCCGGTTATTGGGTGGATGAGCGACCTGCAGCAAATGAGTGTTGATGATTTAAAAAATTGGTATCAAAATCATTACGCTCCCAACAACGCCACTTTAGTCGTTGCTGGCGACGTGGATGCTGAGAAAATTCACCAACTGGCCATTCAGTATTTTGGTTCTATAAAAAAACAGGCAAACTATATCCGCCGAGAGCAATTAGAGCCTCCTTCTTTGGGGCAAAAAACCGTTGAAGTTTATGCTCCAGCGAAAATTCCCATGCTCATGTTTGGATACACAGTTCCTTCAGTTAAAAGCAGCAAAAATAGTTGGGAGCCCTATGCACTAGAAGTGATTACTGGCCTTCTGGATGCAGGGGATAGCGCTCGCTTTGCTAAAAATCTGATTCGTGGCAATCATGTTGCAAGCGGAGTAGATGTCTATTATAACCTGTATTCCCGCTACGAAACTCAAATTGTTTTCTTCGGCACCCCATCACAATCCCACAACATCAATGATTTAAAAAATGCCATGTTGAAAGAAATCAATCGCTTAAAAACCGAATTGGTTAATCCAGAAGAATTGCAACGAATAAAAACCCAAATCATTGCTCAAAAAACCTTTGAAAAGGATTCTATATTTGGCCAAGCCATGGAATTAGGCATGTTAGAAACAATTGGACTTGGCTGGCAAACGGCAGAGGCTTATACCGATCGGATTAACAGCATCACGCCTCAGCAAATCCAGGAAGTTGCGCAACGTTACTTTAAAGAAATGGCAGAAACAGATGCTCTGTTGATCCCTGCCAATCGAGAGGAAAAAGCATGAAAACAATTTTAAGCCTTCTTACATCTCTAATCTTTTTTTCTCAAGTTGCGGATGCCAATTCCTTTAAAGTGCAACGTTGGCAAACAGCCAATGGCGCCAAAGTGGTATTTTATCAAGCCCTTGAAGTCCCAATGCTGGACATTAATATTGCGTTTGCAGCAGGTTCGGCCTATGACGGTCCGAAATTTGGCTTAAGCTCTCTTACGACGAATTTATTGAATCAAGGCAATGCAGGTGATGATGCGACTGTGATCGCTGAGAAATTAGCCAATATTGGCGCTCAATATCAGGGAGAAAGCAGCCGCGATATGGTTGTTCTAAGTTTAAAAACCTTAACGACTCAGGAAGCACTTAAACAAGCCGTTGGGGCATTTGGTTTAATCCTTAGCCAACCTGATTTCCCTGTTGAAGCCTTTCAAAGAGAAAAAAATCAACAATTACTGGCCATAGCCCAAACGCAAGAATCGCCAGACGACGTTGCCAATATAATTTTTTTTGAAAGATTGTATAAAGACCATCCCTATGGCCATCCTGTCATTGGACTCGAAGACACTGTAAAATCCCTTGAATTAACTGATGTCCGCCATTTTTACAAGCAATATTTTGTGGCTGCTAATGCCGTTATTGTTATGGTAGGCGCTATTGATGTCGAAAAAGCACATCAACTGGCTGAACAATTAACTCAGCCCCTGGCGCGAGGTCAAGCCGCTCCTGCAATTCCCAAAGCCCCTCAATTAAAGGCTGCCGATAAAATCACTGTGGATTTTCCCTCTTCCCAGACTATTTTACGCCTTGGGCAAGTAGGAATTGATCACCACTCTCCTGACTATTTTCCATTGACGGTGGGCAATTACATTTTGGGAGGAGGTGCACTGGTTTCAAGGTTAGCCAATGAAGTGCGTGAAAAAAGAGGACTAACCTATGGTGTTGTCAGCCAATTCATGCCGATGCCTGGGTATGGACCTTTTTTAATTAGCTTGTCGACTGTCAATCAACAAGCGCCTACTGCACTTAAAATTACTGAAGACACTTTAAAACAGTTCATTGCTGACGGTCCCAATGAAGCGGAGCTTATGGCGGCGAAAAAATATTTGACAGGCAGCTTCCCCTTGTCTTTATCAAGCAACAGCAGCATTGCATCCATGTTATTACGCATTGCCTTTTACAACCTGCCCGATGATTATCTGACTACTTATGTGGAGCGCATCAATGCAGTTAGCACTGCAGAAATCAAAGCTGCTTTCCAAAAGCAAATTAATTCAACCAAGATGCTCCTGGTTTCGGTGGGTAAATTGTGAAACAAACTGTCCGAATCATAGGAGGCCAATTTCGCGGGAAAAAACTGTCTTTTCCTGCAATTGAAGGCCTGCGCCCTACTCCTGATCGAGTTAAGGAAACTCTATTTAACTGGTTAATGAATGATATTCGAGGTGCCCGTTGTTTGGATGCTTTCGCTGGCAGCGGTGCACTTGGCTTTGAAGCATTTTCTCGAGGAGCCAGTCGGGTCGTGCTCGTCGAAGCCTCTAAAAAAGCCTATAGCAATTTGCAAACTATCGCTTCATCATTTAATTCTCCTGTCATTACTGTAATCAATGCTGATGCAGAATATTACCTTAAACATTGCAAGGAAGTGTTTGATATTATTTTTTTAGATCCGCCTTTTGCGAAGAATTATCAACTTCAATGTTTGGATATTTTAGCGCATTCAAATTTGCTGCCTCCTGGTGGCTTGGTTTATCTTGAATCACCTGATAAACTGCCAATTGATCCAGTACATTGGCAAGAAGAAAAATTAAAACAAGCAGGACAAGTAACTTATGGCCTTTATAAGAAGAACTAACATCCTATCCCGGCCTATCCTGTCCTTGACAAAGACAGAGGCTCCTGTTTCAATCTCAAGAGCTCAAAGGTTTACGAAAGTCCAAAATATGATCAATAAGTTGGTTGTACCGATTCTCGCTTCTGTGATTCTTGTTGGTTGTCGTGGAGCAACGATTTTCATGAAACCACCCGTTAATAATCCCAGCGATGATGCCACCATTAAACTAGCTCAAGCAGCCTCATCGGTTAGTGATTCCATGCTGGAAATTAAACGAATCGAGAAAGTTATTATTCCACAGGACAAAGACAACACCCTTACCATTCCCAATGCTTATAATTTACAAGCTCGAGCATCGGTGGATTGGTCAGGCCCAATTGAGGAAGTCACTTTGCGAGTTGCAAAAGCCGCCCATTTTCGGTTGCGAGTTTTAGGTAAAGAACCTGCCGTCCCTATTTTAATCAGCCTTAATGACAAGGATGTGAGCTTAGCTGAAATCCTGCGTGACATCGATTATCAAGCAGGGAAAAAAGCAAGCCTTTACGTTTATCCTAATAGTCAAGTTGTAGAATTACGCTATGCGAAAATATATTCCTAGTCTTTGCCTTTGCTTAATTATTTTATTAGTGGGCTGTCACAGAACCGTTATTGTTCCTGATACAGGCTCCCTTGCCGGTTTACAGGCCATGGCGAACACCAGTGGATCCAAATCACGAAGCAAAGCCAACATGGGCAAAATTCGTGAAATGGCGCTAAAAGAAACCGCCCTCAGTTTAGGGGCTCAAGCTGGTTTAGCGTGGAGAACCAAAATAATTGATGAGCATTTAAATCGTCAAGCGCGGAATTTAGATGCTATTTTTGATTTTAATTCACTCATTCTTGAACACAATATTCTGCCACCCGTGCTGCTTGAAGGGCGAAATACCTTTAATCTCGCCGATACCCAAACCATTCGAATTTCTGATCGCACTTACAAGGTTGCAAAACAAGCTCGATTTATAACGACACCTCCAAACTGGCGGCAATACTTATGGCTCGACTATAAAAAGCCAGATCCTCCCAACGTGACTTTGCTGCCTAAAACCAAACAAGAAAGAGCGTTGTGGTGCTTTTACGTGGAAAAGGGATGGAAAAACGGCATCGAACAGGCCGGGGTTATTCTTGAAGAAAGCATAGCTCGAATTAAAGAAGATTTTGCCGGTATGATTTTGTATCGTAAATTGCTGGCCATGAATATGGTTTCTCCACCGTTTGTTTCCCACACTGATTTGGGAGTTACCGGGGATTCATCCGAAATGCACATAGATGATCGTGTATTACGCATTACTGCTTTACCTGGACTTAATATAAATAGTAAAGAGTGGGTCGCTGCCGTAGCTAAAGATGAAGAGGCTTTGGAACGTTTCAAAAACATGGAAAAATTGGCACAAAGCACTAAAATTAGTATAACCAGTAAGGCATGGCAACCCGTCATTGCTCCCATTAACGACAAGCCACTCTCTTAAGAATACTAAGCTATGAGCAGTACAAATATTAATTTAATGCCCGATGAGCCGACGCGTTTTACCCCGGTATTTATGGATAAAATGCTTGAGCATGCAGAGGGCCTTAAAGCTTCTGACATTACCATTCAGACCGGTGAACCTATTTATGCCGAAGTCTATGGACGTTTGTACAAAATCACCAACCGCCGTCTTTCCAACACGGAGCTTGGCGATCTGATTAACTCCATTTATGGCCCTAATGCGACAACCCAGCTGCTTTCCGGTAAAGACATCGACACCCATTACGAATTTCGACCAAATCGCGGTGTGCGATATCGTTATCGTGTGAATGCTACATCTTGTCTCGTTGAAGGCCATGATGCAATTCAAATTACTTTAAGAACCATACCGACCACGCCACCAAAACTTGAAACCATGGGGTTGCCTGACAATATTCTTGAGGCCATAGCGCCACAAGAAGGCATTGTCTTTATTACGGGAGCTACCGGTTCCGGAAAATCGACGCTCCTGGCATCCATTATCCGTGAATTAATCGAGAAAGAAGATTCTCATCGTAAAGTACTTACTTATGAGGCACCAATCGAATTCGTGTATGACGAAATCGAAACCATCTCAGCGGTGGTCAGCCAATCCGAAATTCCCCGTCATTTACCAGACTTTGCCGATGGGGTAAGAAATGCCCTTCGACGTAAGCCAAGGTTAATTATGGTGGGCGAGTGTCGTGATGCCGAAACGATTAGTGCAGCACTTGAAGCCGCTTTAACGGGTCATCCTGTTTACACCACACTTCACACCTCAGGAGTGGCCGAAACCATGCGCCGCCTGGTTACATCCTTCGCGGGGGAAGAGCGTATCGGAAGAACCATTGATATTCTTGAAACCATTCGCCTGTGTATTTGGCAAAAACTGGTTCCCACTGTTGACGGTAAACGTGTGGCTTTACGTGAATACCTTGTTTTTGATGAGCAGGTTCGCGATGCCCTGTTGGAAGGTGATCCCAATGAAGTTACCTCCCTAACCCGAAAATTGGTCCGCGAACGGGGACAGCTTATGACTGTGGATGCCAGAAGCAAATTTGAGCAGGGACTCATTTCTGAAAGAACCTACAAGCTCATCATTGCCGGCACGAAAGAATACCAGCGATAAAGTACCTGATGCCGATAGCTAACAGGGATTTGGCTGTTGGTTTCATGTCAATTGTCCCCCACTTCCTCGGTGCTGAAAGGAATTACCTATGAATGCCCCATCGAGCCTAGGCTAGAATAAATATAAGGGATGTTTTTGGGAGAAGCTCATGAGCAGAAATGATTATCATGTTTTGCCAAATAGCCGTCTTGGGGGATGGGATGTGCGCAGGGAACATGGATTAAAGGCAAGTCGACATTTTGAGACTCAGGATAAAGCCATCGCTGCCGCAAGAAAAATGAGCCGAAGAGCAGGTACTGAGTTATTTATTCATGGCATGGATGGTGAGATTTTAAGGAAAGACAGTCACGGCCATGATCCTTTTCCACCTCGAGGTTAGCAATTCAACTCTGGCAGAACTGGCCTAATGTTACTGGCTGTCGGGCTTCATTTTTTTACTATTTTTACTGCCAAAGCATTTTCAGGAAACCCTGTTTGCTGTTTCATTTGGGACAGAGAGGTAAAAAAGTTAAAGGTCCATTTATTGTCTTGATAGCTAGAGCAAGCTTGGCCACTGGTTTTCCCTGCATCTCTTTCTAAAAAGAATTTTGTCGTAACACCTTCACTCCGGCCCTCAGCAATATTAACCAGGGCATGAATAGGGTTCGAAGCATCAGGCTTTAGCAGGCAAATACCCTCATTAAGCTGAATTGCATCAAAGTTGCAACTTAATATCTGGTAACGCCGGGCATTCCTTAAATTACCTATCGTGTGCTGTATGTCGGCTTGCTGAGTCCCCAATTCGACAGTCACTATCTGACTTTTTTTATCACAAGATAAATGGATGTCAGCAGCAGTTAACAGATCATCATTCTCGCAAATCACCTTCAATAATTTGTTTCTTTCAGTCTTCCAGTTAGATGGATTATTAATTTTAAGATTAATCTCATATACCACCTGCTTTTTAGACTCCGGCAAAAACTCGGATTGAAAGTCTTCAACTTCTGACTGCATGCTAATTACATGTTCGGCAGAAGCCAAGCAGGAAACTGGAAGTTTAGGTGCATTCTTTAGGCGAGAAAGAATATAGGCGTGACCATTTTTTTTTGCATGCACCATGGCGCGATTGGCGCGCACTTCGGAACCTGAAAAGCAATATACCGAATAACCTGATTCTCGAGTCGTACCATCTGGTGGCATATTTTTATGACTCTTCATGTGGGAGTCGATTTTCTTCTTGAGCTTAAAATTTTTAATTTCGTGAATTTTTTGCTTTTTTTCCTGATAATAATGGGTCTCTTGAACGTCTCTCAGCAATTCACACTTCTCTTTATACTTCTTGGGCATATATTTAGACTCTATGAACAAATTATGAGCAAATATAACTTATAAAGCTTAAGAGAGTCTTAAAAAAAAAAGGAGCAATCATGCTCCTTTTTCCATTTAGGCGTAGCAAGCATCAATCATCCGGTTTGCTAGGCGTGGAGTCTGTTCCAGTGCTTCCTTGACCTCCAATGCTAGGACCACCTTTCTTGAACAACCCTTTAACTTTGCCAACTGCTTTTTGGCCTCCGGCAGACAATTGAGAATCAATTTGTTGAGCAGCTTTTGAAGTGGAGTCACCACCGCCTTTCACCTGCCCTTTAACATCTTCACCCCACTGTGCAACCTCCTGTCCAGTGCTTTCAGCCTGACCACCAATCCAACGCAGCACTTTATCGGGAAGGACAGTAATTAAGGTAAATGATTTTTGCACAACGATTAGGTACATCGTTGTGTAAGTCAGAAGCGAGAAGAAGAAGCCATATATGCCTGCCCAGCCTGTATATCCTTGAGTCATGTTCATTTGACCTGCCTGATCAACCAGATTGGGTGCATTTTGAGCGTTCCAATTGGAGTTAAAGCTCCAATCGCCACCGCTGGTGTAGCTTCCTTGGATAAAGGCCATAGCATTGGAGAAGCCGGCGTTAATAATCCAAACCGATACGTAAGTCAAAGCAATCGCGGCAATATAGCCAATGATCATCATCGCAGGCCTTAAGAAGACATTAAACAAAATCATAATGGCTTGTTCACCCTTACCAAAAGCATCATGACCTTCAGGATGGGTTATTCCCAAGGCCACAATTGGCGCAGCTACCATGGCTTCAATCACGACCATTAACCAGGCAATGGCGCCGAATGTAAAGATCATATAAGGCAGGAATGGCACATAATAGGCCGTGATAAACCCAATACTTAACATGACTGACATCCAGGCAAACAACAGCGGGAAGGCCATTGCTATCAGTGCGAAAATGAATAGGCCAAACAATGGAATCAATGAGGTGGTTACGGCAACCGTGAGCAAGACAATCCATAGTTCATTGGCAAAGTTAATGTAGTTAACACCCATATTCGCCAAGGCAATAACTGGGTTCACCGATGGCTGTTGAATCATAGCTACCCCAGCCCGGAATGTTGCTGCAATTCCCAGTAATGGCACTGAAAGGAAGGTCATGATGACCGCATTGATAATTTGGGCGATCGCATTCAAGAAGAAGTTAAATATGTTTCGAATAATGAGGTTATAGAATACCTCTCCCATTAAGGAACCCAAACACATGTGGAAGAACATGATCTTCAATTCACCGCATGGGAAATCCTGGCTTGGCAATTGAAATTTGGATAAATCGATATTGATGTTAAATTTCATAGCAAATTGTGGAGGATTTTGCCCGGGTTGCCCAGGTAATTGAACCATCATAGAATTATGCAGGAAGCCATAGACGGTTGAAGAAGCCGCTCCTTTAGCAGCAGAAACATCTTGTCCGCCCGTATTAAGTCCGGCAATGTCTTTAGATGCTGGGAAGTTGACCCGTTCCTGGCCAACATTGGAGCCGTCTATTAAACCCACTACAGCATTAATGGGAGCAGGATCTCCTTGCATCCACTGGCACAAATAGTTGGGTGCAGATTGGCCTGGGGAGCAGGTATTGTTTGAAGCAAAACCACTGGTCACAGCGGGTAAAATCGTAGGGAAGATACTTTCACCCAAACCGGTTCCTGAGTCTGTTTTATCGGGATTAAGCATCGAGGTGGAATTAAGCTGAGCCAAGTTGAAGAAATAACTTCCAGCCAAAATCCAACCGTAATTGTTTGCATCCTGGATAAAGGCTCTTGCATCCTTGGCAGACTGACCTTTCTGGTCTTGCTCTAATAAATTGAGAGCAGGTAGTAAGATACCATTGTAATCAGCGATGGCTCCCTGGACCTCAGTTCCATTAAATAATGGTGATGAGTTGTTGGTACTATTTGGGTCGGAGCCCCAGTTGCTGCACTCACTTGTGTTTGCATTGTTACCATCGCAAATTTGTTGTGAGTTAGGGGTCAAGGGAACACCGAATTGCTGAACGGCATTTGACGAGAAGTATTTTTGGCTTCCATCGGAGCCACTTATAGGGGCTAGATTGTTATTTAGCAAGGGGTCATTATTAACCATAATTTGAGCAACACTGGATAAATCAATATACATTTGCTGTATACCAATGGCTCTGGACATTTGTGTGGTTTTTAGCTCATCTTTGGTTAGACTAACGTTTGAAAGATTGTCGGCTCCTGTAAATTTATTCCAATGCAATGAGCCACAAATACCATTAAGCGCACTATAAGGTTTGTCGCTTAGATTGGGCATGGGAACAGTAAAAGCGCTGTCCTTTTTATGATCATTCTCGTAAGCGACCACGTTTACGCTGCTTAGAAAATCAGGGACAGGGTTCTCGCAAAAATCTTTCATGGGGCCGGAGGGGGAGCCTGCGCAAGGTCCTGCATTGTTTTGCTGGAGATTTAAATAGCTTTGCCTTTGATTGTTAAGAGCCGTTTGCAAACCCAGCATACAAACTTGACCCGAAAGAATGATTTCAGCGCCAGTAGCTACCTCGTTATTGCTTCCAGCTAATAACGACTTTGTCGGACTCATTTGGGTTTGGATAATGGCTCCACCACGGTTTAAATAGCTCAACGCGGCTTGCCACACTTTGTCTGCGGCACCAACCCCCTGGACGACAATCCACATAACAAAAATCTGCATTACACAATACCCGCTGGCCTTGGGTATCATTAAGGTAAGGCCTAGGACGGAGCGCATAGGTACCCAAATAGAAGACCATTTTTGCCCAAGCATTTGGCCTTCATGTGCAGTATTCATCGTAGACACCATTAGAGTGTACATGATGATAATACCGCCAATGGCAAGAACGGCCGCATTAAACACCCCAAACATGGTGCCCATAATCTGGCTTCCGGTACCATGCAAAACCCCATCCACGATACCAAAAATATTGCCAAGAAATATAACCGAGTAATCACTTGGCGGTGGTGAAAAATTCAAGGTTGTACCGTTGTCAGCTGCAAGAACCAAAGTTGGAACGAGCAAACCCAGTAAAATCAAAGCTATTTTATTCATCATTTTTCACCTTTCAGACCTTGTCTGTACCACTCACTAAAAGTGCACCCTAACTTCCTTGCTTTGATTTGGTAATACCAGAAGTGATAACGAAAAGATAAGACCAGAGCAATCATTACCAGAACCAGACTGACTAGGACCGCTCGATAGCCACCAAAATACAGATGATAAATGGCATAACCCAAGATAAATATAGCAGCAGTCAGCATCAACATACTTAGACGATACAAAGCTGAAGCTTTGTTCTTAAGATCGTCCTCGCTTAAGTTCATTCTGGTCATTGCAGCCTCAAAGGATTCCTCTGCTCCGTGCTGTTGAGGCACAAACATTCTTTGGAAACCACCTACAATATAAGAGGTAAAAGATCGCACACGATCATAGTCCGACCATGCACGTACATTTATAATTTGTTTGAGGGTTCTGGCCAAGCGAGTGCTTCTTTTAATTTTCATAAAATTTACTGTTTGCTAATGGACTTTTACTCTTCATACTATACTATAGTAGTTACAACATTCGCAGTCCAACTAACGAGTTTCACCGTAAAAAAAGAGTAAAAAATGCCCGATCTTAGTCATGAAGCCTCTTCCAGATATTGGTACGAATACGTTGACCCCATGATTTATCGAGTCATCACATTTATGGAAAGTGTTGAAGACTGGACTCTCGACGGAAATCCCGAATTAGAAGAAGCCATAAACCGCTTAGGTAAAGAACTGGATGACATCGAAAAAATCGACATGAGTGCTCTGGGTCAAGAAGATTTGTTTATCCGTCTTGTTGGAAATATTAAGTCCGGCCGTGGCTTACGTCTTTTACAAGCCATTGATACCGTCCATCCAGGCAGTGCTTCCCGCATTCTCATTCACGCTGAAGAAACCAGTGCCGGCAGTCATGACCCGGCTGGATTTTTTCTAAAAAGAAATATAGTTTTTGAACGTTTACGCTTACTCGCCCGTGTGTTTTCCGAGTATCGCTTAAGATTAGTTGCTCGTGCTCTTGAAGGGGAAGAATGATGAAATTACCTAGTTGTCGCCTAGTATTACCGGGTTTATTGCTACTTGCCAGCTCATCGACCTTTGCTTCTGACGGGTCGGGCTCATCAACCGACAACTCGATGGATACGCTGAAAAATTATGTTTTGAATTTAGGACAATATTTGGGCTACGATTTAACCACCAGTCCAAGCCAACAGCAAACACCAGTGAGTGAGGCCATTCTGCAGGTGACGTCCAATGCCATTCAGCAAATATTGTTGCCATCCTTGCAAACTGTTTTTGGTGCCCTTCCAGTTACAACTGCAGGCATTGCGAATATTGCCAGCGGAACTGAAGCTCCCTCCATTTTTGTGCCCGGGAATACACCTTATGCAGAACTTAATAATTCTGCAAATAGCACCTTTAATTCATCTCGGTATTCAAGCCCATCCAGTGGATTAATTTCCGTATCCCCCTTAATTGATCAACCTGGCTCTGGAGGTGGCGGTTTTCAAAATGATCCAGTAAGTCAGGCTATTGCCAACATTTTGACTACCCCGGATTACAGCTACTGCCTGGATAATGCCGGGACGAGCTTTGTCGAATGTACTTATCCTTCAGGAATAAAAAATGAAAATCAGGTCATGCTTAACATTATCGGCGCAATTCCTGACCCACAAACATTTTTTTCTCCTTCTTACAATCAGCCCTGGATAGCCCAGCTGAATGGCAATAGTTTGATTGCACCTCTGATGTATGACACAACCTCTTCAGGAGCGAGCAATCAAGGATCTCCTTTTGTAAACACGGGGGTTGGCATTTCAGGTCAACAAACCGCAGCGGGTCCCTTACAATCGCAAAATGCCGCACAGCAAGCCCAAAATTTCATTCGCTATGCAACAGGCTCCGTAACACCCTTGGCATTACCAAGCCGCAATGCTTATAACCAAATCTATGCACAAACTTTGTCTAAAAATCCCTTACAAAAGTGGCAAGCCCAATCGCTTCTTGCCAATTATTTAGCCAATCTACGAGTCTATGCCGCTCAAGCCTCTGTAGGAGTCAGTAACCTTTACTATATTCTCTCCAAGAGAATGCCCCAGCCGGTTATTGGTCAGCAGGGTTCAAGTGGAGCGACTTCAAACACCACCAGCCAGGCCTTAAGCGAGTATCAAATGGCTACCTGGAGATTGTTTAGTCCTAGCCAAAATGGCCAGCAAGGAACACCTTGGTTAAGTAGTTTAAATCAAGCCTCAGCTGCAACCATGCAAAAAGAGATCGCTGTGTTGCTTGCCGAAATTAACTATCAACTTTATCTGAACCGACAGCAAGAAGAGCGAATTCTTTTAACCAACAGCATGCTATTGCTGCAAAAAGTCAGAGAATCTCAACCCTCCGGGCAATTAACTGCCGCAACCCCTGCCCAAACTCAATAGCTTTTCTTAATTTGAATGATGAGCAGCGTGTAATCATGCTGCTCTCATACACTGGTTTTATAAGTCTAAATGAATGTAATTGCAGCTTAAGAAGCAAAACAATGGCCTAATTCCTTGCAATTACTGCCGCTTGTGTTTCGCCAAGGCTTGATTTTCAGGATTAAAGAGTTTTTAACATATCGCAATCTTTAACCCATTGAGGATATAATCTTAGTTTGACCTGCATAAGCGAAGGAAGCAGCTATGCTTAAACGCGATATCTCCCGTACTAATGTATTAATTGCCGCGGCTGGAGGCATGATTGGTTCTGGCTGGCTTTTTAGTCCTTTTATCAGCGCTCAAATGGCAGGCAGCAATGCCTTAATGAGTTGGCTTATTGCCGCATTGTTCATGTTATTTATTGCGTTGCCTTTATGTGAGTTAGGAGCCATGTTCCCAATCTCTGGCGGCATGACCAATTATCCCAGTTTTACTCATGGAAATGACGTTGGCTTTTTATTCGCATGGACTTCTTGGCTTTCTTATGTGGTGATGACCCCTATTGAAATTCAAGCTATTTTGCAGTATTCCAGCCACCTTTTTCCTATATTGCTGGTCAAAAATAGCAACAGCTTCACTTTATCGGCAACTGGTTATATAGCTGCAATAGGTATCATGTTTTTTGTGGTTTTACTAAATTCCTATGGCATTAAAATGCTTGCCGAATGCAATAAATTTGCAAGCATCATTAAATTTTTGGTTCCAAGCATTGCCATTATAGCTCTTCTTTCGACAACCTCCTCCATGCAAAATGTTCATCTTAAACTCAACACAACTCAGGCTTGGGTACAAATTTTTACGGCTTTGTCTACGGGAGGAATTGCCTTTGCTTTCACGGGTTTTCAGAATGGTTTAATGCTAGCAGGGGAGGTTCAAAATCCCCAACGTAACATTCCAATTGCCATCCTGGGAGCTGTGCTCGTAGGCTTTTTATTGTACTTCATGTTGCAATTGAGTTTTTTAGCCGCTATTCCCTCGGATTATTTGGCAAATGGTTGGCAAAACTTAAGTTTCCCTGGAGACAGCGGCCCACTGGTAGGCTTAACACTCTTGATAGGGCTTGGTTTTGTGGCCATGTTGTTGATGTTTGATGCGGCATTCTCTCCATTTGGAACAACCTTGGTTTATACTGCAGCCACCTCTCGTATTCTCTATGGTATGGCTTTAAATAAACATTTACCAAATTTATTCCTAAAACTCAATAAGCATAAAATTCCTTATATTACCCTCTATGTCAATTTTTTAGTAGGAAGCTTGTCCTTTCTTCCCTTCCCCGGTTGGCAAAAAATGGTGGCTTTTCTGTCTTCCTGCAGCATTTTATCTTACGGGATTGGTCCTATTTGCCTTCTAGCCATGCGAAAACTACAACCCCATCGGCATCGCCCTTTTAAACTATGGGCAAGTCTTTTCTTCAGTCATGTTGCATTTTACGTTTGCAACTTGATGCTGTACTGGTGTGGGTTTGATATCCTTTGGAAGCTGGATTTGGCACTTTTCCTTGGCTTTGTGATCTATATAATTTATCAGCGGCGTCGAATCACTGAATGCAGCCGCAGTCTGTTCTGGTTTGCTTTCTATATGGTTGCCATGCTTGCCGTTTCTTACTTTGGTTCATTTGGAGGACGGGGGCAACTGCAATTCCCCTTAGACATCATTCTTATCTTGCCGTTGAGCATACTTGTACTGCAATTATCTCAGTACGTGCTCGTTGATGAAAAATCTCACCATGAATTAACGGCATCAATGGAGCTTGCGGAGGCAGAGTAAGTTGTCTGGCCAGCCCCTATGTGAGGGTTGCATTCTGCTTCTTTAAAAAGCTATGCTTATAATATGAATGGTCTTTAAGAAAAAGGAGGTTTTCCATGGCTAGCGTGGTCACTCGCACTGTCAGTGCCATTTTCAGCAGTGAAAGCGTCCTCGAGGTTGTCATTAACAAATTGACAGAAACAACAGTTGCTCGCCATGACATTAGCATCCAAGGTCCACCTGAAAAGATGGAACAAACCTTCGGAAAACCTTACGTAAGGCCTGACGCCATTCAAAAGAGCGCAAATCCTCCCAAAAAAGAGCATTTTTTAAGAGATGATTTTGGTTGGGTTGTGGGATTTTCTTTTGGCATACCGGTGTTCATCTGCGTCGTGGTCGCCGTTTTTTTGATAGGGGATGTCCGCTCTCCCTCTGACAATATTTTCTACGGTGTTTTAGGGGGCATTGTTGGTGCTATTGTGGGCGCTTTCTTGGCCAAATTTATAAAGAAACACCAAATTGAGCAGGTTCGAAAACAAGAGCGTGCAGGCGGATTTGTCATTTGGGTGACAGTAAGTACTGACGAACAAATCAATGAAGTGGTAAACATTCTTAATGCTTGTCACGCACGAGAAATTAAAGTCAGCTAAGCTTATGTCTAGTGAACATATACCTGTTTGTCCTCTTGGAGCTCATATAACTCAATGTCTTTTTGCAATTTAAAAAATCTTTGGCTAATTGTTGAAAAAGCTTCATGTACATTTTTTTCTTTAATCATTAAGTTAGCAGGCACTGTCTTGTTATTAACAGTTTTTTGTAATTCATCAAGCATGTCATCATATAATGTCTGCGGTAACTGCGAATTAAATCCTGTAAGCGCTTGTTTGCATGAATGTTCGGTTTGACTCATAAATTGCTCCAATTGTTTTCGCAATGCTTTTGCCTCATCCACGAGTTTTACAGATTCTGTCATAAAACAAGCGAACAACAAGGAAAGCAATTTACAAATGACAACCCAAAATTGATTGTGAACAGCGAGAAACTCTTCAATCCCAATCTTAAGAGCCATCATTTCTTTCAATTGCGCCTGCTTTTGCACAGCAATCTGACTTAATTGTTTAAAATGCTCCAGGCCCTTTCTCATTTCGTTTAGAGATGCAGCCAAATTATCGCATTCTTCAGTGGATAACTGCATAAGCATAGCCTCAACTTCGACTTGTCCCGGAAACAAGGCTTGGGTTAGGTACTTAACCTCTTCTAAGCTTGAACTCATTTGTTCGTTCGTTGTTTGGATGTTTTTTTCAGCAATTTCCCTAAAATGTGCTTTGCATTGACTATCCCATGTGGCTGGAGAAATGCTACTCATTTTATCTTGCCAATCCTTTGGCGTTGTCAGACGGAAAGCGGTCGTTGGTAATGCAAATACATAACTGGCCAAATACCTTACGGAAGAAGAGAGTTGTTGGTATTTGTCAGGATTTTTTAATATATCTATGTTTTGCATCAAAGCGGCTTTCGTTTCGCCATCCAAACCTTGTAAAAAACAACTGAACATGTCTCTGTGCGCATCGACAAATTCCAAAAAATAAAGTCTGCCTGTGATTTGTTGCTCATTCCAGCGAAAAGCTTCCAAAAGTACCTTGGCAACCCTAAGTTGCACCGAAAGAAGCTGATTTTGTTTGATTTTTAAAATAACGAAAGCCATTTGCGTCAAAGCAGAATGCAATTTTTCTATTTTTTCACTAATTGTATTTCCGTGATGTTCTGGAGCACTAAGGACTCGTCTGCAGCAACCAATTAAGTACTGAAAAACAGTGCTTGGCTCGGGAGATGAAGAATTCTTCTCCAATTTCTTTAACTGATTTTCCGTGTGTTCCAGTAATGCTTGTAAGGAAGCTTCCAAAGGGGGTAAATTGACAAGGCTGCCAGCTAAGCTGCGCTTAAAGCTATCCAACCCCTTTAGAGTAAGATTGAACAGTTTTAAAAACAAATAAATCGTGAAACAAAGGGTTTGCACTTCAGCAGGATTATTACGATTATTTGTACACTGAGAAAGCCAAAGATTGGAATTGAATAATAAATTATTTAATTTTTTCTGAGTCTCGGAGGTAGCGTTTATAAATAGGCTCTCTAAATCCCTAGAAACATTGTTTAATAGCTCTCGCTCATTTAGCTGTTCTTCTTGTAGATTTTCCAAATACATGTCAACGCTTAGCTTGACATAGGCTACAATTCCATAATTGCGCTTGCCATATTGATCAAGTTTTTTATATAACTCGGAGTGCGAGTCTTGCAAATCTTCAGCCATTTGTTTTAAATTGGGATTGCTTGCCATGTAATTGGCAATCTCGAACACTGTTTTGAGAATGGCCTCCTCTTTTTCACTTTTGTTCAAACGCCAATTTTGAAAGTAAACTGCATATTTCTCGCTCTTTTCTATCACATCAAACTCCTATTACTAACGTTCAATCCCTGCTGTATTTCACTGATAAAAGTGGTTGAGCATTACAGTATCGTTTTAGGTTTGCTCTGTCATTTTTGGATTAGTTTGCGTTGAAGATCAAGAGATGAATGTTGCAAGAGAAATTATACAAAAAAAAGATAGCATTCCTGTCTCAGTTCGTATTACAAAGTGGATGCCTCTTGAGATGCTTTAGGCTTCTTAATGAAATTTAAGCTTGCACACCGCATCTGCAGTCTGGCTTCCTTGAGGAATTCTGTTAGCCGGACAAGAATACTATCTATGATTAAAAAATAACCCATTGCTGGATGAAAGGCAAATGTCTGATTGTTAATAAAGTGAAAATTCCTTCCTGTGAAACTCAAGCAGATGCAACAGTTATTAAGCAGAACCGGTCTCGTTTAAAACCACAGAAAGTTTAGCCAATACATCCTCTACTTGAATGAGTTGCATTGCTTCCTTTCCATGAACTTTTTGGCCCCAAGCTTCCTCTTCACGAATTTTAAGAATATTTCTTACTGCTTGTGGATAGCGATTCACCACTAAGTGCCTAAATGTATAGGGACCAGATATTTCAGGATTGGTGACGGCGTGCAAAGCAACCACGGGGGTCCCCACCGCTGTGGCCATGTGAGAAGGACCCGTGTCAGGGCATAGCAAGGCTTGAGCATTATCAATAACCGCTAATAGCTGTTTAGGCTTGGTTTTGCCAACTAAGTCCAAACAAGAAACCTGCTTTAGGATGGCATCTGCCAACTTCCTATCGAAAGCACCCGGCCCCCCTGTTAATACCACCTGAGCCCGCCAACGCTTTTTAGCCTCTTTAATGACTTCAACATAACGCTCCACCGGCCAACTTCTTTCTGGTTTGCTGGCAGCCGGATTGACCAAAAGAATGGGCCCTTCTGCGGGTAAATGAGCACTCGCCCACTCCTTGTCGGCTTCTGTAATAGGTAGATTCCAATTGATTTTTATTTTTTCCAAACCCAATAACTGCGCGAATTTTAAAAAACTTTCGAGATTATGTTCTTCTCCGGGGCTTATCGTTTCTTTAACGAACCATCTGTGGCCATCTTTGGCACGCTCGGTATCGAAGCCTAACTTTCGTTCAGCTTTGATGAAGGGATAGAGCAGATTAGCTCTCAAACTGGCTTGGGCCGCTATAAGCACATCAAAAGAACGTCCATTTAATTGCTTTTTAAAGCGCCAATAATCCTTAATGCTATTTGGCTTATCAATAACAATGAAATCAACACCAGGCATTCCCTCAACCATGTCGTAGGCTGGACGAGAAATTACCCATGTAATTGAAACACCCGCCAAATTAGCCTGTAACGTTCTAATGAGGGGCACGAGCATTAATACATCGCCTAATGCCGAGAGGCGAACAATGCAGATGGATTTAATCATCTTTTAAAACAAATCTTGCGCTGCAATAAGGGCACACTTCAACGCCGGTCTTTTCTATAGGTAAGTAAACTTTAGGATGAGCATTCCATAATGCCATGTCATCAGTTGGACAACTTAAAGGTAAGTCACTATGATGGACTACATAGTTTTTTTTAGTACAGGCTGGTTCTTTTTTCGTTTCAGACATTGCTATTCCTCAGGCTCAATTAGGAATTGGGGTGCTATTATCCAATATTTTCTGCATAAGCGCCACGATCTTCTCTTTCGTGTCAGTAAAATCTTCACAATCAAAATAAATACCCTGAGGCCAAGTTCGAAGCCAAGTTAATTGCCGTTTTGCGAGTTGACGAGTAGCAGCAACACCTTTCTGACGCAGAGTGTCATAATTATAATCGCCTGCGAGATAATTAATCACTTGACGATAGCCAACGCTTTTCATTGAGGGGGAGGTAGGTGGCAATTGCCATTTCTGCAGCAATTGCGCTACTTCTCCCACAAAATCTTTGGCTAACATCTGCTCAAACCGCAAAGCAATTCGTTCATGCAGCCATTCTCTTCGTTGTGGGAATAAAATTAAATTGATGAAATGATATTTGCCTGCCCCTTTTTGTTCATTCCAAAAATAAGATAAGGGTTTTCCTGTTATTTGATAAACCTCAAGTGCCCTTTGAATTCGTTGAGTATCATTGGGATGGATACGGTTTGCGGATTCTGGATCCACTTGGTTTAGTTGCTCATGCAAATAAGACCATCCATGTCGTTCGGCTTGCCTTAACAATTCTGCGCGGATTAATTCATCTGCCTGTGGTAACGTGGATAAACCTTGCTGCAATGCATTGAAGTACATCATTGTTCCACCCACCAAAAGAGGATATTTTTTCCTTTCAAAAATAGCCTCTATGAGTTCAATGGCGTCCTCGCAAAACTCTGCGGCGGAATAGCTCTCTGAAGGCTCGATGATGTCAATTAAATGATGAGGAGTTTCCTTAAGTTCTTGCGGGCTGGGTTTTGCTGTACCAATGCTCATTTCTTTATAAATCATAGCAGAATCAACACTGATGATTTCTAAAGGGAAATGTTTGATTAGCTCGGTGGCCAGTGCAGTCTTCCCGGAAGCCGTTGGTCCCATCAAACAAAAAACTGTGTTAGTCATGTAGCAGATCCTGGCAGGTTTTTAGCGACAAATGCCTACACCAGGGCTGCGAATGCAAAGATTCTAAACACTGCATATGCGTGATGAGCATTACTTTGTCTTCTGCGCTGATCTGGTCGGGCACGAATGCTTGGTATTTAATTATTGCCTCCATGAATGCCGAATTGCTAAATAATCGTTCTTTAACTATAGCAATCAAGCATTGCTTAATATCAATGTAAGGCATGATAATGGGTATGGTTCGGATGAGCAATGTTTGTTCAGCCACCCAAGTAATCTCAATGCCATAACGCTTCAGAAGATGCTGCGCTTGCAATACATCTTCCTCCTTGAAAGCTTCAATTTTTAGCGTAATAGGAACCAATAAGGGTCGATGTGCAAGAGGAAGTTCATGCGCCAGCAAAGTGGAGTTTAACCAGTGACGGTATAAAGAGGAAAGCTCAACCAAATACGGCTCGTGAGATATTCGAATAATAGCAAAATCAGGTTTCAGAAAATACCAATCCGCCGAATGATTGCTGGTCTTGCTCGCTAAGCCTGGGAGCGGCCATGTAGACTCACGGAGCTCTAAGGCTTTTTTTGGAGGTTCTTTTGCAGAGTCATAAAAACATTGTTTATGCGAAATCAAAGTTCCCTGTATTTGTGAGCTAATGAAATCATGAACCATTCTAGGCTGCTGAAAACGAACCTCATGCTTGGTCGGATGAACATTTACATCCACTTCTTCCGGTCTAATTTCCAAATAAAGCAAACATGCAGGATGACGCCCTGGGTGGAGTGAGTCTTCATAAGCTTGCTTTATGGCATGATTCAGTAGTTTGTCTTTGACCATTCTTTTATTAACATAAATCCACTGCTTATCATTTTGGCTACGCTGATAATCAGAGCTCGAAATCCAACCCCAAAGCCGCATTCCCAAATGCTCTGCCTCAATATAATGTGCTTTTTCCATGAATGCTTTACCAAAAATTTTTTGAATTCGGGCCAGGCGACTCTTTTCATCATTGGCAGCGGGCAACTGAAAAATTTTTTTATCATTATGATGTAGTTGGATGCTTATTTCAGGAGCCGCTAATGCAAAACGTTTGACGACAGCTTCTATAATTTGAAATTCCAGCTGTTCGCTTTTTAAGAATTTTTTTCTCACTGGAGCATTGTAAAACAAATCACGCACATCAATGGTCGTGCCCTGCTTACGAGCACAAGGATGAATTCGAATGCCTTCCTCAGTGCTTACAAGCTTCATAGCATCCATCTGACAGACAGGCTTTGAACTAATACTTAAACGAGAAATAGAAGCAATGCTTGCAAGCGCTTCACCTCGAAAGCCCATGCTTGCAATGGAAAATAAATCCCCAAGCTCACAGATTTTACTGGTAGCATGTGGGGCAATCGCCAAAGGCAAGTCATCCGCCACAATCCCAAGTCCATCATCACTGATTTTAACCTGATTTAAGCCCCCATAGCTGATCTCAATATGGATGGAGCTTGCTTTTGCATCGAAAGAATTTTCCAGTAATTCCTTGACGATTGAAGCAGGCCGTTCAATCACTTCACCGGCTGCTATTTGATTGGCTACTGCCATGGGTAATTGCTGAATTCTCATGCCATATCGGGAATAACAAGTTTTTGCCCGGCCTTAATTTGGCTGCCTGACAAATGATTAACTGTTTTTAAAGAGGCAACCGAAACATGATACTTAGCAGCAATAAGGGGCAAGGATTCACCTCGCTGCACCAAGTGTATGTTATTGCTGCCAGCCCCAGCCATTGCTTCTATTCGGGTCCCATGCGGTGGATAATCCCAAAAATAATGCTTCAACCCTTCAAAAATGGCTTGTGTCAAGCGGGTTTGGTAAGCAGAATTAGTCAAATTGCTTTCCTCACGGGGGTTGGATATGAATCCTGTTTCAATCAGAATGGATGGAATATCTGGCGATTTTAATACCATAAAACGTGCTTGCTCGACCTTTCGATTATGCAGGTTGGTGATATGGTCTAAATTTCTTAAAACCCTTTCGCCCATGTGCAAACTTGCTCCGATAGTTGCAGTTTGCGAGAGATCAATTAATACGGTTCGAACCAAACCGCTTTGATCATCCAATTCCGATAAGTTAACCCCTCCCAGTTCCGAATAGTTTTCCTTTTCCGCAAGCCAACGTGCGGCCTCGCTGGTGGCCCCGGATTGAGATAGCGCAAAGACCGATGCCCCGCTTGAATGCTGATTGATAAAGGCATCTGCATGGATTGAAATAAAAACGTCGGCGTTGTATTTTCTGGCTATCTTCAACCGATCCCGTAATTCAATGTAGTAATCACCATTTCGTGTTAATACAGCCTTCATTCCCGGCTGGCGATCAATGATTTGCTTTAATTTTTGTGCAATAGCCAAGGTGACGTTTTTCTCAGCAGTTCTCCTTGGGCCACTAGCACCAGGGTCCTTGCCTCCATGACCGGGATCCAGCACTACTATGACGTCCCTAAGCCCTCGCGAAGGCGGTGCATGGTGCACCAAAACCGGTGCTGCTTGCCTGGACTTAACAACAGTTTGCTTGCCGGTAATTGGAAAAGAAGCTTTGCCTGAAGCAGGTTTTTGCATCCTGTCTTTCGTTTGCAAAGCGAGAGAAAAGCTATGTTTGGCGGCTGTTTGTTGCAAAAGCTTAGTCTGGGTTAGGACCATCTGGTTCACTTCGAAAACCAACCGTAAAGTATGAGGATTAGGATGGCCGCTTCGAATGTATTTAATTAACTCTCTGCCAAGATTAACATGATTTAAATTGAGAGCCAGATCGGTATTCTCAAAATCAATCACCACACGGTTTGGGTTGGTAAGAGTAAAGACTCGATGAGGAATAGCCTTATCCAGGGTAAATAATACTGAGGGGGCTCCATTCTGCTGTCTGATTTCAATAGATAGCAATTTAGCCGCAAACGCAGGAAAGCAGGCCAACATGAAAAAACAAAATCCGACGAGTGCACGTAAATTCATTTTTACTTACCTGTTAGGCAAGATAATATTCTTTCACCTGCGGTACTTGCTGCCGTAATGACCAGCAAGCGCCCGCTCCCCTTTATTGAAAAACAAAAATTCAGATCCGTATTTTGCAGGAGGGCTTTCGCATGTTCAGGCCACTCAATACAAGAAACTGAATCTTTGTGAAAATAATCTCTAAAACCAATATACTCCAGCTCCGCTTCATCGTGAATACGATAAAGATCAAAATGATGGACGTGAAATTTGGGACATTGATAGCTTTCCACGAGAGAGAAGGTCGGACTTTTGATGGCTGAGGTAATGCCCAGGGCTCTTAACATGGCTCGGATCAACGTTGTCTTACCCGCACCTATTTGCCCACTAAAAGTCAGGGTTAGCGGCGCTTCCAAACAGGCTGAAAGCTGAGTTGCTAATAACTCGCTGCGCGATTCATCAGGGAGAATCAATTCAGTTTTCTGCATTACAAAATACACCCTTTTGTTTATTAGGTTCGCTAGTGCATTAATTGCCTGTCTTAGCCAAACTCGGTTTAATTTACAAATTCTCTCACATAGGGCATTAAATCACTGGCCAAAAGCCCCCGTTCACCAAAAGCACTTGCAGCCGCATCCCCAGCCATGGCATGAACCCAGACGCCGTATTTGGCTGCATCAGCCAATGACAAACCTTGAGCAAATAGGCCGGCAATCACTCCATTTAAAGTATCACCCATGCCAGCACTCGCCATACCTGGATTTCCAGCGCTGCACAGATATACCTCCGCTTCATCGGTGCAAATCAATGTTCCTTGGCCTTTTAAAATGACATTGCCACCATATAATTTTTGCACAGCAAGAGCAGCTTGATAACGATCACTTTGCACGTCATTTGTTGAACAATTTAGTAAACAAGCCGCCTCTCCGGGGTGCGGAGTTAAAATCCAGTTATCATCATGTTGATGATTTTTTGCCAACAAACGTAATGCTGAAGCATCAATTATCATGGCTAACTGGGAGCCAATTGCTTTAGCAAACATGGCTTTGGCCCATTCATCTTCTCCCAAGCCAGGGCCTATAATGCAAACGCTGGCTCGTGCTATTAATGATGAAAGTTGTTCAATTTCCTCAATACCATAAATCATCGCCTCAGCTAAATCAGGCAGTACATGCCCAGCATGCTCAGGTCTTGTAGCAATAGTAACCAGCCCGGCTCCTGCGCGTAAAGCAGCTTTGGCTGCAAGATACACTGAGCCAGGCATCCCAAGCCCACCGCCAATAACTAGTACATGACCATAATTTCCTTTGTGTGAGTTTTTCAGCCGCGGGGGAAGGATAGGTTGTGGCAAATGCTTGTCCATTAAATAAGCTGCTGGAGTAATATGGGATAGGCAGGGTTCTAATTTAAGTGAATTGCATATTACCTTGCCGCAATAATCAGGCCCATCTGCGGTAAACAGGCCTAATTTGTTGCCAATAAAAGTAATGGTTGCCGTTGCCTTAACACACAGGGACATGACATTTCCGCTATCGGCGTTTAGGCCTGAAGGGATATCCAAGGCCAGGACCGGAATGTCACAATCGTTGATCTGGTTAATGGCGACTGCTATTGGCCCCCTAACCTCTCCTTGCAAACCTATACCAAGCAAGGCATCAACGATTAAATCAACGTCAGAATCTATGGGTTCATCAAGAGCCTGGCAATACAGTCCTGCGGAAAGAGCTTGTACTGCTGCATGTTGTGCTGCGGGAGGTAATTCTTCAACTGTTCGATACTGATTAACAATAACAGAATAGCCTTTTTCAAGCGCTAGGCGCGCGAGTACATAACCATCACCAGCATTATTTCCTCCTCCGCAAAATATCACCAGGCGTCGTGCCTTAGGAAACAATTGGCTCATGCAAGAAAATGCACTTTTTCCAGCACGCTCCATAAGCTCAGTTTCGCTTAGATGCATTTTGGATACAGCCATTCGTTCACATGAACGAATCTGTTTTACCTGGTAAAGAGGGGTTTTGGCCGCAGTCATTATTTTTCTTATGCTCCACTATGTGCCAGGAACAACATCAACATGCTATTTGCATGAATCATCGATGATGATCCATGTAAGTCTTTCTGATCTGAATTGAGAAATCCAAAAATTCTCTTAATGAATTTCTCTATGCTTCCTAGCAAACCAATTAAAGCAACGATTTGCTAGAAAGCATCGTCTATTGTAATGAATGTCGCGATTGCCATTTTATAATGGTAATCTTTCCTGCATTACAGGCTGACTTTATTTTTCTTTTTTCACCAGAGTAAGGGCTGGTTTGCGGCCTTTTGCTTCAAGTCCGGCTTTTGTCGAAGGAGGCGGTGGAGGTTGGAAAGGATCCTCTCCGAACTCCATGCCTTGTCCGTTTTCCTTAGCATAAATGGCCTGAACCGCCGCGGGCACAACAAAAATTTGTATGCTTTCACCTGAAAAGCGGGCAGTAAACACGATTCGATCATTCTCAAGATGAAGACCGCGACATGCTCTTGGTGAAATATTTAATACTATCCTACCATCATTGACGTACTCAAGCGGAACCTGGACACCTGGGTAATTAGCGTTCACCAGAATGTAGGGTGTCTTATCGTTATCAACAATCCAATCGTAGACAGCACGAATTAAATATGGCTTATTTGAGGTCATCATCATTAGGCTGCTCTCAATTGCCTCTCAGCATCGCTTAAACTGGTTTGAAACGCTTCTCTTTTAAAGACACGTTGCATATAAGCGTGCAAGCCTTTGAATTTTGCTGGAATTTCTATTCCCAATTGGGGGAGACGCCATAATAACGGAGCAAGGGCACAATCCAGTAAGGAAAATTCATCGCTTAAAAAATAAGGTTTGTCCGCAAATACCGGTTCGAGATTAAGTAAGCTTTCGGTTAAATACTGTCTGGATTGTTCGACATTACTGCCTAACTTAATATTTTCTAACAAACAATACCAATCTTGCTCTATACGATGCATCATCTTACGCGTTTCAGCTCTGGCAACTGGGTAGACCGGCAAGAGAGGAGGATGGGGAAAGCGCTCATCCAAGTATTCCATGATGATGCGTGCTTCGTAGAGAACCAGTTCTCTATCCAGAAGCGTGGGAACTGTCCCATAAGGATTGACAACCAATAAATCATTTGGAGCTTCACCTTGTTTTGCAGGAAGGATTTCAACATTCACTCCTTTCTCAGCCAGGACTATACGAACTTGATGACTGTAAATGTCATCACTGTCAGAATATAAAGACATAATCGTGCGCTTTGCCACAATAGCCATTAGCAACTCCTCGTCAGCAGTTAATCACACCTTTTAGGCATGCCAAAGGGCGCCATTTTATCACAAATTGCTCTCTATGAAGATAGAAAGAAAATATTTTCAAATTTAATACAATAAGCCTTGGAGTTATTGGCAAAAATAACCAATAAATTGAAACATCCAGTCACCTCTAATGTATTTTTTTCCAGTAAGCCTTCTTCAATTGATAGGCTATCACCAAGAAAATGAATAAAAATGCCAGCACTAAAACTCCTATTCGATAACGTACTAATTTCGCTGGCTCTGCGACATAGCTTAAAAAGCTTATCAAATCGTCAAGCATGCTATCGAATTCAGGTTGACTCATCTCACCCCTTTTAAGTAACACGAGGTGTGAAATGGGTGATTTAACATCAGTCCCCTGACGGACAGCGATTACTTCTCCTCGAAGAGGCTCTAAAACGTTGGGCATAGCTAAATCTGGAAGTAATAAATTATTGCTACCAAAAGGCCTTGTTTTATCCACATAGAAACTCTTCAAAAATGTATAAATCCAGTCTGCTCCGCGTTCACGAACTTTAAGAGATAAATCGGGGGGGAGATTCCCAAACCATTGCCTTGCCGATGTCTCAGGCATCGCTATCTGAATTGGCTCGGTTATTTTCGCACTGGTAAAAATAAGGTTATTAAATAATAAATCCTCATCTATTTCACCGGAGAATGTAGTCAGACCAAGATCTTCAGCCATACGGTTGTAGCGCATGTAGCGCAAAGAATGGCATCCTGAACAATAATTCATAAATATTTTTGCACCACGTTGCAGTTTAGCTTGATCCTGGACATCAATATTTCCCGATTGCATCACTACATCACTTGCAAAACACGGAGAAATTAATAATAAACCCAACAGGCAGGCAGCAATCCCTCTGTTCATACCGTTATCCTCTCGGGAACCGTTTGTGTTTGCTCATATCGCGTGTAAAAAGGCATAAAAATAAAGTATGCAAAATATACAGCAGTGAAAAAACGTGCCAAATACTGCTTGGCCGGGGTCATGATGACTGTCCCTAAATAGCCCAGAAAAATGAAACTGATTACAAAAATCAGCAAAGCATATTTCGAATAAATCCCTTTAAACCGCATTGCACGAACAGGACTTTTATCTAGCCAGGGAACGAAGAAGAGAATTAAAATTGAGGCAGCCATAATGATTACCCCGAACAATTTATCAGGTATGGCTCGCAACATGGCGTAAAAGGGTGTCAAATACCACACTGGGGCAATGTGTTCTGGGGTCACCATAGGATTTGCTGGGGCAAAATTTGGATGTTCCAAAAAATACCCCCCCATTTCTGGGGCAAAGAACACAACAGCAAAAAACACAATCAGAAAAACAATCACTCCGACAAAATCTTTTACCGTGTAGTAAGGATGAAATGGAATTCCATCGACAGGTTTGCCATTCTCATCCAAATGTTTTTTTATGTCGATACCAAGGGGGTTATTGGAACCGACTTTATGCAATGCAATAATATGTAAGAAGACTAAGAATATGAATAGAAGTGGAACTCCAATCACGTGCAAGGCAAAAAAACGCTGTAAAGTGGCATTGGCCACATTGAAATCCCCCCGCAGCCAGGTTGCCAGGCTCTCTCCAAAATAAGGGATTGCTCCAAACAATGAGGTTATGACTTGCGCCCCCCAGTAAGACATTTGTCCCCAAGGCAATAAATAACCAAAAAAGGCTTCTGCCATCAACAAAATGAACAGCAACATACCAATGATCCAAAGAAGTTCTCTTGGCCTTTGATAAGAACCATAAAGCAATGCTCTAAACATATGGATGTAGACCACAATGAAAAAGGCAGAAGCTCCTGTGGAGTGCATATAACGCAACAGCCAGCCATAGTTGACATCTCGCATTATGTATTCGACGGAGTTAAATGCCTGCTCTGCAGTGGCTGTATAAAACATGGTTAACCAGAGCCCTGTCAGCAATTGATTCAAAAGAACAATCAGGGCAAGAGAGCCAAAAAAATAGTAAAAGTTTAAATTTTTGGGTGCATAATATTCGCTGACATGCGCTCGCCATGTGGTTATCAATGGGAAACGCGAATCAAGCCAGTTCATTAGTCCATTCATCTCGCACTATCCTTCTTGTTTATCCTCTCCAATAACAATCACATGCTCACTCACAAAATGATAGGGCGGAACTGCTAAATTAATCGGCGCCGGCACCCCCTTAAACACTCGGCCAGCCAAGTCAAAGCGTGAACCATGGCAGGGACAGTAAAATCCACCTGGCCAATTTGGCCCCAGCTCATTAGGATTGGGCATGTATTTTGGCGAACAGCCCAAATGAGTACAAACTCCGATTAGCACTAAATACTCAGGATTGATCGAACGAAATTGGTTCTTAGCATAGGAAGGCTGTTGCTCGACAAGGGATTGAGGATCCCTCAAATCACTCTCGTCCTTATTCAGTGTTTGCAGCATTTCTTTAGTGCGGCGAATAATCCAAACTGGTTTTCCCCGCCAAGGAACAGTGACTTGCTGCCCTGGCTCCATTTTACTTAAATCAACCTGCACTGGAGCCCCTGCGGCTTGTGCTTGCGCGCTTGGCCACCAGGAAGAAACAAAGGGGGTGAGGGCACATGCCACACCAACGCCCCCCATTATCCCAGTAGTTGTCAATAAAAATTTTCGGCGTTGCTCATCGATTTCATCTTCGGTTGGGTTTTCATTCGGAGTGGGCTCATTGTAGTCCGTCACGGTAATTTATCCTGATTTGCTCATTTGATTGCAGAACATGCCTCAAAGTCAGTGGATGCCTCTATGAATTTGCCTAACTCAGTCAGCAAAAAAAATTATTCCAGTTATAACAAAGAATTAACCATTTGAAAATGGAGTGCTGAATAAAGGGACAGAAATTTTTAAATCTTGAAAATTTGCGGGATTGTAAACATTGCTTGAGCTTGATGCGGCCAAGCTTTAAAAATATAAGTTCCCACAACACTGCTGTCCCTGGAGGCATCAATAGCCCACTAAGCCATCTGCTGACTTGATTATACCGATTTTCTTTGACCATCGCTGAAGGGGGTTAAAACAAAAAACCCCGCATTGCGGGGTTTTGAAATACAAGACGATTAACGTTTGGAGTACTGAGTAGCACGGCGTGCTTTGTGCAAACCGACCTTTTTCCTTTCAACGCGTCTTGAATCGCGAGTCAGTAAGCCGCGAGCACGTAATTTTCTACGGAAAGAAGTGGGGGATGGCTCAGCGTCTTCAGCCAGATCGTTTTCATCATAAGCCACCAATGCTCTGGCTATACCAAGACGAACAGCACCTGCTTGTCCAGAAATACCGCCGCCCACGACGGTTGCATAAATATCAAACTTGTTTAAAACATCAACTGTTTCGAGAGGCTGACGCACAATCATGCAGGATGTTTCACGACCAAAGTACTCTTCCAGCGAACGATTATTAATCTTGATTTCGCCTTTCCCAGGGCGTAAAAAAACTCTAGCAGTTGAGCTTTTTCTACGGCCAGTGCCATAATATTGCTGTCTTTCAGCCATAATGCTTATTCCTCAATCTCAAGTGGCTTAGGTTGCTGGGCAACATGTGGATGCTCATTGCCTGCATAAACCTTTAGCTTACGATACATTTCTCTACCTAATGGATTTTTAGGGAGCATGCCTTTTACTGCAAGTTCGATGATGCGAACAGGATTTTTCTTCTGTAGCTTGTCAAAAGAAGTAGACTTGATACCACCAGGAAACCCAGAATGGTGATAATACATCTTCTCTTTAAATTTGCGGCCGGTAACAGTTACCTTTTCCGCATTCGTTACAATAATGTAGTCACCTGTATCAACATGTGGGGTATACTCAGCCTTGTGCTTGCCACGTAAACGACGAGCAATTTCAGTAGCAAGACGACCTAAAACTTTGTCGCTAGCATCGATCACATACCAGTCACGTTTGACCTCGTGTGTCTTGGCGCTAAATGTTTTCATTAATTAACTCCGTACCGCCTTCATTGGTAATCTTTCAATATGGACGGGCGATTTTAACCAAAACCGGGATAACCTACAAGACTATAGCCTAATTTCTTACAGTCTTTTTTAAATTTATGCGATTTAAATCTGAATTAAGGCCAATAATAAGATTAGGAAAACCAAAATCAGAAACCACAAAAAGTCAGGTATTGAACGGTTACAACTAATTAGGGATTAGTAAACGTTCAACATGATCCCCTGCTATTAGATGGCGAGCTATGATTTCATCAATATCAGCCATCGTAGCGTAAGTATACCATACTCCTTCAGGATAAATCACGATGCAAGGCCCTTCACTGCAACGACCTAGGCAGCCAGACTTGCTCACTCGAATTTTACCTGGTCCATGCATGCCAAGTTCCAGCAGTTTACCCTTTAAGTAGTCAAAAAAAGGTTCACCACCAGCATTGGCACAACAAGTTTTGCCAGCTATTTTCTGGTTAGTGCACAAGAACACATGTTTTGTATAATGAGCCAAAAACTACTTCCCTCGTGCTTCTATTTTTGTTTTTAACTTAAGGCCCGGTTTAAAAGTCACCACGCGTCTGGCAACCACCGGTATGGCCTGTCCTGTTTTAGGATTCCTTCCGGGGCGCTCAGGCTTGTCCCTTAACGTAAAGTTTCCAAAACCAGACAACTTCACATTCTCACCGTTTTCCAGGGCTGACTTTAAGGTTTCGAAAAACTGCTCAACCATCTCCCGAGCATCAGGTTTGCCCAATCCTAATTCACTGCATAAAGTTTCTGCAATCATTGCTTTACTTAGCGCATTCACGATTAGTCCCTCAATATAATGGCAAATTTTTCATTAAGCTTTTTGAGTATAGCACTGATTATGGCATTAATCTCACTATCCACCATGGTTCTATTTTCATCTTGCAAGGTCAGAGCAATAGCCAGGCTCTTCTTATCCTGAGGAACGTTATCACCTTTATATACATCAAAAACGTCAAAGGATTTTAATTGTTCACTGTTAACCACTTCTCGAACTGCTGCTTCAATCTCCCCTGCGCTGACGTCATTAGCCACCAGGAAGGACAAATCGCGCCTGATTTGTGGATATTTGGAAATCGCCTGATATTTAGGTGGCTGACTAGCCAGTAAGGAAGCCAACCGAAGCTCAAAGAGAATCACTTCATCTTGCAAGTCAAGAGCATCAGCAATTTTCGGATGCAAAACACCACAAAAACCAATCATCACACCCTCTTTCTCTATGCAAGCCGATTTTCCGGGGTGCAAGGCAGGATGCTGAGCAGCAATAAAGTGAACATCCTTAAGTTGTAAAATGGCAAAGAGTGCCTGAAGATCTCCTTTAGCATCAAAGAAATCAAATTTAGCACTGCTCTCGCTCCAATTTATAACGCCATGGGCTCCAGTCAGTAAACCTGCAAGGCAAAAGTGCTCGGTTAATTGCTTGTCTTTGTCCAGTTCAAAGGTCACCCCGGACTCAAAGAATTTGATGGCCGTTTGTTGTCGGTGAATATTATGAATCATGGATGCAATTAAACCCGGCCACATGCTGACTCGCATCTGAGATAATTCAGATGAAATGGGATTGAGCAATTGCATCGTCTGACTTTCTGGATAAAGAGCTGCCTGTAGCTCTGGATCCACAAAGCTATAGCTGATGGTTTCATGATAACCGCGGGAACGAAAGAACTGAGATATTCTTGTGCTTAATCCTTCAATGGGGTCTATGGTACCCGCTTGCACTTCGGTCAACATTTTGCTTCCGGAGAGTTTGTCATAACCATGCAGGCGAGCAATTTCCTCAATCAAATCCACTTCGAGACTAACGTCAAAACGATGTGAAGGAATGTCTACTTCCCACAACCCATCCTTTTGGGTAACTGTCATTCCTAAAGCCGAAAGAAGATTAACCATCTCTTCATGACTGATGGCAAGACCGGTAATCTTTTCAACTCGCGCAGGATGAAACAGCACCTTAGCTCTTTTAGGTAGGGCAGAGGGCTCATTCACCAGATGAACAGGGCCTGCTTCCCCGCCTACAATCTCAAGTAACAGTTCTGTGGCACGCTCTAAAGCCAATACCTGCAGTTCTGGATCTACGCCCCTTTCAAACCGCTGAGATGAGTCAGTAAACAATCCATATTTGCGAGCAACACCTGCGATATTTAGGGGATTAAAAAAGGCACTTTCGAGAAAAATGTCAGTGGTTTGAGCTTCGACTGCCGTCTCTTTTCCACCCATGATTCCAGCCATTGCCAGAGCTTTCTGCTCATCAGCAATAACCAGCACATTGTCTTGCAACTGGACCATCTGTCCGTCTAGCAACTCCAACCGTTCGTCCTTTTGGGCAAATCGTACCTGAATATCGCCTTGAAGCTTTGTAAGATCAAAGGCATGCATAGGCTGTCCTAATTCGAGCATAACGTAATTAGTAACGTCGACGACAGGATGGATTGCACGAAGACCGCTTCGTCTTAATTTTTCACTCATCCAGACTGGTGTTGAAGCTTTTACATTAATCCCGCGAAGGACACGACCAGCATATTGCGGACAAGCTTCAGGCTCTTGCAACTTAACCTGCATTTTTTCATCAATACTGGGCTTTATTTTCTTTTCAGAGAAAGACTTGCACACCGTATTGGTCAATGCACCCACTTCGCGAGCCACACCCAAAACACTAAGGCAGTCTGCGCGATTAGGGGTTAGATCAATATCAAAAACCAAATCATCGAGAGCCAGATACGATCTTAAATCTTCACCAACAGGGGCGTCGGGAGCCAATTCCATGATGCCATCGGACTGCTCAGCGAGACCCAATTCGGTCATCGAGCACAACATCCCCTGTGAGAGTTCTCCTCGAAGAGTTGATTCTTTAATGGTTAGGCCACCTGGTAAATGGGCGCCAACTCGAGCCAGAGCCACTTTTAAACCAGAGCGGACATTGCTTGCACCACAAACGACCTTGAGAGTTTTGCCTGTGCCGTCATTCACTTCGCAAAGAGTTAGTTTATCCGCCTGTGGATGAGGCATCGTATTTAGAACCTCGGCCACTACAACGGCATTAAACGAACCTGCCACAGAACTGACTGAATCCACTTCTAAACCAGCCATAGTCAGTAAAGAAGCCAACTGCTCTCCTTCCAAGGCAGGATTTACCCATTCACGTAACCACAATTCGCTAACTTTCATCGCAATACCCGTCTAATGACAATCACCAATGTGACTCAGTTACAATCTTATTATTGGTTTAATCCACTCAAGCTTACGCCAACAATACACTAAAATTGTTTTAAAAATGTTAAATCATTTTCAAACATCATGCGCAAATCTTCGATACCGAAATAAAGCATGGCTAGGCGGTCAATCCCCATTCCAAAAGCCCATCCCTGGTATTCTTCGGGTGAAATCCCTACTGCTTTTAGGACATTGGGATGTACCATTCCGCAGCCCAATACCTCCAACCAGCCGGTAAATTTGCAAGAACGGCAACCTTTTCCAAAGCATTGGGTGCACTCAATGTCCACTTCCGCGGAAGGTTCGGTAAAAGGAAAATACGAGGCCCTAAAACGAAGAGCCAATTGTCGACCAAAGAAGTAAGCGAAAAAGTCTTGTAATAAGCCTTTAAGGCCTGCCAGTGTTGCTTGTTTATCAATCAATAAGCCTTCTACCTGATGAAACATGGGAGTATGCGTAACGTCTGAATCACAGCGATACACACGGCCTGGAGCAATCAAGCGCAAAGGCGGAGTTCTTTTTTCCATGGTTCGAATTTGAACTGGAGAGGTATGCGTACGCAACAAGCGGCCATCACCAAAATAAAATGTGTCGTGCATGGCTCTTGCTGGATGATGATCTGGAATATTCAAAGCCTCAAAATTATAGAATTCGGTTTCTATTTCAGGACCAGTTACAATATCAAAACCCAAGCGGCTAAAATAATCATTGATGCATTGCTTGACCTGGCTTACCGGATGTAATGAACCGGGCTTATTGCGCCGTCCAGGTAGGGTGACATCAATTCGTTCAGCGTGCAATTTTTCTTCAAGCTGTATTTCTTTAATTTTAAGGACTTTTTCTTCAATTAAAGAGCTGATTTCACGTTTAGCCTGATTAACAAACTGTCCAACCTTGGGTCTTTCTTCGGCAGATAAATGCGCTAAGCTTTTCAAAATTTCCGTTAATTGGCCTTTTTTACCCAGATAATCCACGCGAATGGCTTCGAGAGTGGCGAGATCGTTTGCCTTGGCGATAGCCTCTGATGCTTGTTGCTGTAACCGGTTAATGTCCTGCATGATCCAAACCTACATGTAAAAAAGGAGGCTAAATTGCCTCCTTGTGAGAGCTTTTCACAGCGAATTGCCAGTATTACTTACAATTGCTGCTAATAAGTTTTAGTTATCACGACGATCACTACTATGCAAGTGCTGCTTTCGCTTTTTCAGCAATGGCTGCAAAAGCGGCTTTATCATATACAGCCATATCCGCTAAAACCTTGCGGTCCAGTTCAATAGCAGCTTTCTTCAAACCTGCAATTAAACGACTGTATGACAAACCACACTCACGGGCTTGTGCATTAATACGTGTAATCCACAAAGCGCGAAATTGACGTTTCTTTTGTCGACGATCGCGATAAGCGTATTGGCCAGCTTTGATAACGGCTTGTTTGGCAACACGGTAAGTCCGACTACGGGCACCGTAATAACCTTTAGCTTGATCTAAAATTTTCTTATGACGTGCTTTTGCCGTCACACCACGTTTTACTCTTGGCATTTTTTATCCTCCCCTTAACTACCGTGCAACATTCGCTTGGCCAAACGTGCATCACAAGGCTTTAATGTGCTTGCCTCAACACGCAGTTGGCGTTTTTGCTTAGTTGTCTTCTTGGTGAGGATATGGTTTCTATAAGCACCACGACGCTTGATAGCACCACTCGCTGTCTTACGGAAGCGCTTGTGTGCTCCACGATGTGACTTTAATTTTGGCATAACATATACTCCGCATTTGTTCTGCTACTAATAATAACGCAGCTATCCGATTGGTCTTGAGAAACTGCTCACGTTCTAATGAGCGCTGATTCACGCAGTGATAGTCCAGCATTTACAAAGACTCTGACGTACTCTCAGCTGTTAAACTCAAGCCAATTTTCAACTACTTTTCTTTTTTGGTGCTAAAACCATCAATAATTGGCGACCTTCGCGTTTCGCTTGTTGCTCTACTACTGCATGTTCTGCAGTATCTTGCAGTAAGCGCTCCATGATTTTCATACCAATTTCCTGATGCGCCATTTCACGGCCACGAAAGCGCAGCGTGACTTTGACTTTATCACCATGTTTGAGGAAACGGATCAGGTTGCGTAGCTTGACCTGATAATCCCCATCTTCCGTCGTTGGACGGAATTTCAGTTCTTTGACTTGAATTTGCTTTTGCTTTTTCTTTGCTTCAGCTTGTTTTTTACTCAATTCAAAGAGATATTTACCATAATCCATAATACGACAGACAGGAGGTCTGGCAGTTGGTGAAATTTCCACCAAGTCAAAGCCGCCTTCTTCTGCTGTTCGCAAGGCTTCTCGTGTTGATACTATTCCCACCTGGTTGCCATCGACGTCAATTAAGCGTACCTCAGGTACAGTTATCTGTTCATTAACTCTCGCGCGATCACTATCACGCTTACTTGATACGGTAATAGTTCAATCCTCCAAATGGTTAACTTCGCCTTTTGCGACAATCTCTTGACGCAATATATCACAAATTGTATCAATATTCATCACACCCAAGTCCTTACCTTCTCGTGTTCGGACTGAAACTGAGTTTGTTTCAACTTCATTGTCCCCTATAACTAATAAATAGGGAACTTTTTGCAAAGTGTGCTCGCGGATTTTAAAACCAATTTTCTCATTTCTCAAGTCAAAATTTGCGCGAATGCCTTGCTTTTTTAAAATTTGGCTGACTTTTTCAGCGAAAGGATGTTGTTTTTCGCTAATTGTTAGCACAGCTACTTGAACGGGAGCCAACCAAAGTGGAAAACGACCCGCATAATGCTCTATCAAAATTCCCATAAAACGTTCAAAGGAACCCAAAATGGCACGGTGGAGCATGACAGGAACTTTTCGACTGCCATCTTCAGCCACGTATTGGGCATCCAGTCTTTCAGGCATTGAAAAATCCACCTGGATGGTACCGCACTGCCAAATTCTACCCAGGCAGTCAGATAAAGAGCATTCTATTTTTGGACCATAGAAGGCGCCTTCACCCGGTGCGTCGACCCATTCGATCCCTCTGCCAAGCATAGCCTGTTTTAAAGCGTCTTCCGCTTTGTCCCAAACTGCGTCGCTGCCTACCCTTTTTTCTGGACGTAGGGCCAAGCGATATTTAATTTCATTAAACCCAAAGTCCGCATAAACAGATTGCACCAATTCCAACATCATCGCAACTTCGGTTTGAATTTGTTCTTCAGTACAGAAAATATGAGCATCATCCTGCACCATGTTCCGCACTCGCATCAAACCGTGCAATGAACCCGATGGCTCACAGCGATGACAATTACCAAATTCAGCCAAACGCATGGGCAAATCACGATAGCTGCGTAAACCCTGATTATAGATCTGGATATGGCAGGGGCAATTCATCGGCTTAACTGCGTATTCACGATTTTCCGTTTCGGTTAAAAACATTTCATCGCGGAAATTAGCCCAGTGGCCGGATTTTTCCCAAAGAACTTTATCAACCAATTGGGGGGTTTTGATTTCCTGATAACCAAAATCGGCAAGCCTTGAACGCATGTATTGTTCTAAAATTTGATAGACGGTCCACCCTTTGGAATGCCAAAAAACCATTCCAGGTGCAATTTCCTGAAAATGAAATAAATCAAGTGCCTTTCCCAGTTTACGGTGATCGCGCTTTTCGGCTTCCTCAATTCGATGCAAATAGGCAGCCAAGGATTTTTTATCGAGCCATGCTGTACCATAAATGCGCTGTAGCATTTCATTATTGGCATCACCCCGCCAATAAGCTCCAGCCACTTTAGTTAGTTTAAAAGCCTTTAAATGGCCGGTTGAAGGCACATGGGGACCACGACAAAGATCTTCAAAATCACCCTGCTTATATAAAGAAAGCACTTCGTCTTGAGGGATATCCGCAATGATTTTTGCCTTGTACTCTTCGCCAAGACTGCGAAAATAGGCCACCGCCTCATCGCGTGGCATCACTCGCCGGCTAACCGGATAATCTGCTTTGGCGAGCTCATACATTTTGGCTTCAATACGCTCCAAATCTTCAGGCGTAAAGGGTCTTTGGAAAGCGAAATCATAGTAAAAACCGTCCTCAATAACCGGACCAATAGTGACCTGCGCGCTCGGAAATAATAATTTGACCGCTTGTGCCAAAAGATGTGCAGCCGAATGGCGAATTATTTCCAGACTTTCTTTTTCTTGTTTCTCGGTAACGATGACGACATCACAATCACGGTCGATTAAAAAACTGGTATCGACCAATTTGCCATCAACCTTTCCTGCCAATGCAGCTTTTGCTAAACCAGGGCTAATGCTTTGCGCGACTTCGTGAATCGACACCGGTTGTTCAAAATGTTTAACAGTTCCGTCAGGCAATTTAATATTGGGCATTCTATTATCTCCGTCCCTCAGGCAGATAAATCAACAATCATAGTTGCATTGGCCAACGATAGCCAGTGTTAGCCTTTAGAAATTTGATTTTTGCAAGAAATTTTCTGGCTATGGCAAAAAAAAAACCCTGTCTGGCAGGGTTAATTTGGTAGGCACGAGTGGGATCGAACCACCGACCACCACCATGTCAAGGTGGTGCTCTACCACTGAGCTACGTGCCTAATATTCGCTCTTTAGCAAGAAGAGCCGATGATTATATAAAAGCCGCAGATACAAAGCAACGTTTATTTGCATTCTGTCTATTTGAAAGAAAGGCTTGAAGAGCTGGACAATTCAAGCCAGAATGTATTGCGAGGTGAACTGCTATGGTTACACCACTTCCTTAAAGATTCAGAGCGATTCACTTGGCTAAGAATCTCTTCACCGCTTGGACTTGAAACCATTCCTTTGCGTTTCGATGCTTATCTTAGAAACAATACCTGCTAAACCCTACCCCCATTTTCTAGAGTTTCCCGCACCATAAAATCAGTTGCCTCCTGATTTTATGGGATTTGAAAAACCATAGTTGCTTGTCTATGCTTAAAAACCGGGCCATGGAGAAGGCATTCCCTATTTCAAGGAGGAATAATGGATAAATTCTTACCCTTTAAAATAGCTATCATGATTGGCTGCGCCAGTCTGGTGTTAGTAGCCTTTGCTGATCATAGTCAAACCATACACCCCAAATCTGCCTGCATCAGCAAAACGAAACATGAAATGGAGAATTCATGGACAAAAATACATGATAAGCAGGGTTCACATCAGTGTTTGTATCGTGTTAGGGGAGTTCATGAGTAAAGTAAAAATGAGAATTGTCGAGGGCGTTGTTTATTTGTCAGGCCAACTGGATTCCCATAGCGATTATGAAAAAGTCATTATTTTGGTTGAATCCACAAAAGGTATTAAAGACGTTAATGCCGAGGAACTACAAGTTCAAGGCCAGGAGCAATCCTTAACCGACTGCTACCTCACAGCTAAAGTGAAAGGGGCATTGATACGGGAAGATATTTTTGGGAAAGACATTTGCTCTTGGCCTTTAATCATTCACAGTGAGAATGGGCGAGTCCTTTTATCAGGTTCTGTTAATTCTATCAAACAGAAGGAATCCATCCTGCGAGTCGTCAAAGAAGTTCATGGTGTAGCTCAAATTGAAGATGAGTTGCAATTGATTTCATGCCCTAAAGACGGTTAGAACATTTACAATGGAACAACCCCTGGCTTTTAAGCCAGGGTAAATGGTGAAGATGAAGTGTTATACAATAACGGTGTTCTTGGGGAAATCAGCTAATGTGGTTTGTGATTGGCTTTGTCTATCCAAAATGTGGCAATAATTTTGGCGTTTTACAGGATCTCTTTCCTTGGCGCATAATTCTTGTACAGTAGCCAGTGTACGATCACTATCAACATTGCTAGCAAAGGACATCAAAGGAAAAAGAAAACCTATTATTATTGCTAATTTTTTCATGCAAAGACCCTTCCAGTTAGTTTGGACTTAATCATCTAAAGCAACACTATTAAGGCTCACAGTAGTTTGCCTTAAAATACAAAAAAATAAAACCATTTAAATTGTGTTTTTTTAAAAAAATATTTAATCGCTAAAAGTCAAATTTAGCCAGTAATTTGTATATTTTTAAATCGACGTGGCGCATTATAACACAATTTAATTTTTGAGCAATCGCCTCAAATGCTTTTGCGCAGGCAAATGGATAAGTATTAAACTTTTTGCTAAAATAATTCCATCTTGGCAGCAATTAAACCGCAAATTATATTTTACTTAGAATTCTGCAACAATGTTTTTTTTTAAAAAGAAAGGGAATGACTTAACAAAGCAAAAAATTTATGATCTTTTTAGTGATCAAGAGAATTATGTTTCCTATAGAGACCACCGGAAATCCTCAAACCCATCCTATGATTCTCCCTATTTGTGGACTAGCGACATCACCGCTTGCGTGGCCATAGGCTTTTTGCATCAGGATGGCAAGAACTCGAAACTTGAATTGTACCATTCGGTCAGTGAACATATTGTTTTAAATATCGAAGAGGAGTTGCAAAGAAACAATGCTTTCCTTGTGGTGCTTCTTAAGTATTTAAAATCCCTTGCAAACAGCAGCAAGCTTAGGATTTATGTGGCTGGAAACCCAATGCACTCATTTCCGGACACGGATTTGGAGTTGGTCTATGCCGTTGTGAATGAAGCCATTCGTTACTTAAATAAAAGCCCAGATTGCTCTCTTCAACCCATTTCCCCTAAACAAGTGCACTACGTCGAAGCTGAAGCGGCCACCTTTTTCATAACGGCGGACGGGAGAACCGGCACCGTAGTTGATGCATTAGCGGCTGCTGTTCCTGACATCATGAATTTATTTGAGAGTGAACAAAAAATTTCTCATTCTTCTCTGTATAAGGAATATCTAAAAATCAAGAACAATGAAATCCCTTATAGTTCTGAAATTGAATTTGTCCGAAATAAATTGATTTATGAACAGTTAAAAACTCTTGCAAGCACATGTCTCTTGAAAAAACTCGCCAAGAACAAGAATGAGGAGCAACTAGCCCTGACGATAGTATCTTGGAATTTATTTCTTAATAAACCCAGTAACGAAACATTGCAACTGTGGCAAGAGGAACATCCCAGAGCCAATATCCCAATGTCATTTTACCGTTCTTAACTGCAACACGAGCCTAGATCATACTTTTACTGTTAGGGTTTGAGGATTTAAACGACATGCACACAGAGTTATCCACACATTTTGGGGATAAGTTAATCAAGTGAATCGCTGGCTGGCGATTGAGCATGAGAACGAATCCTTTTGAAAGATAAAAAACAGAATTGTACACCTATCATTCAAGTCAAAAGCAGCAAGAACATCAGTCCAATTATCCTAAATAATCCATACCTTGGACAAATCTCAACTTTCACTTGCAAAAAAAATTAATGAAAGAATGGCGAATAACATTCCTAAGCTTTGCTTTAAGGTTAAACCCTGCTTTAAAAAAATTACTGAAAAAAGAAGAGTAATTAGCGGGTACATGGACGTTATTAGAACCACTGGCATTGCTGGACCTCTTCGCAAAGCCACGATAAAAAAAATACAGGCAATACCATTGGCCAAACCGTTTAGAAAACCGTAAAAGCCGCCGCGCGCTGAAAATTCCAATTTGAAATCAAGGAGAACCAAAGCAATCACGCCAGAAATTAAAACTCCCAGGCTGGAATAGAAAGTAATTGACAGGGGGTTAATGAACGTGGAGGCTCTTGTGCCCCAATACCCCCAGGCCCCATAGAGAAATAACGCCACCAGAGACGGGTAATACCAAGCGCTTAAATTCATCTTGCCTTACCCAAATGATGCAGTAACTGAATCAAAAATCCACCTGCTTAATTCCAAAGACCTAAGAATAACCGTTGACTACTTAAAATTAAACTAGGAGTGGATTATTTTTTCTGCTTATTCAACTTCAATGTTGCAGATTCATCAATTGATAAATCTGCTCTGCAATTCTTTGCAAGGGCACTTTATTGCTGTTGGTTAACAGAATAATACTGAGGTGGTCGTCAATATGACGTACCATCCAACTGCTATAACCACGTATGGCTCCATTTTTAAATGCCACCAGTTTTCCATGGCGGTATGAAACTTGCCAACCTCCCAAAGACCAAGCCCAATCTTTATGACCAGCAGGTTGGCCATTTTTAAGGAAAACGGGCATCCACATTCGTCGATAACTTGAAGGACTTAATAGCTCCTCGGCGGTGATTGCCATGTCCCATTTAGCCATGTCAATAATGTTTGAGACGATTCCCCCAGAGCCCCACATTTGCAACCAGGGAGTTTGATTCGCATTGGGGAGAATGCTGCCTTCGCGTGAGCGGTAACCTGATGCCAAACCTGATGGAAATAATAATACAGGGAAACCAGTTTGCATCATGTTAAGAGGTTTAAACATGCTGTATTGAAGATAATTCTCAAGACTTTGTTGGCTTACTTTCTCAATTACCCGACCCAGCACAATGTATGCAAAATTATTATATCGCACGGATGTACCAGGGCTAAACTGCATCGCTTTGGCCGCCATGGTTTCCCAGAGCTGTTGCCATGGTAAATGAGGACCGTGGTATTGAGGTATGCCGCTGCTATGAGACAGCAGCTGGCTTATATTCACCTCTTGCCAAGATGGGGGAGCGTCAGGGATATACGTTAATATGGAGTCATCGAGGTGAACTTTATCTTCTTGTACCAACTTCATAACAGCAAAAGCTGTGAGTACTTTCGATATGGATCCCAATGCAAACAAAGTTTGGGTAGTCACAGGTTTATGCGTTTGCACATTCCCATACCCATAGCCTTTTAAAATAAAGGGCTTGCCATTCATAATCACTGCGAGAGCCAATCCAGGAATTGCATGTTGCTTCATATAGGTCTGGATAAGGTGGTCAATTTTTTGCTCAGTTGTCGTTTCAGCCGTAAACCCAGTGAGTGCTAAGAAAATCAGCAGAAGAAAAATAAAGGGTGCTCGGCTCTTATCAAAGAGCAATTTGGCGAAAGACATTAAGATTCCTGGTGGCTAACAGGATTAATCCAGCTCCCACATAGAGGTTAAAATTTTTCTTTAATTTTTGAGATTTGATCAACACTGTCTTTAAACACTTCGCGCAAAGCATCAAGGCTTTCTTCATTCATTTCATTAAATTCCTCAGGTGTAAAGTCTTCGGAAACGACTAAATTGACCAGTCTTTTAATACCGTTAATGGCCTTACTCACCTCATCAGAAAGCGCTAAAAGTTGTTCTTTTCTTTGTTGCGCTGATTGGTCTTTTTCATAGGCAAGAGAGTCGATTTTAGCTGTTATTTCGGCTTGCAAACCTTTTAATTTTTGATCAAGGCGCAAAATGTTATCATGTAATTCTTCATCAACTGATTCGATAAAAGTTAATTCTTTGTGCTCATCATTCATCTAACTTCCCCCATTGAAGCTTATTACCTATAAGCCTAGCGTACTGTTTATATTTCGCCAGCTTGTAAAGAATGCTATCATTGCATTTTTTCCGCACCGTGCACAATCATGCTGTTACATTATCTTTTTATCATGGGGATCTGTGTCGAAGCAATCACAGGCGCCATTGCCGCGGGACGAAAAAAAATGGATTTCTTTGGGGTGATGTTGATTGCTTGTGTTGCCGCACTTGGTGGGGGCACTGTTCGGGATGTGCTATTTAACACTTATCCATTAACCTGGGTGGCTCATCCAGAGTATCTGATTTATACCTCGGCTTTTGCATTCATCACTATTTTCCTGGCCCATTCATTTGTGCGCATCATGAAAGTTTTTCTCATTTTTGATGCCCTAGGCTTATCCGCTTTTGTTATCCTTGGAACCCAAAAAATTTTAGAAAACGGCTTTTCACCAGGAATTGCCATCATCAGTGGGATGGCCACAGGAATTTGTGGGGGAATGTTGAGGGATATTCTGTGTAATGATATTCCCTTGGTACTTCGAAAAGAGTTATACGCGATAATTGCTTTAGCTGGAGCCTTACTGTTTATCACTCTCAGTCATTTTCACGTGCCCCATAATTTAAACATCATTATCACCTTAATTGCTATTTTCGCCACCCGTCTTTGGGCTATTTCTTTCCACATTGAAATACCAAAATTCGATTACTCAAAGAGTTTAAGGAAAAGTCGACGTAAGTCGGTCTAGGTAAAGGCAGCCTTGGCTGCCTTTTTTGGTGCTTACTCTTCGCGAATTTCGTGAATGACAATATCCTCCACTGGCACATCGGCATGCCCCATGCGTTGTCCGGTTTTAACTTTAACAATCGCATCCACAACATCCATACCGTCCACTACCTCACCAAATACGCAGTACCCATAACCTTGCGCATGTTCACCGGTGAAGTTGAGGAAAGCATTGTCTGCAACGTTAATAAAAAATTGAGAAGTAGCCGAATGAGGATCCATGGTGCGAGCCATAGCAATGGTGCCACGTTTATTAGGTTTGGCAGATTTTGCTTCGTTTTTAACGGGAGATTGAGTGGATTTTTGTCTCATGTCTGCTGTTAACCCGCCCCCTTGAATCATAAATCCGTCTATGACGCGATGAAAAATAGTATTGTCGTAAAAACCTTCGCGAACATAATTGAGAAAGTTTTCGGCAGTCAATGGCGTATTTTCTTCATCAAGCTGCACATGGATATCGCCCTTTGAAGTACGAATTACAATCATTAAAGTCTCCTATTTATTCGGCTAGAATCAAGTCGCGCATTTTAGCACAAACATCATGCATTACATGGATATTGTGGATGCTGGCCAATGCGGTAAATAAATTGGCTTTTTGTTTTGACAAATGGTGCAAAAAAGCTCTTGAATAATGTTGGCAAGTATAACATAGACAGCTGGCCATAATTGGTTCTAAGTCATGGGCAAAACAAGCTTTTTTAATTTGAATGCGCTCATTTTCAAAAGGACTTTCAAATTTTAGCCACTTTCCATCGCGCACCACTTCCCCGCAATAGAGCGCGCCGTGACGAGCATTTCGCGTTGGAGCTACGCAATCAAAAATATCAATCCCTTCAGCGACTACATCCAACAAATCCTGTGGGGACATACCCACCCCCATGCTATAACGAACCTTATTTTCTGGAAGAAAAGGTCGAACCCAGCTGATGACTTCAACCGTTTTTTTCATATCAAAGCCAATGGTTTCTCCGCCAATTGCCAATCCGTCGGTATTCATCGAAGCAATGAAATGAGCGCTTTCCTTGCGCAAGTCTTCATAAATGCCACCCTGGATAATACCGAATAAGGCTTGAGGCAATCCATAGAGAGAAGTTGGATGTTGCTGATGGTAGGCAACCGATTGTTTTAACCAACGGTGAGTTCTAGCCATAATTTTTTGCACTTCATCACGGCTGCAATCATCTGGAGTGCATTGATCAAAAGCCATGATGATATCAGCACCGATTATTTTTTGTGTTTCTAAAGACATTTCTGGTGTCATATGAATCAGGCGCTCGCTTCCAGGTAAGCGAAAATGTGCTCCCTCTTCATCAATGCTGCAAATTTCTTTATTCTTGGAAAGACTAAATACCTGAAAACCACCGCTGTCCGTTAACATGGGGCCATGCCAAGCCATAAACTCATGCATTCCTCCCGCCTCTTTGATAACCTCCATTCCGGGCGCGCAAAGCATATGGTAGGTATTCCCCCCAAGAATAATTTGGCTGCCTGCTTCTTTTAATTCTTTTGGAGTCATATTATTCACACCAGCACGGGTCCCAACCGGCATAAAAGTGGGTGTTATAAATGCTCCATGAGGGGTAGTTACTTGGGTCACACGGGCTTTGCTTGCTGCGTGGCTTTTCAAAACTTCACAACTAAATGGCTTATTCATACGATAGCTAATTCAAAGAGGAAGGGGATCATAGGCATTTGATTCCAGATAGATCAACCCCTACATTGGAGAGAGGGGGAATTTTATACAAATAAAGCGCAATCTGGATGAAATTTTCCTTTATTTAACTGAACAATCAACATAATCCCAGTTAACAGCATAAATAAGAAATAAAGACTCGACCACCCCGCCATGGACAAGCCTAACCATTTCCAACTGATTTCTGCACAATCACCAGCTCCCCAAAAAAGCGCATGAAGTACATCATTCCAGGGAAAATAACGAATGAGTATATCCAGTTGCGGCATGCAAGCTGGGACCTCCTGACTAGGCAAAGATTGCAACCAGAGTTGTCTTGATGCGAAAAATAACCCACTCAAAGCCAATACTATTTGCAGCGAAGTTAAAATTTTTGATAATTTTAGTGAATGAATGCCCAGTGCACTTAGGGTGACGAGCATTAGCAAAATAACACAAAATCGTTGCATCAAGCACAAAGGACAAGGTTGCAATCCCTTGACATACTGGAAATAAAAAGAAGATGACAAAACAAAAAAGGTCACTATGCTCAGCAAAATTTGCCAGTATTTGTATTTCAATTTAATCATGATTTAGGCAGCATATATTCAATAGCTTGTTTAAGATCTTCCTCACTGCATTCAGCACAGGTACCCTTAGGTGGCATAGCATTCAACCCTTTTGTTGCCGAAGCGATAAGCCCATCCATTTTCTTAGCATCAAGGCGTGGCTTCCAGTCAGCCGATTGCAATTTAGGTGCACCAGCTATGCCATCCCGATGACATGTACTGCAATATTTTTCATAAGTGGCTTTGCCTGGTGGTTCGTTGGCTGCGGTTTTTTTCTGTTCTGCAGGGGCGGTTTGCTGTTTAGCGGAACTCTTCTGCCCCCCTTCAATATTAACCTGCCCAACTGGTTTTATCCTTTGCTCAATTTGCTGCCGATCAAAATCTTCACTCGCATAAAGAGTTGACGTGCTCAACAGTAACATCAAAAAAAAGGAAAAATACATGACGAAGCACCCTTGATATCCTAACTTAAAAAATCATACCGACAAGACAAAGCTATTTCCAGCTGTTCTTTGCTTTAATGCTTTAACTAAAGTTAAATCCTCAAACAAAGAGAACAAAATTGACGTTATCCCTTACCCTTGTTATAACCTTAATGAGCCAGCTAATTCATTGGATAAGCATCCATACTCAAGGAAGTAGATGTTGAGTTACAAAAATCATCCCCTAAACTCTTGCGAAGCAAAAACCAATTCAGCCGCAAAATGCAGCGTCCCTTCATTCATTCATTCTGCCCTCCAGAACTATTTTGAGGTCAGGGTCCAAGAATCTTGGCAAGGACATCATATTTTAAAAGGAAAAAAGCCCTCCAATAAGGCTTTGCTATTTACCAGCAATGATTATTTGCACATCAGCAGACATCCTAACTTGATTCAAGCTCAAATAGAAGTCATGCAAAAACATGGAAATGGGCAAATGCAGTCCCCTGTTTTTTTAACCGATGACAGTCTTTTAGCCGATTGTGAACAGCAGTTTGCAGATTTCACTGGCTTCCCCGCATGTTTGCTAGCTCAATCTGGATGGTGCGCCAATATAGGTTTAATACAGGCATTAGCGCCGCGTGAGTTGCCGGTATATCTGGATTTTTATGCCCATATGTCCTTTTGGGAAGGGGTAAAAGCAGCACGCGCAAAACCCATCCCCTTTCAGCATAATTCAGTAAGCTCATTGAGGAAACGGTTAGAACGCTATGGCTCTGGAATTATTGCCGTAGATTCGGTTTACAGCACCACTGGAACCATTTCCCCTTTGAGAGAATTTGTAAGACTAGCCAAGGAATACAATTGCTTGCTGATAGTTGATGAGTCCCATTCTTTGGGAACTCATGGTTCAAACGGTAGTGGCCTGGTAGCAGAATTGGGTTTAACGCAAGAGGTCGATATCATCACTGCCAGTCTTGCGAAAGCAATCTCCGGACGAGGAGGATTAATTCTTGGTCAGGATTATTTAATTGAATTAATTCGTTATACCGCCTTGCCGAGCATATTTAGTTCGACATTACTCCCCCATGATTTAGCAGGATTTCGCAGTGCTTTAGCCATCATTGCCACGGAAGAATGGCGACGGCAAAAGTTGCATAGTAATGCCCGCTTTTTACGTGAAGCATTATTGGCAGAAGGCTTTAATCTGCGAGGAAGCCAATCCCAAATTATTCCTCTCATTGCCGGTAGCGAGGCTAATACCATATGGCTTCGAAATGAGTTGGAAAAGAAAGACATTCATGGGGCTGTATTTTGCTCACCAGCGACTCCCAAAAATAATAGCTTGATTCGCTTATCCATAAACAGCCAACACGAATATGAGCAACTTTCTTACGTAGTGGATTGCCTGTTGCAAATTAGAAGAAGCGATCTTTCACTTCCTTTATTTACCTCTTACACTTAACTTACCAAACTATGATCTTGCCAGGAGCTCAGTCGCGTCCTCTCCAAGTGAGAACCCATCAACTTTCACTTGTCTGGCTGCTAAATTTCTGTATGGCCAAGAAGAAGCTTGGCCAAAATTGCTAGATCGCTTAAGCTTCCAAAAGCAACTCTTGTGCATCCAATTCTTCCAAGTGATGATGGTAGGAAAGAATTTTATTTGTGTGAATATCAAATAAAACTGGACCCTTGGCATAGGCATAAAAATAAGTTTCCGCAGAAATCAGGCGTTTTGCAGGAATTAAATGGCTTGACCAATCTCCCCAGTCTTTCGATTGACTATGAGCTTGCCATACGCAGGGAATTTTTTCACCGCTCGCTAATTGATCCAGTACTTCTTCACTAGCCCCATTATCTAAAGCCAAATCATAATGCAAGCGCATATCCGCCTCATTTTTGACAATAAGAAAATGGGCATTGGCATCTTCATCCAATAATAAAAAGCTGCCTGAATTATCAGCCAAGTAATACTCGACAATTCCTTTTTCTTGGCGCAATTTCCAAAAAAATTCAGCAAATTTCCTATCATGAAGGCAACTGGGTGAACTGACCGATAACATACGAACGATCATTTCCGACATGGATTGAAAATACTGCAACTGAAGATCTGAGATGCTTTTTGTGATCAATTCAGCCACATTCGGATCACTTTTTTGAATATAACGATGAATAAGTCCCTCATTAAAGGCTTCAATCGCTAATTTTTCATCAGCCTGGCCAGTCAGAAGGATTTTTTTTATATTTTTGTTGCCTATACGCCGACAAAACTCAATGCCATCCATACTGGGCATTGCATAGTCCACAACAACAACCGAGATTTCAGAAAATCGTCGAGGATTATAAATTTCCGCATGAATGGCCGCTAAATCCAAATTTACAGTGTGATTGGTTAAAGGGCAATTTTTTGTCTCAGTGTATTCACTGAGACAGCGCTGGCTGAGCATATCCAATTCACAACGTTTTTGATGGATATAGTCTAGCGCTTCAAAGGGAACATCGAATACTCTAAATGATAATCCTTCATCCAATTGCAACACGAAATTAAGTAGAAAATCCCGGCTATCATCCACAAACAAAGCCGTACTCGGAAAATAACAAGTGGGTATGGAAAAATGGTTCATAGCTCCTCCTGAGCACTCCTAAATCAAAACAGACACCAGACCGTGTCTGAGTGAATCCATTAAGTTAAATGTACAAAACTGCTAATAAAATAACATGACTCATTTTTTTTCCAAAATTAATTTATAAAGACCAGACTGTCTTCTTAAATGGTGCTAGTCACCGGAAACATCAGGGTAAATTGAGTGTAAAGACCTTCCTCTGCTTCACAACGAATATCGCCTCCGAAACGGTTCATAACCAATTTGCAGAAAGACAAGCCGATTCCCGTTCCCATAAAAGTCGTACTGTAAAAATGGTTGAACAACTTAGATAATTGCTGATAAGACATCCCTTTTGCCGAATCCCTAAAGTAAAGGCTATTAAATTTATCCCCCCCTTTGGTCCAGATTTTAATCTGGCCTTTTTGAGCAGTAGCAATCACGTATAATGCATTTTTTAACAGATTAAACAGAACATGCTGCATCAGCAGCTTTGAGCCGATAAAGTTAAAGTCTCCTTCCCATTCCACCAAAGATCGTTCCTGTTGGGACTTGAAAGGATATCGTGCCATTGCCTCTTCCAAACATTCCGCTATGGAGCAAGTTTCCAGAATACAATTTTGCAATGAATTTTCCCGCGCGGCTTTTATCAATAACATGTCAATGATGGTATTGGCGTAATCAATTTCGGAAATAATGCGGTCACTGATTTCTTTAAGTTGTTGTAAACGATTATCTCGTATAGCCGATTTTAATAATCCATGTTCCTTTGCTAAATCATAGGCCCGAAACAATTGTGGCGAATAAAGGGCCATTGCCCGAGCCCCGCTTTTAATGCCCAATAATGGCGTACGTAGTTCGTGTGCAATCATACCAGCAGCCGCAGCCATTCCAGCCAAACGCTGTTGTTGGAGCATCGCCGTTTTGTAATTCACAGTTGAACCGGCGACAATCACAAACAGTAACACCAAAGCCAATTCCAAATGTTCTTCGCCAAAATAATAGTGTGGGGCAATCATGTAGTAACTTATAAGTGCCAACCCCCATCCCAACAGAAGTAAAACAATAAGGCTTGGCAAGTCCACCAGTAAGACCAATAAAAATACGCTGCACAACAAAGACATAGCCGAAATAACACTTGCCTGATTCATCAAAAAAGAGAAAGCAAAGAAAAAGGAGAGCGTGTACAAAATGGTTAAAAACCAATAACCAGGCAAATAACGTTTCGCTGAAAGTGGCCAATACGGGGTCAACATCAAACCTAAACCCAATAGGCTGCCAATTAAGCGCAAAGACAGAGTTTCGTATGGCTGTGGGAAGCATTCTGTCCAAATCCAATAAAATAAGGGGAAGCCCAAGAATGCAATGGCCCCGACCGCCACCAATTGATGGGCAGCATGGGACAGACTGCGCTGCATGGAATTATTTAAGTAATTTGCAATTTTTTTTAAATTGTTCATTGGAAACATCCTTGTTGAATCGCCCCTCAATCCCATAAAAAAAATTACTGGCATTGGGGCTCTCAATTTAAAGTATTCCCCTGAATTTCCAGGTTCAAAACTACGGCTTAAAATGGTTTAAAGGAGGCTATACGAGCCTCAAGTACCACAACCTCTTTAATCATTAAATTTGGATAGGCCTTCTCAAGAGAAGGAATTATTTTAGGGGTCACCTCCGGGCTGAAAACAATCTGGTAGCGACAATCCAGAAAGTGGCCTAATGCCTGACATGAAAGTCAAAGTTCTTTTGTAATTATGCAGTTCAATGAGCAACAATAAGGCTTGGTAACTGAAAATGAAATCGCCAAGTTCTTCGAGTTTTCCATCCGTTAGAATTAATGCTTCATTTCTTATTTCCGCAGTTGTTTTATATTTCATCTTATTCTCCAAAATCAAGAGAGAAATATTATCTTTTATTAAACTTGTTTAAAAAAGAGCAACTTGGCAGCACCTAGGGCAGAAAGAGCAGCAATATTCTATACTGTTAGAGAACTGACGCTTAAATGCTCAACAATAATTTGTTGACTACTAAAAATTGGCATGAGGACCGTATGGGATCATTTGAACAATTGGTGTTTAACCATCCTTATTTTACAATGCTTGTTTTTGTCGCGATAGGTTTCCTCTTAAGAGGTTTAATGAGGGTCAATATTGCCGCAGTAAAGATTAACATTGAAGAATTAGAATTGGCCTTACAAGATGAGGATATTGAAAAGGCCAAGTATTCATTGCAACGATTAAAATCCGGATTTGGCTTTCACTAAAACACTGCTATACCCAAAAACATGCAATATCTTGCATAAGCAAAACCGTAAATACCAGCAAATAGACACAGCAGCCATTGCCATGCACTGGTCTTAAAGGTTTTGGGACAATGTTATTTCAAACCCACTAATAAACGGTATTCCCTGTCTTCATTTTTGCTTTGCTTTACCCAATCAATAGTGGGCTCGGAGGCAAACTGAATCGTAGAGAAAAATTGATAACGGGCATTTTGCTGCTTTGTTGCATAACGGGGGATTGAATCAGAGGCCAAACTGGTTTTGGTTTCTTTTTCATGAAAATGCACTCCATATTGGTTTGCAGTTTCCTTAAACATCCGCCGCTTGAGCTTGATTTGTTCACGTTCCTCTGGTTTTAAAATAGATTTTATGCTTGGTTGAATCATTTCTTTTTCTCGTTCAGCTTTCCAGAGATACCTAAAGAGCGGGGCAAGAGGCAATAACAGGATACTGATTAAAACTACAAAAAGACCATGTTGATACCAGCTGCGATTATTGACCTGCTCACGGTACAGCTCATCAATCGTTGTATACAGAACCCTTTGCTCCTCAGGTGAAAGTTCGACTCCTTGGCGAGCTACTTGATAGCGTAAAAGCATACCCTTTAATTTTGTCTTTTCATCATGAACTTGCTCAGCAAAGATTTCGTCCCCACTGCGATAAATGGGCTCTCCTTGTGCAGAGAGCTGACGAGCAAGCTTATTTAACTGCCGTCCCTGCGCTTCTGCCAAGGCATCCAGTGAATTTTGGAATTGCACCAAGGGGTCTTTGCTCTTTCTTCGCTCTTCAGCTTGCCTTTGCCTTTTGGCCACTAGCAAGTCGAGATGCGTTATTGCTCCTTGAATTTCTCGAATTCGAAAGTCGAAATATCTTACTGCGTACAGCTTGTCGTCTCTTTTGTTAGCTAATTGCAGTTGAAGATTGTGCTGAATATCTTCAACTTCTGCACGAAACACAATAAAATTGATGGAGTCTTTTAGGTGCGGTGAAATTTTTAATGCCGGCATATTAATCTAATAGGTAAAAATTTGCTCATTGATGTATTTTATTGCTTTTCGCACATAAGCCGCTATGGGTAAAACTACCTATTCGAACGAGATAAAGATAATGCATCAGAGCTAACCTCTCATCCCAATTAATGTTATGATTTGGCAAACATTATTCAAATAAAACAACTCGATTTATGGAACTCATAAAAATAGCCACAAGACAGAGTCCCTTAGCGCTCTGGCAAGCTCATTTTATTGCAGATCAACTAAAACAACTGCATCCAGAGCTAAGAGTTGAATTAGTCCCTATGGTCACTTCCGGTGATAAATTTCTGAAGGACAAGTTACAAGCAGCCGGCGGCAAGGGATTATTTGTTAAAGAACTTGAAGAAGCACTGCTCGATAAACGAGCTGACATTGCTGTTCATTCAATGAAAGATGTACCAACCACCTTTCCAGATGGTTTAGGCTTGTCCGTCATTAGCCACCGGCACAAACCCCTGGATGCTTTGATCAGCAGAACAAAGCAAGCTCTTGAGGATTTGCCAAAAGGTTCAGTGATAGGAACCACGAGTTTAAGAAGACAATCGCAATTATTAGCCCTGCGTCCAGATCTAAATGTTAAGCCTTTAAGGGGCAATGTGAATACCCGACTAGAAAAACTTCGAACAGGAGAATACGACGCCATTATTCTGGCTGTAGCAGGTCTTGAGCGCTTAGGACAGGGGTCGCTGATTACTGAAATCATCGATGAAGAAATTATGCTGCCTGCCTGCGGCCAAGGAGCACTGGGTATTGAGTGTCGAAACGAAGATGAAACGCTCAAGGACTTACTGGCCCCTCTTAATGATCCCTTGTCTGCGCTTTGCGTGCACGCTGAACGCCATGTCAATGCGCTATTGGGGGGAAATTGCAACGTCCCTCTTGCTGTGTATTGTCAACCTCAAAATAATGATCACTTACTTCTTCGCGCCCGCGTTTTAAGCGCCGACGGTAAAACAGTCATTGCAGATCAACGACAAGGTTCCTATTCACAAGCCATGCAGATGGCTGACGACTGCACGCATGCGCTTTTGGCTAAGGGTGCGGGCACATTGCTTCTGAATTACAATGACTAAGACATTAAACAATTTACGCATTCTTAATACCAGACCCAAAGCACAAGCTAAAGATTTAAAAAAAGCAATTGAGGCGGAAGGTGGTGTTGCCCTTGATTGCCCTGCGTTGGCAATTCAGGAGCTCTCGTTCCAAACACCCGATCTTAATTCCCTGGAAATCGCTATTTTCGTAAGTTCTAACGCAGTCCATTATTTTTTTAAATCCCTCCGCTCGCAGAACATTCCATGGCCTTCGTCCATTGCGATTGTCGCAGTCGGCCATGCCACGGCCAATGCCCTTTTGCATTATAACCTTAGGTCCTCTAATATCCCTAAGGAGTGCAACAGCGAATCCCTATTGGCCATAGAACTGTTGCAACAAGTGAAAGAGAAAAAAATTTTGTTGGTCAAGGGAGAAGGTGGGCGCACGCTCATCGCAGAAACACTCGTTAACCGCAGGGCCGAGTTAATTAGCCTGGATGTGTACAAACGGGTTATGCCCGGATATGACAGCCAATATCTGCAAACTTTATGGCAAGATAAGGCAGTCGATATTATACTGTTTACCAGTGAACAGGCCATGTACAACATTTTTCAAATGTTTGGCCCATCGGCACACAGCTGGTTATGCAATACTCCTTGTATCGTACTTAGCCAACGATTGGCAAAGGCAGCCTCTTCATTAGGTATGCAGAGAATTATAATCAGTAAACCAGAAGCCATTTTGGAAACATTGCATCAATTTAACCAAGGATTAATTCATGGCAAACAGCAATGAAGCAAAATTAAAGAAAAAAACTTCGCCAGCCGAGCCAGATACCACTTTTAACAGCAATTCGGTTCCTCCGCAAAGAAAGGGCAAAACAACTCCGCCAAGCTACACAATAAGTCCCTTTTCCGTCATTGCTATAGCCTTGCTACTGCTTGCCTTGGGGTTTGCATTTTATGCCCTGAAACTTATTCATGAGCAAAAAACAAGTACCCAGCAAGAACTAGCTCATGTGAACACCGAACTGGATAATTTAAAGCGTCAGCAACAGGGTAGCAGCGACACTCTTAACCAGTTGCAGGAATTAAAACAAAGCTTTAGCCAACTGGAAAATCGCTTGAAAATGGTGCAGGACAATGCTCAAACAGCTCTCAGGCAAGCGTCCAACCAAAAAGAAGACTGGCTATTGCTAAAGGCACGATACTACTTGGAATTGGCACAAATAAACAGCCACTGGAGTGGTGACCATCAGGTAAGCATTGCCATGTTGCAGGGGGCTGATACTTTATTAAGTAATTTGAATGATCAACCGCTTTTCACCATAAGGCAAGCCATTGCACAAGAAGTTGCTCAATTAAAAGCTTTGCCTAGAGTAGATGTTACTGGTTTATTGAGCCAATTAGATGCTGCCGAGGACAGTTTAGCAAATTTGCCTTTAAAACAACCTTTAAATCAGCCAATGAAGGCTAATCAAACAAAGAACTCTTCATCGGCTTGGCGAGAACAATTGCGAGAAAGCCTAAACTCCCTCGAACAATTGATTGTGATCAGACGGCATGACGAGAACATCCAGCCTTTGCTATCTCCTATCCAACTTTCGCTGCTTCAGGAAAGCATTCGCTTGTATTTGGAAGAAGCACAATGGGCCGTGTTGCAGAATAATAATGAAATCTATCAATTTGCTCTCGAGCAAGCGATAAAAAACATCAAGCGAGGTTTTGACGAGCAAGCAGCAGCTACCCAAGCGTTGCTGCAGCAACTGCAGCATTTAAAACAAAAGCAATTGTTTGTTTCTAAAGCCAAACTGGATAAAGCACTGCCCTTGCTAAACCAATATATAGAAGATAAAGCCTCATCCTTTGCAAATCCTCAGACCAAGGAAGGAGAACCATTACAATGATACGAATACTACTCATTGTTCTTGTCCTGCTTGGCTCTGTATGGCTTGGCGTGCAACTCAACCATGATCCAGGCTATGTTCTCCTGGCTTTAAATCACTGGACTTTGGAAACCACTTTATGGTTTGCCATTCTCATCTTAGCTCTCGTTTTTTTTCTATTACACTGCTTATTGCTTATTTTGGCAGGCATTAGCAAAAGTCCATCGGCCTTTCGCAGGTGGCAGGCCAGACGTCGAGCGCAAAAAGCTCAAGCTAAAACACAAAGGGGTTTGATTGAATTCAGTGAGGGCTATTGGGCGCAGGCTAAAAATAATTTGATTAAAGCCTTACCCGATTCCGATTCTCCGCTCTTAAATTACCTCACGGCAGCACGAGCTGCCCAGGAAATGGGAGACAGCAAATTGCGTGATGACTACCTGCGTGAAGCTCAGCAATCCATGCCAGATGCTAAAATAGCGGTCGAATTAACTCAGGCCCAATTGCAACTGGCCAATAAGCAATGGGAGCAGGCTCTGGCTACGTTGAGGCATTTGCAGGATTTAGCCCCGCACCATCCCTATGTTTTAAAATTATTGATGCATCTTTACCGGGAAGTAAAGGATTGGCCGCAGCTGATTGCCTTACTACCAGAATTAAAGAAATATCATGTTCTTTCCGCCGCTGGTTTTGAAAAACTTCGTCATGAAGCCTACAAGGAAGCTTTACTCGAGCTTAAACGTTCGAACAATACTCAGGCCATGTTGAAATTGGTTGACAATTTGCCTAAAGAACTAACTTATGACCCAGAGCTCATGGTCATTTATTGTGGATTTCTACTGCAGCAAAACAAGGACGATAAAGCCGAACCAATCCTGCGGCAAGCTTTGAAGAAGGAATTCAACAATCAATTGATTGCAATTTACGGGCGATTAAAAATAAATGACAAACCTCTTGCATTTGCAGAATCTCTTGTAAAAAAACAGCCAGAGTCATCTGAGCTTTACCTTTGCCTGGGCCGTTTAAGTATGAACGATAATCTTTGGGGTAAGGCCAAAGGTTACTTTGAAAAGAGCATTAGCTTAAAACCCAGTTCCGAAGCTTATGCTGAACTCGGCAGATTGCTTGATAAATTAGGCGATCAAAGTGGCGCATGTGAAGCTTACAGGCAAGGTTTATGGCTTATGCTGAATCAACAATCGAAATTATAAAACGAAGATCAGGAAAAATTCACTAAGATTAATTTAAGCATTTTAGTTTAAACTATGAGCACTTTGAATTTTATGGAACGCTCATGACAACTATTAATCAATTCAAGGAGTGTAAAGATAAGACTGCATTTTTATTAGAAAACTTCCTTGATGAACAGTTCTACGAAGAATTGGGTAAACTTGACAAGGAAACAAGACAGGAACTGGCCATTGAAATTTTGGCAAGCGACAATTACCAGAGAATTATAATTAAATTGGCTGATCTGTGTTTTCGCAAAAATGGCAGTGAATTCATTCGCAAAGGCTCTTCTGATTTTTTGGCAGATGTTCTATGCGAATTGCTCCGTAGAAATGAATCCAAAGAAAAAACAGAAACTTTCGCTTATATACTTGAACACAACTCAGAAGTTTTACCTCAAAACTATGAGTTTTCAGAAGCGTTCAAAAATATACTTGCCATTATCCAGGATATAGCACAACGATTTGCCAAGAGTCGAGCTGATTTAAGCTATATCAATCATTTAGCCAGTAATATTTTTATTAAAGTTTTTGGCCGGCTGGTCATTGACTCATTGGCGCCTATAGATAGCTCAAATCCCTCTCAATATCAAAAGCAATTTTTCCTTCCAGGAAAATTACAGCAATTTAGTAAACAGCCTGAGATGCTTCAGCAATATTTTAATGAGAAACTGCAAGATACAACGCCAGATACGGAATTGATAGCAGAAATCTACTCTGAACTACAAGAGCAAAAAGAGGTTGCTCATTTAAATGCCATTACAACCATAAAATCGCTTATCCTGAATAATCACTGGGAAGTGGCCGGGATTGGATTTTTAAAGGGTGGTGTAAACCTGGTTTTGGAGGGCAAGACCTTAAAAGTACCTCATCGGGTCGCAGAAATAGCTAATCTAGTTGAGGGATTCGAACAACTAGAAGACCCCAATGCTGAAGATCTCTTTCAATTGTATCGAAGCCTTCAAACTAAAGCGAAAGAGGCTTTGGACCAGCCAAGACGAGGGCAAAAAGAAAGTACACGGGAATTTTATCGTGCCTTGCTGAACAACAGTTATCTATTGACTACTTCAGCAGTTGAAGCATTCGAGTTGGCAAGTGATAACACTCCTTTGCTCTAATGCTGTTGTGCAAGCCTATTCACTAACGCAGAATAGGCTTGCAAGCATCCTCACAGAATTTTAAATCACGCTCGACCTGGATGGTTGCATGATGAATTTTGTGCTTCTCCCGCAACCTGTTAACCATTGAAACCCTATCTTCATCTGCCAAAGGAGAATCTGGCATAAATAGATGTACAGAAAGGGCATTTTCTTTCGTACTTAAAGCCCAAATGTGCAGATCATGAACCTCCTTTACCCCAGGAAATGCAAGAAACTCCTCCCTCACAGCACTCCAGGAAATATTTCTCGGAACAGCATCTATCAGTAAATAAAAACTGTCTGCAAATAGCGACCAAGTGGCCTTTACGATTATTACCGCTATTAAAAGGCCAACGATTGGGTCAATCCACAGCCAATTTGTAAAATATAGAATAACGGCTGAAATGACTACACCAAAAGATATGAGCGCGTCATAAAGCAAGTGCAAAAAAGCGCCGCGAATGTTTAAATCATCAGAGCCGCGTAAAAATAATGCAGCGGTCAATCCGTTCACAACGATACCGATGCTGGCCACAATGATGACTGAAAAAGCATGTATTTCAGTGGGTGAAAATAGCTTGTAAGTCGCCTCAGTGGCAATGATGCCGCAAGTGAATACCAGTAGGAGGCCATTCGTCATAGCCGCCAGGATCGATGTTTTTTTCATCCCATAGGTTTTGCGGCTGGTTGGAATACGCTTTAATAAGTTATTGGCAATCCAGGCTAATATGAGGCTTAAAACATCACCGAAGTTATGCATAGCATCTGCCAGTAAGCTTGTGGAATTAGCCAAATAGGCAAAAATAACCTGACAGACGACAAATAAACCATTGGCGATAATAGCTATCAGAAAAGCTCGATTGAATTCCGTTGGTCCATGCGCATGGGTATGGGAATGATCGTGAGAATGCCCTGAATGTTCGTTCTCTCCAAGGCCAAAAATCATGACCTTTCCTCCGAAAGACCTGAATCCTTGACATCATTGGAAGGATTTTCTTCGGCATAATAATTGATACCAATTTTGATACGCTCTCGTTCATTTTGTTTACGCCATTGATTGGTATCTCTTAAAGAATACACGCATCCACAATATTCCTGTTTATAAAAATTTTCCCTCTTGGCAATTTGATACATCCTCTCGGAACCACCGTTCTTTCGCCAATTATAAGTCCAGTACTCGATAGCAGGATAACGGCTTGCTGCCCGTATACCAGCCTCATTGATTTGATTCATATCTTTCCAGCGTGAGATGCCAAGAGAACTGCTAATCACAGGAAAGCCATGCTCATGCGCGTACAGGGCTGTTCTTTCAAAGCGCATGTCAAAACAGGCTGTGCAGCGCTTTCCACGCTCAGGCTCCCACTCCAGGCCCTTTACGCGTGCAAACCAGTTATCTTTATCGTAATCCGCATCAATAAAAGGAATATCGTGTTTTTTAGCAAAAGCAATATTCTCCTGCTTACGAATCTCATATTCTTGCACGGGATGTATATTGGGGTTGTAAAAAAAAATGGAGAAATTAATGTTTGAAAACAACAAAGCCTCCATCACTTCGCCAGAGCAAGGGGCGCAGCAAGAATGCAACAATAATTTATCCGCACCGTTGGGTAAAACCAAAAGTTCTCGTTCAATCATAATCATGAATCCGCTAATTTGATAAAATGTTCTCGATAGTATATCAGTTCTGCAATGGAGTCTTTGATGTCATCCAGCGCCAAATGCTTGGATTCTTTTGTAAGGCCACTGCATAATTTGGGCCGCCAACGTTTTACTAACTCTTTCAAAGTACTGACATCAAGATTACGATAATGAAAAAATGCGGCTAATTCCGGCATATATTTGTATAAGAATCGTCGGTCCTGACAAATACTATTGCCACACATTGGAGATTTGGCTTTATCAACGTATTGTTTTAGGAAATTAATAGTCTGGCGTTCTGCTTCCGCCTCATCTATGGTTGATTCCTGCACCCTCTTGACTAAGCCTGACAGATTGTGTTGCCTCGTGTTCCAGTCATCCATGGCGTTCAACAAGGCATCATCCTGGTGAATGGCCAAGACTGGACCTTCAGCCAACACATTAAGATGGGCATCGGTGACTATGGTTGCAATCTCAATGATATGATCTCTTTCCGGGTCCAGACCAGTCATTTCAAGATCAATCCAAATTAAATTATCATTATGTTTCATTCATTATTTCCAAATTGTTCCGCACAATAAACCCTTTGCTGGTGAAGGACCTGTTTAATGGCCTCACCCTTATAACCTTGAGCAATGATTTCTTGCACCGAGATTTTGAGACATTCCGTTAATAAGCGGCGCCAAGCCTCTGCTTGTTTGTAGTCCTTTTCCTTAAATCCTCGCCCTTTCGCATCAGCTTCACAAACCACAAGCAATTTTTCGAATAAATTGGGGCGTCTAAAAGCATCTGCTTTTTCGAGTATTTTAATTTTAGTACTTGCTTTCAGTTCAAATAAACGGTGAATATTCAAGTGAAAACGCGAAGCCATTTCCGCAAATTTGCGATAGTCAGCGGGAATGCGCAAGCGTTCACAGAGGGCTTTAATGATGGGTATTCCCCGCATTTCGTGTTGAATTTGGCTTGGCCATTCACTCACAGGAGTTGCCGCCTTCCCTAAGTCATGCACTAGAGCCGCAAAACGCACTATTGGATCTTCAGATAAACGAGCTGCAACTTTAAGTACCATCAGACTATGGACACCACTGTCGATTTCAGCGTGATGTTTTGCGGGATTGGGCACTCCAAACAGTGCATCGATTTCTGGAAAAACAATCTTAAGGGCGCCACAACTTCTTAAGGTTGTAATAAATATTTCTGGGTTTCTCTCTTGCAAACTACGATACCATTCCTGCCACACGCGCTCGGCGATGAGGTGAGCCAATTCACCACGTTTTACCATCGCATACATTAAAGCCCGTGTTTCATCAGCGACTTTAAAACCCAGGTGATAATAGCGTGCGGCAAAACGAGCCAGTCGAAGTACTCGCACTGGATCTTCCATAAAAGCAGGAGACACATGCCTTAAAATTTTTTCCTTCAAATCTTTTTGCCCCTGATAGGGATCAATGATTTTTCCTTCTTCATCCATCGCCATCGCATTAATGGTTAAATCCCGACGCAACAGGTCTTCTTTCAAACTTACATTTGGTCTAAAGTCACATTGAAAACCGTAATACCCACTACCAGACTTTCGTTCTGTCCTGGCAAGAGCATATTCCTCTTTAGTTTTTGGATGAAGGAAAACGGGAAAATCACGGCCCACTTGTTGATAACCTAAGGCTTGCAGTTCTTCGGCTGTTGCACCAACTACTACCCAGTCGCGCTCCTGAACGGGGTAGCCCAATAACTTATCGCGTACAGCTCCGCCTACTAAATAAATTTTCATTGCTGGATTTGCCTACCCCATGCTTGCATTCTACAAAAATAATACTTAATTCTTCCTTTTTTGATATAAGGCTGAGATTTACCTAAGCAATAAGCTAAGAAAGCTAAGATATATGATAAAATTATCAAAAGAAATTCATTTGGCCAATTATTGAATTGGCGATTATAGACTATTTTTTAATAATGAGTAAAAGGCGGGTTAACAAACAGCAGACAGCGCGCATCAATAAAATTCAAGAAGAGTACCGTCACTCGATAGATGACGACTCGTCTTCATTTATTGGCTTGGTGCTTAGTCGTTTCGGTCGACACGCCGAAATTGAAGATGAAGCCGGCAACCGCATCCATTGCTCAGTCCGCCCCAACATCGATTCTTTAGTCGCTGGCGATAAGGTGATTTGGCAGGCTGCCGCTGTTGGCCAAGGGGTCGTTGTTAGCCGCTTCCCTCGCAAATCAACTTTAGGCCGTCATGATAAACGTGGTTTATTCAAGCCTGCCGCAGCAAACATTAGCCAAATTTTAATCGTTGTGGCACCAAAGCCGGAATTATCCTGGTTATTGCTGGACAGTTATCTTGTTATGGCCGAAAACCTAAATTTGAAAGCATCCATTGTTCTGAACAAAATTGATATTCCTTGCGATCCGTTAAAAAAAGAGCTCCTTGATTGCTATTTTCCACTGGGTTACCCCGTTTTAATGAGCAGTGCTAATTTTCCGGAGACTTCAAAACCATTGATAAATGCTTTAAACCATGAGGTCAGTGTTTTCGTGGGGCAATCAGGCGTAGGAAAATCTTCACTGATTGCGTCAGTTCTTCCTCATGAACAAGGAATCCAAACAGGCACCATCTCTGAGAGTTCAGAGCTGGGATGTCATACCACGAGTAATTCTCGCTTTTATCACATACCCACGGGCGGAGCACTCATTGATTCGCCCGGCGTTAGAGAGTTAGGTCTATGGCATATGGCGTCTCAGGAAATAGCTCAAGGCTATCGCGAATTTCGCCAACTCATAGGTCAATGCAAATTTCGCAATTGTGATCACAAGGACAATCCAGGATGCGCCATCACAGCCGCTTTAAGGGATAATTCCATCTCTCAGAGGCGCTATAATAATTTCATTAAATTAATTTCACAATTTGCTCCAACCAAACCCTAGGACACCACAGGTTGTACGGCCACATCGCATGACTCGTCTTTTGCTAAAATCCAATTTTCTAATGTATCCAGATAATCAATTACGGCATGAGAAGCTCCGCTTTTCGTATGCTGCATACTTTGCTTTAAACCTTTGAAAATTTCATTTAGGGTATTTTTTTCACCCTGCGTGGCTATCGACTCTGAAGTTGGAAGATGCTCTTGCAGGGACTTCTTAACTTCTTTAATTTGTTGATTGTATTGTCCCGGGTCAACCCCAAATAAGCCTTGCGATTTATGTCCCATTTGCAAATTAATGATCGACAATTTGTGGACTAAATAAACGCTAAGTTGCTGTAAAAAGTCTTTTTCGCTAACCTGTGGCCCTTGTCGCAACTGACTTAATACTTCTTCTCTTTGTTTAAAAGAGAATGCGGCTTTATTGAGTAGCCGATTAAATTCAATGTTAACCTGAATCCACTTGATGTATTCGTTTTGCGGCTGACTTAAACAATGTATTAGCTTTTGAAGAAAATTATCAAGGATGCTGCGCGTTCTGACTTGATTAAGAAAAGGTACAAGAGTTACAAATATTTGCTTAGGTTCAAAACAAGTGCAATTCTCTGGCTTAAACATCGTTTCTTCCTCGATGGATTGTAGCCATTTTAAAGTGTCTTCATAACGGGTGCATATGGTTTTAAAGTCCGTTTGATTCATAGCCCGTTGAACTATTTTCCTTATTAGATAAGTGTAAATGAATCTTATTTTACTAAAATCACCAAGCTCTAGCGCCAGTTCCACTGTTTTAAACAGCTCCTTGCCAGTTTCAGTGGTGGTGTTGCTGTATCCGGCAATTTCAAGCTGCACACCGGTAAACCATAAATAGCTAAAGCTATGAGTCATCAAAGAAACCATAATGATCGACACACGCCTTGTGGCTTCCTTGTCATCGATATGATCCCAATCTCGAAATACCCGCTTTGCCGAACACAAACGCATTTCTGCAAGAGCAGATATGGATTCTGAACGTATTGTTAAATTAAATTCCACGTCTGGATCATAATCCATAACCAATTTTGCTAACTTTTGTGCAACTAAAGCGGCGCACTCTCTCTCTTTGATGGGTTTTTTAATTTTGTTAGGGGTTATTGCTGTTTCAGCAGCCAATTTCGGTTGCATAGCTAATGCTTCAGACAACTGCTCATAGGGAGATTGAACTTCCTCCAACAGCTCACCAACTGTCATCTTTTCATGACGCCAGATTACAGAATGAGCATATAAGCGTGCGTATTCATCAGAAGGCAATTGGCTTAAAAATTCACTGAACTTCCCATAAGCAAGAAGAGCTGCTTTTTCCTGACTTTCGGAGATGGAATAACCCAGTCGAAGAGCTTTGGGGTTTAATGTTGCATTTACCAAATCCCTAACTGCCATGATGGTACGCCGACTAACAGGCAAATCGATTTTTTCATCTGCCAAAACCTGCAAATAATAAGCATAGAATTGATGCTCAACGTATTTTAACCGCTCCAATTCTTTTGCCGTTAACATTCTTGGCCTACTAGCTGTAAAACAGTAAAAGGTGCCATTTGCTTGATGGTTAGCGATACAGTTAGGAATATAAATTAACTCTTCTCCATCCTCCGATAGAATAAAATGCGATAAAGGATAATTTGTAATTTTTTCCTTGGTTACCGGGTCAATATGGAACTTGATAGTTGGAATGAGTAATTGATAATAATTTTCCTCAATATAGCCAGCCCCCGCCAAATATTGAGCTAATCGGATCCAGCCTCGATTATTCTCGGCTTGCTTGCGCAGATAGTCACTTGGCGTATCAATGATTTGTCGCCAACGCAGTTCATAAACTGCCTTTATCTTAAGAATAACCTCAGCTGTAATTTGTTTCTCATGTTCAAGAAGTCTTAAAATCTGCTGAATCCCTGGTTTGACCAGCTCAGTGGTTTGATCCAATTTTAAAATCAGTTCGCGTAAGTGCCCTGCATCAAAATATTTGCCTACTCTTTGATTTTCATAAACTCGGGTCAGATTTTTACATTTACTTACCAAAGTTGGGTCATAACGGCAAAGCCACCTGGCAATATTTGCCAGCTTTTCTTCCAAATCCTCTGTTCCTGCTAGGCAATCTAACAAAATATCAACGAGATAATAGTTCCGCTGATCACCATAGATCTCAATTCCATAAAAATGGTTAATGTCCTCAACAGAACAAGTCTCTAATTCAGAAATTAATGCTGCTAATTTTTTATTAAACTCAGGTTTATTGCTTTCCTGATTTATGACGTTGAAATATATTTCAATAAGTTCTAATAAAGAGGGAAGAATATGATCCGGACATTTTCCTTTTTTTTGCCAGGTTGGTGCTATTCTTCGAATTAGATAATCCCAGAAGTTGGCGTAAGTTTCGTCTTCAATTTGCTTTATTAATTCCTCACCTCGCTTCGCACGAATACGAAACATTTCTTTTAAAGTTAGAGCACGAGGATTAATTTTTTTCTGATCATACGTCTGGAAAATTGCAGAAGGTTGCTGAAATTTTTCATACAAGCTTTTTATTCGACGCCAACTGCCATCATTCGATAAATAAATATCACGAGGATCAATCTCTTCATCTAAACGAGAAAAACCATCGGGTTCTGACTTGTTTTTGGCAAGTGGAGGGATTAACAACTCCAAATAATGTTTTTTAAGAGATAGCGCCAAAGCTTTAGCCAAATTTATCCACAAAACATTTTGGCCTTGCGGGTCAAATGTATAGTCTTGAGGAGTATCAGCGATCGCTCTCCACCGGAATGCAAAGCATTCCTGCAGCCAGTTTAGTTCATCTTCATTTAATGCTCTGCTGCAAGTGCTGTTTAAACCGTCATGTTCGGGAGTTATGGTTGATGGTAAGGGGTATTTTTTTTGAAATGAAGCTAATATTTCTTTGTCGACCACTCCTAGTTGCCGTTCTATGTTTAGCAAGGCGCTGATAAATTCGTGAATCTGACTTATTAGCATACTGCTCTACATCCTGTAATGGTAATTAATTTTACTGCATCTAAAAAAAAGATACGAGTGTAATAACAACATAAAATTTTGATTTAACTCGTTTACGTTTATTTTTGATGGTGCAAAACGAATGTGAAAAATACTAATTTTAATTATTTTTATCTAGCTGCCAATTACCTTTTATCAGTAATGGTTTTTCTTTAAAACATTTGCTAGAAGATGAGCAATGTCTAAGAATTTTTAATGCCATTGTTAAAGCCTTGTCCTATCGGTTTTTTAAGTGGCTAAGAATCGTAAAAATAATCCGGGCTGGTTGTTGGCTTAGTGAATGTAAGCACCTCAACGTGGAGTACAAAACCACGAGGCTTTTTGATGAAATGAATGCGAATGAGAGTGCAAAATCAGCATGCCAGGCGAGAAAAATGGGTAAAAAAAAAGCGGCTTAATAGCCGCTTTAGGAATAAAGCCCTGGCGATGACCTACTTTCACATGAGGAAGCCTCACACTATCATCGGCGCTGGTCTGTTTCACTTCTGAGTTCGAGATGGAGTCAGGTGGTTCCAAACCGCTATGGTCGCCAGGAAAAACGTTGTCCTGCTGAGCAAATACCCATGTTAGGGGATATTCATTCATCAGGCTGGTAAAGATAAATATTAGGGCAACACAAGCTTGCCAAGCCTTGTCTTTGACTTGCCACATAAAAGCCATTCAGGTTATATGGTCAAGACAATCAGCCAATTAGTACGAGTTAGCTTCACACATTACTGCGCTTCCACACCTCGCCTATCAACGTCGTAGTCTTCAACGGGCTTCATGGGAAAACTCATCTTGAGGGAGGCTTCCCGCTTAGATGCTTTCAGCGGTTATCCCGTCCGAACTTAGCTACCCGGCAATGCAACTGGCGTCACAACCGGTACACCAGAGGTTCGTCCACTCCGGTCCTCTCGTACTAGGAGCAGCTCCTCTCAATTTTCCTACGCCCACGGCAGATAGGGACCGAACTGTCTCACGACGTTCTAAACCCAGCTCGCGTACCACTTTAAATGGCGAACAGCCATACCCTTGGGACCTGCTTCAGCCCCAGGATGTGATGAGCCGACATCGAGGTGCCAAACACCGCCGTCGATATGAACTCTTGGGCGGTATCAGCCTGTTATCCCCGGAGTACCTTTTATCCGTTGAGCGATGGCCCTTCCATACAGAACCACCGGATCACTAAGACCTACTTTCGTACCTGCTCGAGCCGTCACTCTCGCAGTCAAGCACCCTTTTGCCTTTACACTCTTGGTACGATGTCCGACCGTACCGAGGGTACCTTTGTGCTCCTCCGTTACTCTTTGGGAGGAGACCGCCCCAGTCAAACTACCCACCATACACTGTCCTCAACCAGGATTACTGGTCCAAGTTAGAACCTCAATAATGACAGGGTGGTATTTCAAGGTCGGCTCCATGCGAACTGGCGTCCGCACTTCATAGCCTCCCACCTATCCTACACAGTCATCATCAAAGTCCAGTGCAAAGCTGTAGTAAAGGTTCACGGGGTCTTTCCGTCTAGCCGCGGGTACACTGCATCTTCACAGCGATTTCAATTTCACTGAGTCTCGGGTGGAGACAGCGTGGCCATCGTTACGCCATTCGTGCAGGTCGGAACTTACCCGACAAGGAATTTCGCTACCTTAGGACCGTTATAGTTACGGCCGCCGTTTACCGGGGCTTCGATCAAGAGCTTCTCCGAAGATAACCCCATCAATTAACCTTCCGGCACCGGGCAGGCGTCACACCCTATACGTCTTCTTTCGAATTGGCAGAGTGCTGTGTTTTTAATAAACAGTCGCAGCCACCTGGTCTCTGCGGCCCTCACCAGCTTCATTTCGCATGGAAACTAACCAGCAAGGGCGTACCTTCTCCCGAAGTTACGGTACCATTTTGCCTAGTTCCTTCACCCGAGTTCTCTCAAGCGCCTTAGTATTCTCTACTTGTCCACCTGTGTCGGTTTGCGGTACGGTTCTCTATAAGTTATGGCTAGCAGCTTTTCCTGGAAGCTTGGCATCAATGACTTCCCTGCACCCCGAAGGGTCAGGACCACTCGGCACCTCAGCGTTAACGAGAAACCGGATTTGCCAAGTCTCTCCGCCTACATGCCAGTACCGGGACAACCAACGCCCGGCTCACCTAGCCTTCTTCGTCCCCACTTCACCACTTATAAAAAGTCCAGGAATATTAACCTGGTTCCCATCGACTACGCTCTTCAGCCTCGCCTTAGGGGCCGACTCACCCTGCTCCGATTAACGTCGTGCAGGAAACCTGGGACTTCCGGCGAGAGGGTTTTTCACCCTCTTTATCGTTACTCATGTCAGCATTCGCACTTCTGATACCTCCAGCACACTTCTCAATGCACCTTCATCAGCCTACAGAACGCTCCCCTACCACGTGCACTAAGTGCACATCCGCAGCTTCGGTGT